>DASRQX010000051.1:0-20366 GCA_035696165.1 Acetobacteraceae bacterium | reverse complement strand
GGCGTGGCATTGATCCCAGGCCGGTGCTGGGGATCGCCGTGGTGCCCGGGGCCGGCAGTCCTCGGCTGTCGCGTGGGCGCCTGTTGCCTTGGAATCAGTCGCCTTGGGGCGAGCGGCGCGGCCGGTTGTATGTGGCCGAGGTGCCGCATCAGGGCCCCGATCGCACCTGCTGCGATCCGCGCGCATACATCGCGGCGCGGCGGCTGATGTCGCATGCACATCGAGCCGCGCCGGCATAGCGACGGCGCTTGCCATCGACATTACGTGAGGTTACCGTTCCTACGACGCAATGCCGATTTAATTGAAATGGTCGCGATGCTAGAGTTGCGGCGTGCCATCGAGTGACAGGGAGGCGATG
This sequence comes from Acetobacteraceae bacterium, assembly GCA_035696165.1. Taxonomy (GTDB): domain Bacteria; phylum Pseudomonadota; class Alphaproteobacteria; order Acetobacterales; family Acetobacteraceae; genus Palsa-883. The sequence goes on along the minus strand of DASRQX010000051.1, from coordinate 20,008 downwards.
ATGGGAGCAACACTGAACGAGACGCTGTTGGCGCCGTCCACCATCCGGCTGTTCGGGCGACCATTCCTGGGCCTGACAATCGGCGATCACGGGCGGGACGGGTCCATGAGCAACCCGCTGACCTCCAGGCTTGCCGAGGCACTCGCCAATCAGGCCGCCGCAGCCGCGGCGAGTCAGCCGGTCGCCGATGCGGACCTGTTCAGCCTGGCACGTATCTACGGGTTCAGCTATCTGGGCAACTACTTCAAGCTGACCGCGCCGACAGTGTTGCTGGTGTGGGGCGCGGGAAATCCGGTACCTGCGGGGATGATGAACCCGCTGACGATGAACCAGAGCGGGGTGGAATTCCAGGATGAGAGCTTCGTTACGGGAATTCTAATGTGGTCGGTTGATCAGTTGGACATGAGCGTGCGTATTGATCTGACCATCGGCTGGATGCGCGATATCTTCCTGGGTCCGGAGATGGGCGGGGACAACAATATCACCGGGCGGTCGGATTTGGTGGGACGGTCTGATTTGGTGGGACGGTCCGATTTGGTTGGGCGATCGGATTTGGTGGGGCGATCGGATTTGGTGGGGCGGTCGGATCTGGTGGGGTCGCCTCGGAAGCGGTAGGTAGGTGCCTGTGGGTGGCGGAGGGCGCTTCGCTTTGCCGCCCTGCTTGCTACGCCGGGACGTCGTCTAGCGACCATTCCTCGGCGGAGGCACCGGCTAGGGCTTGGATGCGATCTTCGTCAGTTGCGAGTTCGGCGGCGGGGCCGGAATAAACCATTTCGCCGTTCTCCAGCACATAGGCGTGGTCTGCAACTTCCAGGCTGGCGCGGACGTTCTGCTCGACCAACAGGACCGAGATGCCGTCGGCGCGCATCTGGGACACGATGCGGAACACCTCGCGCACGATGAGCGGCGCCAGGCCCTGCGAGGGTTCGTCCAGAATCAGCAGGCGCGGATTGATCAGCAGAGCGCGGCCGATCGACAGCATCTCCTGCTCGCCGCCGGAAAGCTGCCGGCCGCGGTTGCGCTTGCGCTCGGCCAGACGCGGGAAGAGTTGATAGACACGTTCGATGGTGAACGGTCCCGGTCGTTCCAGGGGCACGCGCAGGTTCTCCTCCACCGTGAGGTTGGGGAAGATGCGGCGGCCTTCGGGCACATAGCCCACACCCATCGCAGCGATTCGATACGGCGGCAGGTGCGTGACCTCCTGGCCGAAGACCCGCACATGCCCGGTGCGCGAGGGCACCAGGCCCATCAGGGTTTTCATTGTCGTGGTCTTGCCGGCGCCATTGCGTCCAAGCAACGTGGTGATCTTGCCCTCGGCGGCGACCAGGCCGACGTCGTGCAGGATGTGGCTTTTGCCGTAGTAGGTGTTCAGGCCCTCGGCCTCGAGCGCGTTCATTCGGCCGTTCCCAGATAGGCGGCCTGCACGGCCGGATTCGCGGCGATTTCCTGCGGTGTGCCGTCGGCCAGCATGGTGCCTTCGGTCAATACCGTGATGCGGTCGGCCAAGTTGAACACCACCCGCATGTCGTGCTCGATCAGCACGATCGTGTAGTTGCTGTTCTTGTGCAGCCGGCGGATCAGCCCGGCGACCTGATAGGTCTCCTGCTCGCCCATCCCCGCGGTGGGTTCATCCAGCAGCAGCACGCGTGGTTTCAATGCCAGCGCCATGGCGATCTCGGCGGCCCGCTGGTCGCCGTGCGACAATTCGCCGACAAGGCGATCGGCCTTCGTTGTCAGGTTGGTCAGCGTAAGGATCTCGTCAATGCCGGCGCGCACGCGCGTTGCGTCGGCGCGGCTGCTCCACATATGCAGGCTGTAACCGGATGCCGCCTCCACGCCGATGCGCACATTTTCATGCACCGTAAGTTCCGGAAAGATCTCGGTAATCTGGAAGGTGCGTGCCATGCCGAGCTTGACCCGCTGCGTGGCGGACAAACGGGTGATGTTCCGGCCGTCTAGGATGATCTCGCCCGAGGTCGGCGGGAAGAACCCTGTGATCAGGTTGAAGAAGGTAGTTTTGCCGGCGCCATTTGGGCCGATGATGGCGCGCAGTTCGCCGGGCGCGACGCTGAGCGAGATGTCGTTGACCGCGATCAGGCTGCCGAATGCCTTGGTGGTGTGGCGGGCTTCCAGCATGCTCACGTTGAGGGTCTCCGCTGCAACATGCCCAATATCCCGCGCGGGAAAAACATTACGACCATGACGAACAGCAGTCCGACGAAGCTCATCCAGTTCACCGTCATCGAAGAGATGTAGTCCTGCAGCACGACGTAGATTGCCGCACCGACCAGCGGTCCCCAAAAGCTGCGCATGCCTCCCATCACCACCATGATCACGATGACGCCCGACAGGTTGTAATGCAGCGAGGTTGGATCGGCGAAGTTGTTGAGCAGGGCATAGAGCGCGCCGGCGGTGGAGGCGAAGAAGCAGGAGATCGAGAACGACAGCCAGATATGCTTGTCCACCGAAATGCCGAGGAAGCGGGCGCGCCGCTGGTTCTCACGGATGGCGATCAGGGTGCGGCCGAACGGCGAGCGCAGCAGGAACGTCATCAACGCGATGCACACACCGAATACGAACAGCACGAAGTAATAGAACAGCGTGCCGTTGCCCTGGATGTCGATGGTCCACGGGCCGAACGTCAGCGGCTGGCGGGAAAAGCCGCGCAGCCCGTCGTAGCCGCCGGTGAAGTCGTCCCAGCGATAGGCGATGTAATAGAAGATCTGGCCGAACGCGATGGTTACCATGGCGAAGTAAACGCCGCGGCGTCGGCAGATCAGGATACCCAGCAGCGTGCCGGCTATGCCGCCGAGCAGGATGCCGTTCAGCATCGCGAACCAGGTGCTATCCGAGAGATAACGCAGTGTCAGCCCGGCCCCGTAGGCGCCCAGCCCGAAATAGGCGGCGTGACCGAAGCTCATTACGCCGGTGAAGCCGAGCAGGAAATTCAGCGCCATGGCGACCAGTGCCATCACCACCACATGCGAGGCGAGCGCAGTGTAGCCGCCGACCAGCGACAGCCACAGCGGCGCGCTGAGTAGGACCAGCCAGATGACCGCCGCGGTCGTCCATTGCGGCAGTGCCGGCCGCCCACTGGGCTGCACCCCTGGGCGACCATTGAGGCGCGCTTGCCCTGGCTTGGCTGTCGTTGTGGCGCTCACGTGAACATCCCTTCTTCGCCCATCAACCCGCGCGGGCGAACCAGCAGTACCAATGCCATGATGACGTAGATCACCGCCTCCTGCGCGCTGGCCCAGAACACGGTGGTCAGTGCCGAGGCGACGCCGATCAGCAAGCCGCCGAGCAGTGTGCCGGTCAGGCTGCCGACGCCGCCGACGATGATGGCGATGAACGCGGGCAGCAGCAGGTCGTCGCCCATGTTCGGATTGAGTCCGATCTGACCGCTGGCGAGCACGCCGGCGAGGCCGGCAAGGAAGATGCCGACCGCGAAGTTCAGCGACCGCAGCAGGCGCACATTGATGCCCAGCGCAGCGACCGTATCGAGATCAAGCGTGCCCGCGCGGATTCGTACGCCGAGCCGCGTGTAGCGCAAGAAAGCGAACAACCCGACGATCGAAACGATCACGATCGACATCATGAATATGCGGTAGCCGGTGATGAAGAACAGGTCCTCGCTGAGCCCTTGCGACAGGCTGTCCGGCACGGTCAGCGGCAGGCCGTTGGGACCCCAAATATAGCGGCAAACATCCTGGATGATGAAGGACAAGCCAAATGTGAGCAGCAAACTGTAGACCGGATCACGGCTGTAGACGCGGCGGACCATCGTCTGCTCGATGATGTAACCAAGCAGGCCGACGAGCAGGGGCGAAACGAGTAGCGCGACCCAGAACCCGGTATAGGGGATCAGCACGAAGGCCAGGTAGCCGCCGAGCGCCAGGAAGTTGCCGTGCGCGAAGTTGATGACGTTGCTCAGGTTGAGGATCATTGCCACGCCGAGCGCCATCAGCACATAGAATGCGCCGATGATCAGTCCGTTGGTGACATTGAACAGCACGAGTTGCAGCATCGGGCGGCTCTTCAGTTGGTGGTTTTGCCAGGCGGGGATTGCGGTTTTGCCAGGCTGGGGTTGCGGTTTCGCTGGGCTGGATACAAGTCCGCTGCCGACGCCATTGGCGCGCGGCAGCGGGACCTGGCAGTCACGACGCGGTCAGGACGGATAGGTCATCTTGCAGCCGGTGTCGGCGACGCTGCCCGCTGCGTCCTCGCCCGGCACCAACGCTGCGACAGTGAAAACATTGTCCGGGTTGCCTTCCGGCGGATGCACCTGGCCGGTGAAGATGTTGGGCATTAGTTGGTGGTCGCCCTTGCGGTACCTGACGGTGCCGGGTTGCAGCGCGATTTCGGGTGGCAGTTCCATGTCCTCGAGCGCCTGCACGAGCTTGATGCCCTCCATCGACTTGGCTTTCTCCGCGGCGAGCCGCAGGCTGTGGATCGCGACGTAGCCGAACCAATGACGCGCGGTGGGGGTCTTGCCAGTTTCCTTGCGGAAGTCGGCGACAAACTCGGCGACGTGCGGCACGCCGGGTTGGTTCCACCACCACTCCATGTCCCACCAGCCGGCCTGCGCCTCCTTCGGCACCGACTTGACGCTTTCCATCTCGAACAGGGCGCCGCCGAGCGCCATGTCCTTGGCCATGCCGAACTGCACGAACTGCTTCATGCAGTCGATCTGCGCCAGGCCGCCCATGTTGTTCAGCAGCACGTTGGGCTTGTACGCCTTCGCCTTGATCAGGGTGGCGGAGAACTCGGTGGCGGCGATCGGCAGCATGTCAGCTTGGTACTCGCCACCCAACGCCTTCAGGTTCTTGACGAAATTCTGCTGCAGGGTGTGGCCGTAGGCGTAGTCGGGAGTGATGAAAAAGAACCGCTTGCCGAATTTCTGCACCAGTGTCTTGGTGATTGCCGCGGCGTCCATCGCGGTGGTGTTACAGACCCGGAACGTATTCCATTTGCAATCCGTGCCGGTGATCGGATCGGTGTGACCGCCGGGCACGATGTGGAGAATCTTTTTCTCGGCTGTCACGCCCATGATGGCGTAGGCGATGCCGGAGTTGACGTCACCGAAGATCACATCGACCTTGTCACGGTCGATCAGCTTGCGGGCTTTCTGGACGCCGGTTCCGACGTCATTGGCCGAATCCTCGACGAGGATCTCGACCTGGCGGCCGAGGATGCCACCCTTCTTGTTGATGGCGGCGACAGTATATTTGGCGCCCTCGGTCTCGGTGACGGCCAGCGCGGACAGGCTGCCGGTCAGCGGATCGACCCAGCCCAGCTTGATCGATTCTTCGCCGCGCGCCTTGATGATGTAGGGGGACGTGACCTGCAGCGCTCCCAGCGTCGCGCCAGCTTGCAGCAGCCCGCGACGGCCGATGCGTGGTGTGTACGGGATTCCCATACGACGTCTCTCCCTGTCCTGGCCGTGCACGCGGCCGAGTTGTTGATATCCTTACCGGCGCGTCGGTCGATGTCCGGACTCGTGAGCCGTGGAACGGCCCTTAGCACTTTAGCCCGTACTATACTCTTCGGGCGTTAATCAACCCCACCGTGTAGGGGATTGGTTACATTTGCTCCACGTTCCGACCTTTCGGCGTGCGACGATTCGGTGCCATCGGCGGCTAGGCGTTGTCGGGCGGCGGCGGTTCGGCGGCGAATGCCCGTCGGCGGGACCTTGAGGCGGACGCGGTCGCGGGCAACACTACGCGGCCGATAACGCTGGCACCAAGCAGGCCGGCACTGGGGCCCAGCACTGGGGCCCAGCACTAGGGGGCCAGAATTGGCGGGCCAGAATTGGGGGGCCAGCACTGGGAGGCCAGCACTGGGAGGCCAGCACTGGGAGGCCAGCACTGGGAGGCCAGCACCGGGAGGCCAGCACCGGGAGGCCAGCACCGGGAGGCCAGCACCGGGAGGCCAGCACCGGGAGGGAGGCACAAGATGGCGACCGCGTACCGCAGCCTGCGAGCCATGATCGCGCATGACGACGAGCCGGTGTTTGCGCCGCTGGTGCTCAACCCGCTGATGGCGAAGCTGGCGGAGCGGGCGGGGTTCCACGCGTTGTATCTGGGCGGCGGGTCGATGGGCTATCTGAAGACCGGCACCGAGGCCAACCTGTCGCTGACCGAGATGGTGCAGGCGGGCGTCGAGGTGCGCGCGGCGTCACCGCTGCCGCTCATCCTGGATGGCGCGTGCGGGTGGGGAGATCCGATGCACATGCATCATACGATCTGCATGGCCGAGGCGGCGGGCTTCGCGGCGATCGAGGTGGAGGATCAGTTGCTGCCAAAGCGGGCGCATCATCATATCGGCATCGAGCACATTGTTCCGATGGACCTGATGCTGGCAAAGGTGCGGGAATGCGTGGCGGCGCGGCGGTCGCGCGAGTTCCTGATCATCGCGCGGACGAATGCGGGGCGCGGCGAAGGACTGGACGAAGCGCTGCGGCGCGGCGAGGCGATGCATCGGGCGGGGGCGGATGTGCTGCTGGTGCTGCCGGGGAAGCCGGATCACATCCGGATCATTGCGGAACGGCTGCCGGCGCCGCTGATGTTCATGATGAGCGGTGGACGGTTGACCTCGAGCGGGCTGACGATGCGGGAGTGGGGGGATTTAGGGTATCGGTTGTTTGTTGATGCCAGCACGCCTTTCATGGCGATGCATCATGCGCTGCGGGGGTGTTATGCGGCGATGGCGCGCGGGGAGGCTGACCCGTTGGTTGGCGCGGATACGCGGGGTGAGCAGCGCTTGGTACACGAGGCGATCGGGCTGGATGGGATGCTGGCGATCGAGCGGCGGACGGTGGAAAGGTAGGGGGCGGGTTTGGGTGAATGCCGACTGATACTTAGCGCACTGTTGGCGGGTATTGGCTGTCGGGCGGATTGGCGGTGAGGGCGGAGCGCGCGGCGCGACCCTCACCCTCGTCGCTTCGCGCCTCGACCTCTCCCGCAAGCGGGAGAGGTGTACGTTATGGTGGGGGGATGCGGGCTGCGCGGTCGGGGTCGATTTGTAGCCAGACTTTGGCGCCGGTTTCGTGCATGTCTAATGGGGGGGCGGAGGCTCGCAGGCGTAGGGATGAGCCTTCAGGTTGGACGACGTAGTCCCAGTTTTCTCCGAGGTAGGCGCGTTCGATGATGCGTCCGGCGATCCACCAGCCGGCGGCGGGATCGGGTGGCGGGGCGCGATGGATGCCGATGGTCTGCGGGCGGATTGAGAAGCTGGCCTGGGTTGACGGCGTGGCGGCCTGGGGGGCGAGATCGGCGCGGAGTGCGAACCCTTCGAAGCCTATCATTCCGCCGTTCAGGATGCCGTCGAGGAAGTTGGTACGGCCGATGAAGCCTGCTACGAAACGGGTTTGCGGGCGGTTGTACATGGAGACCGGATCGTCTACCTGCTCGATCCGCCCGTGGTTCATTACGACGATGCGGTCGGAGATGACCATCGCCTCGGCCTGGTCGTGCGTGACGTAGACCGTGGTGATGCGGAAGGCGTCGTGCAGGCGGCGGATTTCGGAGCGCATTTCCTCGCGCAGGTTGGCGTCGAGGTTGGATAGCGGTTCGTCCAGTAACAGCACCTCGGGTTCGATGACGATGGCGCGGGCCAGCGCGACACGTTGCTGCTGGCCGCCGGACAGTTCGGCCGGGTAACGGTCTTTCAGCCTGTCGAGCTGCACGACCTCCAGGATGCGGTCGAGCCGACGTTTGAGGTCGGTAGCGGAGAGTTTGCGCAGCTTCAGGCCGAAGGCGACGTTCTCGCCGACCGTCATGTTCGGCCAGATCGCGTAGCTCTGGAAAATCATCGACATGCCGCGCTTTTCCGGCGGCACGGCGTAATCGGGCGAGGAAATCGTTGCGCCATTGACCTCGATCGTGCCGGTGGTCGGGCGGATGAAGCCGGCGATCATGCGCAGCGTGGTGGTCTTGCCGCAGCCGGAAGGACCCAGCAGCGAGACTAGTTCACCCTCGGCGAGCGACAGCGAAACATCCCGCACCGCATCGAAGGTGCCGAAGCGCCGACCGAGGCCGGTAAGGATCAGCTTGTTCATGAACGATCACGCCGCTCCATAAAGTCGCGTCCCGCGAGGCGATAGCCCAGTCCGACCAGGATGATGGTGGACACCAACAGCATGAAGCCGAGCGCGGAGAGGTGCTCGAAATTGCCTTCCTCGCTCATGTCCATCAGCATGACCGACATGGTGCGCGTGTGTGGGCCATAAAGAAACAACGCGGTCGACAGTTCCCGCGTTGCCGGAATGAACACCAGGAACCACGCGCCGATCAGGCCGCGGCGCATCAACGGCGCCAGCACGCGGCGGATGGCTACCAGGCGGCTGCCGCCGAGCACGCGCACCGCTTCTTCCAGCTCCGGGTTGATTGACCGGATGGCGGCCTGGGCGTTGGCGTAGCCGATCGGCAGAAACCGGGTGGTGAACGCCAGGATCAAGATCCATGCAGTGCCATACAGCGAAAACGGCGGCGGCGCATAGGCAGCGTAGAATGCGACCGCCAGGACGACGCCTGGGACCACGAACGGCGCCATGCAGAGAAAGCCGAGCACGGCGGCGCCGGGCAGCAGGCGGCGGGCGACGATGTAGGCGATCGAGAGCGACAGTATCAACACCAGGACCGCGGCGGTGGCGGCATAGGTGAAGCTGTTGATCACGGACTGGCCGGCGGTTTCGTGACGGAACAGCAAGAACGTGAAGTTGTTGAGCGTGAGATTGTCCAGATGCCAGCCGCGGCCCCAGGCTTTGGCCAGCGCAGCCTGCGCCATCGCGGCATAAGGCAGCAGCACCGACAGCGACAGGACCAACACCGCGTAGCCGGACATCGCCCAGCGCCACGGTCCCAGCGGGATGATACGCCGCTCGCCGCCCTTTCCGGTCATCGCCACGTAGCCGCGGCGGCCGGTCAGCCGACGTTGTAGCAGGAACAGCACCACGGTGATCAGCAACAATGGCATGGCGTAGGCGCAGGCGACCTCGGTGCGGATCGGCGGGCTGAAGAATTGCAGCAACTGGGTGGTGACGACGTTGAAGCGCGCCGGGATGGCGATCAGCGCCGGCGATCCGAACAGCGCGATCGCCTCAAGGAACGTTACGATGGCGCCGCCGAGGATCGCCGGCAGCACCATCGGCAGGGTGATGCGCAGCATGGTGCGGAGGGTGCCGGAGCCGAGGATGTTGGCGGCGTCTTCCATTTCCGACGACACGACCTCGAGCGCCGAGGTGGTGAAGATGAAGATGTAGGGGAAGGAATACAGCGCGATGACGAAGCCGAGGCCGGTGAAGGTGTAGATGTCGAACAAGCCCTGCGGCGCGCCGGTGGCGGCTTTCCATATGCGGTTGAGCCAGCCGGCGTTGGGCCCCGCCAGCAGGATCCAGCCGAGTGCGCCGAGATACGGTGGCGTTACGAATGCGCCCAGCACCAGCAACCGCACGGCGCCCTTGCCCGGCATGTCGGTGCGCGCCACCGCCCAGGCCAACGGCACGCTGATCAGCAGGCAGAGCGAGGTGACCAGTGCGCCGAGTTCCAGCGAGTTCCACAGGGATTCGCGATAGCGCAGGCGGGCGTAGGCGGTGATATAGTTCTGTAATGTGAACTCGCCGGTGTCGGCGGTTTGCAGGCTGGTGATGGCCAGGCGCGCCAGCGGATTGACCACGAGGAAGACCAGCACTGCGGCGATGGCGATCCATAGCAGCAGTGTCGGATCGAAGCGGCGCGGACCCGCGATGGACGGCATGCGGAGTTAGCTGCCGAACGTGTCGCGCCAATCCTCGATTGCCTGGGGTACGCCCTTGTCGATTTCTTCGGTGGTCACGCGCATGAGCTTGACCTGCGATACCGGCTTTGTCGCCGCGTTCGGCGGGACGTCGTCGCGCACCGGGGTTTGGAAATTGTCGGCCAGCACCATGGCGCAGTCGGCCGAGAGCAGCCAGTTCATGAACAGCCGGCCGGCGTTGGGGTGCGGTGCGTTGGCCAGCACGCCTGATGGGCCGATGCATAGCACCGCGCCGTCGGTTGGGTAGACCACCGACATTGGATTTCCCTTCGAGGCGGTCAGCAGTGCCGTGGCGAGCGGCCCCAGGCCGACATTGCATTCGCCACCGTTCAGCAGCGTGATCGGGTCATTGCCGGAACGGCCGATGCGTGGGTTGTTCTTAGCGAGCGTGTCGAACCACTGCCAGCCGTATTGTTTCTTTAGCGCCACGGTCCACACGCCAACATAGCCGGAGAAGGCGGGATGGCCGAAGGCAACACGGCCTTTCCATTTCGGGTCCAGCAGGTCCGGCCAGTTCTTCGGCACGTCCTCGGGTTTTACCCGCTGCGTGTTGGTGATGATCAGCATCAGGGTGGAGTGGTTGGGATACCAGTAGCCGTCCTGGCCCAATCCCTTGAATGCAGCGCCGAGGGACGCGGCGTTGTCCGGGGTGAAGTTCGCCAGCGCGTTGCGTTTCATGAGCGCCGGCATGTGGGCGATGTCGGTGGTGGAGAATACGTCGCATTGCGGCGAGTTGTTCTTCAGGTCCTGCATCAGCCGTTGGTACGCGACCTGGCCGGTGGTGCGGATCACCTGGACGTTGATGCCGGGATACTGCCTGGTGAAGGCGCGGCCCATCACCTCGGCGGTATCGGTGTCTACCTGGGCGATATACCAGGTGAGGGTGGCTTCCTTGCTCGCGCCGGCTTCCAGCGCCGCGCTGTCCGCTCCGGCGTGATGCGGTAGCATCGCGGCGGCACCTGCCGCGCAGATGCCGGCTGTCGCCAGCCTGCGAGTGATGGACCTGGACATCGTTCTCTGTCTCCCCGGACGGGCCGCGCGCGTGTTGGCGGCCGTTTGGGACGTTATGCCGGACGTGAGTGGATTGACCAGAGCCGATGGCCGATGTGGCATCTCAGTGTCGCGCGGTTGACCAGGGCGGTGCTGTCTTGTGATGGGTCCCGGGTGGTGTGGTATCGTTAGTGGATCGTTATGTTAAGGCGTGACCCGCGCACACGCGCGCCACCGATTGGGGGGCGGATGGCCGGGTCGAGGCCCGGCCATGACGGTGAGGGCGTGCGTTGCGAGGACGTGCACTGGTCGACCCAGAAGGCCGTTGCTAGGCTGCTATGCAGTCGGCCCGATTTGGCTGCCGACGACATCAAAAACCGAGCCGCCGCCGATGCACGCGCCAGACAATAAACGATAACGCTGGGAAACGGAGATCACGACGATGACCCGCCGCCGCTACTGGATCTACTTCCTGCTGTTTCTGTTCAACGCCATCTGCTACCTGGATCGCATCAACATGTCGGTCGCGGGACGTTCCGTTGCACAGGAGTTCGCGTTGTCGCCGGTGGCGTTGGGCTATCTGTTCTCGTCGTTTCTGTGGGCCTATGTGGTGATGATGCTGCCCAGCGGCCGATTGGTCGACAGCCTGGGAGCTCATCGGATGGCGGCGATCGGTGCCGTGGTCTGGTCGGTCGCGCAGATGCTCAGTGGCGCGGCGACCGGTTTCGTCAGCATCCTGCTGACCCGGCTGGGCCTCGGCGCCGGCGAGGCACCGACCTTTCCGGTCAGCTATCGCAGCGTGCGCGACTGGGCGCCCTACACCGAGCGCGGCGTTGCGGTGGGCGCCATCCAGGCGGGCACGCTGCTCGGGCCGGCACTCAGCGCGCCGCTGGTGGCGTGGTTGATCGCCGCGACCTCGTGGCGGTGGTCATTCGTGGTCTCCGGCGCGATCGGGCTGGTGTGGGTTGGCGTGTGGCTGGCGTTCGTCTCCACACCGGAACGCACGAAGTGGATACCGGAGGCGGAACGTCAGCGCATCCTGGCCGAGCGCCACGCCGGCGCGCCGCCGGAAACGCATGGCGGCATCGGTTATGCGGGGCTGCTGCGGTCACCGTCGATGTGGGGGCTGGCGATCTCGCAGGGCTGCGCGGTGTACACGGTGTATCTGTATCTGAGCTGGCTGCCGAACTATCTGCAAACCGCGCGCGGCCTGTCGATCGTGAACTCCGGGCTGTTCACTTCGGTGCCGTTCTTTGTTGGTGCTGGCCTGATCATTCTCACCAACTGGATCGGGGATCGGATTTTGACGCCGGGTACGATGCGCAGCGGACGGCGGCGCATCGTGGTCGTGGCGTGCCTGCTGCTGTCGTCGGCGGGTTTGGCGATTCCGTTTGTCGATTCGCTGACAGCGGTGGTCATCCTGACCATCCTGCCGATCAGCTTCGGTGGCACCGCCACCGCGACAAACGCGGCGCTGTGCAACGATCTGCTGCGCTCGCAGGCTGACAGCGGACGGGCGTTCGCGTTCATGGTGCTGGGCGGCAATGTGTTCGGCCTGCTGGCGCCGATCATCACCGGATATATCGTGCAGGCGTCCGGCAGCTTTGCCGCGGCGTTCATGCTGGCGGGGGCGTTGTCGCTGGTCGGTGCGGTGGTTTCGTTCACGCTGACCCGGCACACGCTGGGCGACGAAACGCCGATGGCGGTGGGGGCGATGCGCGCGGCGGGATAGTGTGGGTTTGTTGGGGTAGCGTGGGGTCTGGCTGATTGGGGTTGCGTGCATTTCCGCCGCCACTTTGCGGGCTTGTGTTGCGGAGAGGAATCAATGGCGAGGAGGGCAACGTGGCGCGACCCTCACCCTTGGCGCTTCGCGCCTCGACCTCTCCCGCAAGGGCGGGAGAGGTGTGCTTGGGTCAGTCGCCGAAGGTGTCGCGCCAGGCCTCGATCACTTCGGGCACGCCCTTGCTGATCTCGTCCACACTCAGCGTCAGGATCGGCACCTGGTCGAGCGGCTTCTGCCCGGAGGTCAATGCGATGCCGGGGCGCACCGGATCGCCGTGTAGGGCCACCGACATGCGCGAATAGGTCTCGCTCATCAACCATTCCATGAACAGCCGCGCGGCCTGGGGATGCGGTGCCGAGGCGATCACCGCGGAGGGGCCGACGCAGAGCGTGGCGCCGTCGGCCGGATAGACGGGACCGATCGGATTGCCCTTGTCGACGTTCTGGAACGCGGTGTTGGCCGGCGCGGGACCAACCAGGCATTCACCGGCGGTGATAAGCGTGACGGGATCGTTGCCGGAACGTCCGATGCGCGGATTGTTCTTTGCCAGCTTCTCGAAGAACGACCAGCCATAGGCTTTGCGCAGCGCGAGCGCCCAGATGCCGGTGCAGCCGCTGAACGCCGGGTGGCCGGTGGCAACCTGGCCCTTCCAGCGCGGGTCCAGCAGATCGGTCCAGCGCTTCGGCGCGTCGGCCGGCTTTACCTTTTGGGTGTTGTAGATCAGCAGATGGTTGGTGGCGGCGGCGGGATATTCGAAGCCGGGATCTATCAGTTTGTCGAATTGCGGCAGCAGGCCGCCGGCGTTTTCGGGCGTGTAGTGCGCCAGGGCCTTGCGCGCCTTCAGCGCCGGATACTGTGAGATGTCGGTAGAGCTGAAGACATCGCATTGCGGCGCGCTGTTCTTCAGTTCCTGCAGCAGGCGTTGATAGGCGACCTGGCCGGTGGTGCGGATCACCTCGACGTTGATGCCGGGGTATTGTTTGGTGAAGGCTCGGCCCATCACCTCGGCGGTCTCGGTGTCGACCTGGGCGATGTACCAGGTGAGGGTGCCTTCCTTGTGCGCACCCTGCTCCAACGCGGCAAGGTCGGCGCGCGCGGAACGGGCGCCGAGCGCCAGCGTGGTCGCGACGCCGATGCCGGCGATCGTGTGCCGGCGGGTCAGGCCGTTGGACATTGGTTCGCCCCACAGGATTCTGCGCGGCAATGTCCACCCACCGGGCGGATGGCTCAAGGGGCGGGGCGACGCAAGGTAATCCTGGTATGTGGGACAATGTTGCTGGTACGACACTGGCGCACCCCCTCCCCTCATCCTTGGTCCGCTTCGCGGCCCAAGCCCTCAAGGGCAGGGGGGAGAGTTTTCCTCGACCAAGCTGGACTTTGCTGTGCCACAGTGTTGAATCCTCGCCCCAACGGTCGGCCGCAACGGCCGGCAACGGGAGGCAACGCATGACGATCTATACGGGTCCGGTGTTCGAGATGGCCCGCCAGCAATTCGCGGTGATCGCCGACCATCTGGAGATCGCCGAGGACGAGCGGGACCGCCTGCTGTATCCGAAACGCGCGATTACCGTTTCTTGTCCGATCCATCGCGACGACGGCAGCACGGTGGTCTACCAGGGGTATCGTGTGCAGCATCACCTGACGCTCGGGCCGACCAAGGGGGGCACGCGATTCTCGCCCAGCCTGGAGATCGGCGAGGTCGCGGCGCTGGCGGTGTGGATGAGTTGGAAATGCGCGCTCGCCGGGCTGCCCTATGGCGGGGCCAAGGGTGGTGTAGCGGTCGATCCGTACGCCATCTCCAAGCGCGAGTTGGAGGCGGTGTCGCGGCGCTACATGCAGGAGATGATCCCGTTCGTCGGGCCGCATATCGACGTGATGGCGCCGGACATGGGGACCAACGAGCAGGTGATGGCGTGGTTCATGGATACCTACTCGATGTATCAGGGCCGCACGGTCACCGAGATCGTTACCGGGAAGCCGGTGGCGTCCGGCGGCACCGAGGGGCGGCGCGAGGCGACCGGGCGCGGCGTCGCCTATCTTGCCGATCGGGCGATGCAGCGCCTTGGCATCACGCCGGGCAGCGCGACCGCGGTGGTGCAGGGGTTCGGCAACGTGGGCAGCGTGACGGCGGCGGCGTTGGCGGAGCGGGGGTTGAAGATCCTGGGCGTGTCGGACCACACCGCCTGTTATTTCGATGCCCGCGGGCTGCCGATCGATGCGCTGTTGGCGCATACCGCGAAGCATGGTGTGCTACTGGGTTTTTCGAACCAGCTCGCGCTTGATCCGGCGGAACTGCTGGCGCAACGATGCGACGTGCTGGTGCCGGCGGCGCTGGAGCGGATGATCGACGCGCGGATGGCCGGGCAGCTGCAATGCCGGGTGCTGGCGGAGGGGGCGAATGGCCCGACCACGCCGGAGGCCGACGAGGTGCTGAACCAGCGGCGCGACGAGATCTTTGTGATACCCGATATCCTATGCAATGCGGGCGGCGTGGTAGTTAGTTATTTCGAATGGGTGCAGGACCTGCAGCAGTTCTTCTGGGACGAGGCCGAGGTGATGGACAAGCTGTATCACGTGCTGGATCGGGCGTTCGCGCAGGTGATGGCGCGGGCGGAGAAGGACAACGTGCCCAACCGGACTGCGGCGATGGCGATCGGGGTGGCCAAGGTGCGCAGCGCCAAGAACACGCGCGGGCTGTTTCCGTGAGGCCCGGCGCGATCCGGTCCGTCGGCGCGGCTTAAAATTCAGACGATATGCGAGGTGTGATCTACGTCACAGCCAGGAACGGTTGTGCATGGCATTGTTTTGGCGTCGACCGGCGCTGCCCCAACACCCGCGCCGGCCGGCAGGGCCGCACGGCCCAGGTCAACCCGGACCTTACTTATGGCCCGGCCGCCCATGTGGCGGCCGGGCCATTTTTTTGATTGCGCAGGTGTGGGGGGCGCGGGCGTTGAGGTGGGTCGGCATGACGATGGATCCGCGCGCGATCCCGGTGCATTGGACTGCGATCGTATCGCGGGCTGCATCGACGCTTACGAGATCGGGCACGTTTTGCGGGTGCCAACAGCTTTAGACGGTGCCGGTGGGCACCCCTCCCGCCTGCCCCCTCTCCTCGGGACGGTGCCGGGGGCACGCCTCCCCCCAACCCCCTCCCTCAAGGGGAGGGGGAGTATAAGTGTTGGGAGATCGTTACGCTGACAGGGCTTGGGGTTCGGTGCGGACGCGCTTTACCAGCAGCTTGTTCAGGGCGTGGATGTAGGCTCGGGCGGAGGCTACGATGGTGTCGGTGTCGGCGCCTTGGCCATCTACCAGCTTGCCGTTTTCTTCGAGGCGCACCGTGGTTTTTGCCTGGGCGTCGGTGCCTTCCGTTACGGCGCCGACGGAGAACAGCACCAGGTTCGCGGTGTGGGGAAAGATCTGCTGGATCGCCCGGAAGGTGGCGTCCACCGGGCCGTCGCCGGTCGCAGTGGAGGTGTGCACCACGCCGTCTACCTCCAGTTCCATCTCGGCGCGCGGTGGGGATTTCGATCCGGCATGAAGATCGAGCGAGATGAAGCGGATGCGCGCGTGGTCGCGCATCACCTCGTCGTCCACCAGGGCAACAATATCGTCGTCGAACACCACCTTCTTGCGGTCGGCGAGGTCCTTGAAGCGGCGGAACGCGTCGTTCAACTGGTTGTCGCCGATCCGATAACCCAACGTGTTGAGCTTGTCGCGGAACGCGGCGCGGCCGGAATGCTTGCCGAGCACCAGGCTGTTCTTGGCCCATCCGACGCTCTCGGGCGTCATGATCTCGTAGGTGGCGGCGTTCTTCAGGACGCCGTCCTGGTGGATGCCGGCCTCGTGGGCGAAGGCGTTGCGCCCGACGATGGCTTTGTTGGGCTGCACGTCAAAGCCGGTGATGGTGGCGAGCAGGCGGGAGATGCGCAGCAGGCTTTGCGTGTGGATCCGGTTCGTGCGCGGAATGGCGTCCTGGCGCGTGCGGATCGCCATGACGACCTCTTCCAGGCTGGCGTTGCCGGCGCGCTCGCCGATGCCGTTGATGGTGGATTCCACCTGGCGGACGCCGGCGCGGATGGCGGCCAGCGTGTTGGCGACCGCGAGGCCGAGATCGTTGTGGTTGTGGGTCGACAGCACGACCTTCTCGATGCCCGGCACGCGGTTGCGGACCGCGGTGAACATGCGTTCCATGTCCTCGGGCAGGGCGTAGCCGACGGTGTCGGGCAGATTTATCGTTGTGGCGCCGGCGCGGATCGCGGCCTCGGCGCAGCGGCACAGGAAGTCGATGTCGCTGCGGGTGGCGTCCTCGGCGGACCATTCAACGTCGTTGGCGTGCTGGCGCGCGAGAGTGACGGACTCGACGCTGGCGGCGACGACATCGTCGGGCTCGAGCCGCAGTTTGTATTTCATGTGAAGGGCGCTGGTGGCGATGACGATGTGGATGCGCCGGCGCTTGGCGGCCTTCAGCGCATCGGCGGCGCGCAGCACGTCCATCCGCCCGGCGCGTGCCAGGCTGGCGATGACCGGCGTGTCGTCGCGCTGGCCGACGCTTTCGGCGATCGCCTTGACGCTCTCGAAGTCGCCGGGCGAGGCGATGGCGAAACCGGCTTCCAGGACGTCGACGCCGAGCTCGGTCAGGGCTTCGGCCATGCGGATCTTCTCGTTGAGGTTCATCGAGAAGCCGGGCGACTGTTCGCCGTCGCGCAGCGTGGTGTCGAAGATGATGATGCGGTCGTCTTCCAGCTTGCCGAAGCTGGGATGGTCTATGGACATGTGACTGGTCCCTATTGGAGCGGTGTTCCCGCGGTTGTGGGCACGACATCAGCCTCAGGGGTTCCCCTGAGCGTGCCGGCACTCAACAGCCCGGCGCAGCGCTCAGGGGCGGCTAAGTCGAAGGAGGAGGCCGCGGGACAGTAGGCGCAGCGGGGCAAGCGCGGATGCGTTGGCGGTCGGGCGACGGGGCTGCGTGCCTCGGGACATGCGGGGCTTCATACGTGAATATGGCGCGGTGCGCAAGCGCGGCGGGTGTAGCCGGGCCACCTGCGCACCACTGGCGGGGGGCAGATGGCCGGGTGTTCCCCCATGGGCATCAGGATGAGGGCGCACTGGTGAGGGGTCGAGCACGCACCGCCCGGGGGTTCCGACCCCTCCCTCCAACCTTGGTCCGCTTCGCGGCCCAAGCCCTCAAGGGGAGGCGGAGAGCTCTCTCGAGACTGCACGGTCTCGACGCGTTGGGATACCGTACGCAAAAATCTCGCGCGATCGAAATGATCTGGGAGTTCCGACAGTGCGCTGCTCGCGATCCGCGCACTTCGTTCTGCTTGTGTTCGCACTCGTCCGTGTGGTGCCGGCCGCGGCCGAGCCGCCATGGGAGTGCCTGCCGCCGACACCGACGTTGCCCAAACCGGATCGCATTGGCCTGGCCCCGGTGAACGGTATTCGGCTTTGGTTCGCGACCTATGGCCATGGCGATCCGGTCATCCTGGTGCATGGCGGGTTGGCGAATTCCAGCTATTGGGGTCTGCAGATCCCGCTGCTCGCGCGGCACTACGAGGTCATCGTGCTGGACAGCCGCGGTCACGGGCGCAGCACGCGGACGGATGTTCCGATCGGTTACGATCTGATGTCATCCGACGTGCTGGCGCTGATGGATTTTCTGCACATCCGGCAAGCGGCGCTGGTGGGCTGGAGCGACGGGGCGATCATCGGGCTCGACATCGCGATCCACCACCCGGAACGATTGACCCGGCTGTTCGCGTTCGCGGCCAACTCGGATCCGTCCGGGGTGAAGGATGTCGACAACAGCCCGGTATTTGTTACCTATGAGGAACGCGCGTCGCGCGAGTACGCCAGGCTGTCGCCGACGCCTGGGCAATTCAGGGCGTTTCTCGACAACATCAGCAAGATGTGGGCGAGCGAGCCGCATTTCACCGATGCTGAATTGCGTGGCATCCGGACGCCGACCTGGATCGTCGATGCTGACCATGACGAGGCGATCAAGCGGGAGAATACCGACCATATGGCTGCGCTGATTCCGGGCGCCGGGGAGCTGATCCTGCCGGCGGTCAGCCATTTCGCTTTCCTGCAGGATCCAGCTTAGTTCAACGCCGCGTTGCTGCGCTTTTTGGCTGGGCCGTGACTGGGGCGTTGGGAGGCCGGGATATTTTGGATAATGGGCTGTGCGCTCCACCGCAAGCGAGCAGGGTTTCGTGCTTATCCGGGTAAGACCGAAGGCAACCAGATGTCGGGTGGGACATGAGAAGGGTTGAAAGATGCAGCCATTTCGATTTGGCGTAAACGTCCGGCGCGCAAAATCGCGGGCCGAATGGCAGGAGGCGGCCCGCAAGATCGAGAGTCTCGGCTACGACACGCTAACCTTGCCCAATCACCTGACCGACATGATCGCGCCGATGCCAGAATTGGTGAGCGCGGCGGAGGCGACGACAACCCTTCGGGTCGGCACCAATGTGCTGAACAACGACCTTCGCCATCCTGTTTTGGTCGCGCGTGAAGCCGCGGCGGTCGACCTTCTCACGGACGGACGGCTCCAACTCGGCTTGGGCGCCGGCAGCATCCAGGCGGAATATGAGCAAGCCGGGTTGGGCTTCGATCGCGGGCGCACCAGGGTTGAGCGGCTGGCCGAGGCGGTCACCATCATCAAGGGTCTGCTCAACGGCGAGAAGGTCACCTTCGCGGGTCGGCACTATCGTGTGACCGGCCACACTATCGCTCCCCCCGCCGTCCAGAGACCCCCATCCGCCCATCCTGATCGGTGGCAACGGCCCCCATCTGCTCGCCCTCGCCGCACGGGAAGCCGATATCGTAGGTTTCTCGGGGATAACGTTTCGGCAAGGCAGCGCGGTACCGCCCGACCTGTCCGGATGGAGGGTATCGAGCCTCGACAAGCGGGTGCGGCTGGTGCGTGAGGTGGCGGGCGATGAGCGATACTCTCGGCTGGAGATCAACGCGCTGGTGCAGCGCGTCATCGTAACGGATGACCGCCCCGGGGCAACTGAGGCATTGACCAGCCGTTGGACCCAGCTAACGCCCGACGAAATTCTGCAAAGCCCTTACGTGCTTATCGGATCGGTAGACCAGATGGTCGAAGATATCCAGGTGTGCCGGAAGCGCTGGGGCATCTCGATACTACGTAGTCCATGAGCCCTACCTGGACGATTTCGCCCCGGTCGTTGCGCGCCTCGCCGGCAGGTAGATGCGAGGGGCGGAGATTCCATGATCCGATCATTCTGGGTGCTAACCGGATAATACCAGCCGTCAGAATGATCGACTCTTCCCCAAGGAGATTCCCGAATCGGCTTGAGTACGATTCCCTCTGCGTGTCGCGACGATTCGCAGGGAGTGCAACCGGATGGGCAGGCCGATCGAGATCACCCGTTTTGAGCTTTCGGCGACGGAGCTGAGGGAACTGGCGGCGCGGAC
>DASRQX010000050.1:0-13593 GCA_035696165.1 Acetobacteraceae bacterium | reverse complement strand
GTCCGCTATCGCCGAACGAGCCTCAACCATCGGTTGTTCACCCGCAGGGTGAGCGATGACAACCGGTTCCTGTGTGTCCATGCCAACAGATTCCGCCGATTCGGGGAGGCCAGGCAATTACCCAACTGCCGGATTTAGGATCAAGCGTCACGTGGTCGACCTGGCTTGGCCGGCGGTCGGCTCGGGGGCCTGGCTGTCCGCCACGCCGTCCTTGGGCACCTGGAAGCCGCTGGCCACACGGCTTGGCGCGGATGTGGTGGCGCGGAAGGGGAACGGTCCATTGACCGCGCCGATCGTCATTGTTCCGGCTCCATCGCCCGCGTTCTTCCCGCCCACCGGCAGATCTTGCCGGTGGGTCCGGCGTCGGGGCCGTGGTGCGGGCGCGGAACGCTGCACGTTTCGCCCTGACACGGCCTTTGCCGATCCCGCAGCAGGCGGCACGCAAATGCTTAGCGGTTTCTCCTCACACTCCACCGATCATGAAGCGTCTCTTCCTGCTCGCGCTGACCGTCCTGCTGCTGGGCGCCGCGATCGCGGCGGTCGCGCAGGCGCGCATCAAGGATATCGCCGACCTGGAGGGCGTGCGCGACAACCAGTTGGTCGGCTACGTCTTGGTGGTCGGCCTGAACGGCACCGGCGAGAAGCTCGACAATGCGGTATTCAACTGCGACGCGCTGGTCGACATGCAGGAGCGCCCGGGCGTCAACACCCGCGACCAGATCACCAAGCTCGAGATCAAGAACATCGCCGCGGTGATGGTAACCGGGGAGCTGCCCCCGTCTCCCGCGGCGGCAGCCGGATCGATGTCGCGGTGTCGGCGCTGGGCGATGCGTCAAACCTGACCGGCGGCACGCTGCTGGTGACGTCCCTGCTGGCCGCGGATGGCGAGGTCTACGCCGTCGTCCAGGGCGCGCCGGCCACCGGCGCCATCGCCGCGCGCGGTGCCGCCGGCGCCGTCACCCACGGCTTCTCGGCGGTCCGCTTCGCGTCACCCCGGCAGCCGCAACAATACATCGGCATTCCCATGCGCGATCTTCGCGCGATCCGGCGGTGACACCGGCAGCGTATCCAGAAACGCCCGCGCCCGCGCGTTCGACGCGAACGGGTAATCCACCGAGAACATGATCCGGTCCACGCCGAACGTCATCAGCGCCGCCATGAACGGCACCATGGTGAAGAAGCCGCTGGTGGTGATCCACACCTGATCGACGATCGTCTGTCGTACCGACCGCCTCAGCAACGATTTCGCCTGTATAGTCGTTGTTTCATCGATCCGGTCCAGCATGAACGGCAAGGCCTCACCCATGTGGCCGACGACGATCTTCAACCCGGGATGCCGATCCAGCGCGCCGCTCAGCGCGAGGCGCAGCACATGCACCGCGGTGTCGTAGTGCCAGCCCCAGGCGGACAGCGCGAGCGTGAAGCTGAAATTCCCCGGCAGCCCATCGTAATACGCCGCGCGCACCTCTGGCGCCGGAATGCCGGGATGCAGGTAGATCGGCACATCCAGCGCCGCCGCCCGTGCCAGGATCGGTTCGAACTGCGGATCGTCCAGGAACAGCCCATCGGTCGGCCCGTTCACCAGTACGCCGTGAAAGCCGAGCTGCGTGACCGTGCGCTCCAGCTCTGTCGCGGCGGCCTCGGGCGCCAGCATGGGCAGGTGCGCAAAGCCGCGATAGCGCGTGGGGTGGCGCGCGCAGGCTTCGGCCAGCGCGTCGTTGTAGGCACGCGCGAGGTCGATGCCCGCCTGACCCGGCACGAGATCGGCACCCGGCCCGGCGACCGAGAGCACCTGCACGGTGATGCCGCTTTCATCCATGTCCGCGAGCCGCGCCGGCCCGAGGTCGGCCAATTCGTTCCGCTTGAGTGTCTGCGCCCAGCGGAAATTCGGATCGGTGGGAAAGCCGCGCTGCGCGACCACGTCGGGGGAGATCCCGGCGACGATGCGAGGGACGGTGTAGTGCTCTTCCAGGGCGACGATGCGCATTTGATTCCTCCCGCCGGGTGGAGCGAGCGTGGCACGAAGCGGGCGCGATGGCGATCGTCATGCCGCGACGCGTCGTCTGTGTGTCAGCGCTCAATATTTTGGCGACATTTTGTGGTCACCGATGTGGCGACCCCCCCTTGCCGGCGCCCCGCCTGCCGCAACAGACTGCCCCCAACCCCGGGGCACCCGCGCCCCACGCAAAGGAGAACGTTCATGGATCTCAAAGGCGCGGTCGCGCTGGTCACCGGCGGCAATGGCGGTCTCGGGCAGCGCATCTGCCACGCGCTCGCCCGGGAAGGCGCCCACATCGCCGTCATGTTTGCGCAAAGCCGCGACCAAGCGGAGGGCGTCGTGCACGACCTGACCTCGCACTACCAGATCAACGCCGCCGCCTTCGCCTGCGACATCATCGACAAGATCGCAGTCGACACGCTGGTGGGCGACGTCACTGCGCGTTTCGGGCGTCTCGACATCCTGATCAACGACGCCGCCTTCAACAAATCGGTGCCGTTCCCCGACCTCGACAATCTCACCGAGGAGCTGTGGGAGAAGATCATGGCGGTGAACCTCACTGGGCCGATGCGCCTGACCAAGGCGGTGGCGCCGGTCATGAAGGCGCAGGGCAGGGGCCGCATCGTCAACATCGCCTCGGTCGCCGGGCTCGGCCCGACCGGCTCGTCGATCGCCTATGCGGTGTCGAAGGCCGGCCTGATCCACCTCACGAAATGCATGGCCGTCGCGCTCGCCCCCGAAACGTTGGTGAATTGTGTTGCGCCCGGATTGCTGGAGGGCACGCGCGCCACCGCCAACCTGCTGCCCGATGTGGTCAAGCGCAACGCGGCCAGTTCGCTGCTGAAGAAGGCTGCCGACAAGGACGACTGCGCCGACATGGTGGTGACGATGTGCCGCACCGAAACCATGACCGGCCAGACCATCGTCATCGACGCCGGTCGCATGTTCCACTGAGCCGCTCCAACGGGGCAACCTGCGTGGAACGGACAAGCGAAACGCCTTCCGCAACGCCGTCAGGGCGATGGCAGAAGGCGCCTCGTTTGATCCTCCCCGCTAATCCAAAGCGGCATCCAACGTGATCGTCGCGTTCAGCACCTTCGACACCGGGCAGTTCGCCTTCGCCCCCGCGGCCAGCTCCTGGAACGTCGCCGCATCAAGCCCCGGCACCTTCGCCCGCATCGTCAGATGCACCGCCGAGATCTTCCAGCCGCCCGCCTCCTGCTCCATCGTCAGCGTTGCCTCGGTGTGCAGGCTCTCCGGCGGGTGGCCGGCCCCGCTCAACTGAAACGCCGTCGCCATGCTGAAACACCCGGCATGCGCCGCCGCGATCAGCTCCTCGGGATTGGTCCCTTTTCCATCACCAAATCGCGCTGTGTAGGAATAGGGCGTCTCGGACAGGGTCTTGCTCTGCGTGCTCAGACTGCCCGACCCGTCCTTGCCACTGCCGAACCATGCCGCGCTGGCGTGGCGTTTCATGCTGGCCATCGATCCCCTCCGTCTGGTTGCTGCGCTCACATGGGGATCGCGGCGCTTTCGCGCCATGATCCTCGCGTGATACGCACGGACATGACCGGGCCGGACCCGCAGACATGGCGCCGCCTGCTTGGCCGCGCTCCGGCGGATGCGGCCCTGTCGCTGCTCTACGGACCGTTGCTAGCATCGCCCGGCCGCTACGTGCTTGGCCGAATCGCGCAGTCATTGGACGGGCGGATTGCCACGACGACCGGCGCGTCGTGCTGGATCAGCGGCCCCGCCGACATCATCCACACCCACCGCCTGCGCGCCCTGTTCGACGTTGTGCTGGTCGGCGCCGGCACGGTGCGCGCCGACGACCCGCGCCTGACCACCCGCGCGGTGGAGGGCCCGTCGCCGGTCCGCGTGGTGCTCGATCCCGAGCGCCGCCTGGACGCGCGCTACCAGGTGTTCCAGGACGGCCCGCCCACCCTGTTGGCCTGCGCCGCGGACGCCGCCGGCCCCGACGCGCTGGGCCAGGCCACCGTGCTGCGCTTGCCGAGGGCTGGGGCGGGATTGTGCCTCCAGACCCTGCTGGCCGCGCTGGCCGATCGCGGGCTGCAACGCGTGTTCGTCGAGGGCGGCGGCATCACGGTGTCCCGCTTCCTCGCCGCTGGCGTGCTGGACCGGTTGCACGTGACCGTCGCGCCATTGTTGCTGGGCGATGGCGTGCCGGCATTCGTCCTGCCCCCGGCCCCCACGCTGGCTGGCGTGCGGCGCTTCGACTGGACGGTGCACAAGCTCGGCCCCGACCTGCTGCTGGATATCCCCCTATGCCAACCAGCAGCGCCATGACGGCGCATGCGTTCTGGATCATTTGGCCTGGCCAGGGCGAGCTGCGCCCGGAAGACCTGCCCGCGCCTGGGCCTGCCGAGCACCGCCTGCGCATGCTGGCCAGCGGCGTCTCCCGCGGCACCGAGGCGCTGGTCTTCGCCGGCCGCGTGCCGCCCAGCCAATACCAGACGATGCGCGCGCCACGGATGGCGGGCGATTTCCCGTTCCCGGTGAAATACGGCTACTGCGCTGTCGCGATGACCGAGCGCGGCCAGCGGGTCTTCGTTCTGCATCCGCATCAGGACCACTTCAACGCGCCGGCCGCGATGTGCATCCCGATCCCTGACGCCGTCCCCACGCAACGCGCCGTGCTGGCCGCGAACATGGAGACCGCGCTGAATCTGCTGTGGGACGCCGCGCCTTTGCCGGGCGAGCGGATGCTGGTGGTCGGTGCCGGCGTGCTCGGTCTGTTGACGGCGGCGTTGTTGGCACGGATCCCGGCTGCGCGCGTGACGGTGGTGGACCTCGATCCCGCCCGCGCAACGATCGCGCGGGAATTCGGTTGCGCCTTCGCCACGCCCGACACGGCGCCGGCCGAGCAGGAGCTGATCGTCCACTGTTCCGCATCTGAATCAGGGTTGCGTTTGTGCCTCGCCAGCGCTGCCTTCGAAGCTCGCATCATCGAGGCAAGCTGGTACGCCGACGCCGCTCCCGCCATCCCGTTGGGCGAGGCCTTCCACGCAAGCCGCCTGCGCCTGACCGCCAGCCAGGTCGGTGCTATCGCACCCATCATGCGCGGCCGCCGCACCCACGCCGAACGCCTTGCCACCGCACTATCGCTGCTGAACGACGCCAACTTCGACGCGTTGCTGCAAGGCCCGACCCGTTTCGAGGATCTGCCTTCTGCCATGCCGTCCATCCTGCGCCCCGGCGGCCTCTGCCACGTCATCACCTACGGAGACGCCTGAATGTTCAGCCTGACCGTCAGCGACCACATCATGATCGCGCACAGTTTCAAGGGGGCGGAATTCGGCCCCGCCCAGCGCCTGCACGGCACCACCTTCGTGGTGGAGGCGGAATTCCGCGCGCCGAACCTGGACGATCACCAATTGCTGGTCGATGTCGGCCAGGCGAAGACCGAGCTGCGCCGCGCGCTGGATACGCTCGACTACCGCAACCTCGACGATCTGCCGGCGCTGTCCGCGGTCAATACGACGATGGAACACATGGCGCTGCACCTACACACATTGCTCGCGACCGCCTGCCGAGAGGGCTCGTTGGGGGAGGGGGGGCGTGCCGCCACCGGACTGAAAATCATCCTGCGTGAGAGCCCTACTGCGTGGGCGGCTTACGACGCCGAACTCACCTGATCATCAGCCCCTGGCGTATCGTCGTCGGCGCAACCAAGGCAGCATCAATTGGCATTGCTTCGTCGCTGCGCTCCTCGCAATGACGGCCGGATCGCAGAGGCACCATCGGTGCGACAATCCCGCGCGAAGCGCCAGAATCCATTCTCCGTGAAACGCGGTGTGCACGCGGTGAAACTCTGTGACCGCTGGCTTGCTTTCTTATGGCGTCCAAGGCCCATCAGCGCTCATCGCAGCACCAGCTCCCAATCCTCCCCCACCATCTCTGGCCCGAAATCCCGATGCGGCACACGCTTAACCAGCTTGAATCCCGCCTCCACATACAAATGCCGCGCCGCCGTCAGGATATCATTCGTCCACAGCACCACGCGCTGATACCCAACCTGCCGCGCGAACCCGACGCACTCAGCCACCAGCCGCCGCCCGATCCCCGCGCCGCGCGCCGACGGCTCCACCAGCAGCAACCGCAGCTTCGCCGTCTCGGCGTGCGCGCGTACCAGGAAGATCGAGCCCACATTCACGCCGTCACGCTCGGCGATCCAGCACCGTTCACAGGACGGATCATTCGCCTCCAGGAACGCCCCGGCCACCTTCGCGACCAGCGCCTCGAACTGAGCATCGAACTGATACTCCTCGGCGTAGAGCGCGCCGTGGCGTGACACCACCCAGCCGATATCGCCCGGGCGCGGTTGCCGCATCAGCCACGGCCGTGACGCGGCATTTCCCAACAGGGTTTCGATCTGTCCCATGGCCCCCACCAGCGCGGCCTGCGCTGGATCGGGCAGCGGGGCTAGCAGCGCACTGATCTCCTGCGCCGAGGCTGTCTCCAGCGGCGCGAATGCCGCCCGTCCCGCCTCGGTCAACGTCAGCATCGTCTGCCGCCCATCAGATTGCGAGCGATCCCGTCGCAGCAACCCGTCAGCGGTGAACTGCCGCAGGACCCGGCTGAGATAGCCGGAATCCAGCCCCAGCTCCTGGCCGATGTCCGTCGCCGTCAGCCCCGGGCGCTGCGCCAGCTCGTACAGCACCCGTGCCTCGGTTAATGAGAACCGGCTATCATACAAATGCTCGTGCAGCACGCCGACGGCACCGGTAAAGAACCGGCTGAAGCGCCGGATCGCCGCGACGCGGCTGGTGAGGGGGGACGGGCCTGACATCGACTGCTATAGTCTGATAGATAGATGCTTTTGTCAACTATTATTCTGGCCCCTCGCCGTCCTTGCGGCGGATAAATCCGTTAATTTTCAGCATCCAATGTCGCGCCACGCGGCCGAATTATGAGCATTAAGCAAGTCCTTGATCTCAATCACTCGTGAACAGGTGTAGTAATTCATGCCCTATTGCGGCCGTATTGCACGGCCAAAGTCTCAGCATCAAAGCGGGGTGGCCGCAGTAAAGATCGTTACTGCCTAATACTCACCATTCCGTCATTGTCTTCAGGAGGCCGATCATGTTGTATCGCCGATCGACTTTGTTTGCTCTTCCGGCTGCTGCCGCGTTGCTTGGTGCTGGCTTCATTGCCCCCGCCGCGGCGCAGACCGTCGTGACCGTCCCGTACTATCAGCAGGTGCAGTCCACCATCGTCGTGGCGCCCAACGCGCCGCCTGCGCCGGAAACCGAGACGATCCCGCCGCCCCCGACCGGTGAGACCACCTATTCCTGGCAGCCTGGCCATTGGGATTGGAATGGCGCGTCCTGGGTGTGGGTGAGTGGCAGCTACATGCAGCGTGTGGCACCGCCGGCGCCGGCCGCCGTGTGGGTCCCCGGCCAGTGGCAGCAGCAGCCGGGTGGCGGTTACGTCTGGGTGGCCGGCCACTGGCAGGTCTGATCCAGCCGCAAGCCTGACCGCAGCGAAAGGAGGACACCTATGTCCCGCCCGCGCATGGCGCTGGTCGGTCTGGCGAGCCTGTCCGCTTTGACGGGTTTGGCCGCCTGCTCGTCACCGCCGCCGCCGCAGCCCACCCAGGTGATCGTCCAGACGCCGCCTCCACCTCCGCCGGTGGCCGTGGCACCTGGGCCGCCACCCCCGCCGCATGACGAGTTGGAACCTCCACCTCCGCCGGGCGCCGGACCGGTCGCCTGGCAGCCGGGCCACTGGCAATGGGCCGGTGGCAGCTGGCTCTGGAGCGGCGGACGTTACGTGCCAACCCCACCCGGCCAGACCGTCTGGGTTCCCGGACGCTGGATGCAGCAGCCAAGTGGTGGCTGGTTCTGGGTGGAGGGGCATTGGGCCTGATCCCCCCTCAGGCCTGATGCCAGCGACCGGTGGCTGGACCCCCCCCCGGGCACCGGTCGCGTCTTGTCTGCTCTGGACAGCTTCGCGCCGCGACGGGACACTGCCCGCAAGCCAAGCGGGAGAGCGGTCATGAAACTGCTGTGGTTCCATCTGATGCCGTACACCGAGCTGCCGGACGATTTCGCCCGGCGACATCCGTCGGTGTGGGTGGATGTCCACTCCTCGCTGTTCGATCCCAAGCGCGCGCATCTGATGTATAACGATTTCATGGACGAAATGGAGTTCGCCGCCGATTGCGGCTTCGATGCCGTCTGCTGCAACGAACATCACTCCAACGGCTACGGCCTGATGCCATCCCCCAACCTGATCGCCGCGGCGCTGGCAAGGCGCACCAGCACGACCGCGATCTGCGTCATGGGCAATTCGCTGGCGCTATACAATCCGCCGACCCGCGTGGCGGAAGAATTCGCCATGATCGACTGCATCTCCGGCGGCAGGCTGATCGCCGGCTTCCCGGTCGGCACGCCGATGGACACCTGTTACGCTTACGGTCAGAATCCCAGCCTGCTGCGCGAACGCTATCTGGAAGCGCATGATCTGGTGATGCGCGCCTGGACCGAGCGCGAGACCTTCGCCTTCAACGGTCGTTTCAACCAGCAGCGCTATGTGAACATTTGGCCGCGCCCGATCCAGTCGCCGCATCCGCCGGTGTGGATCCCCGGCGGCGGCTCGGTCGAAACCTGGCAGTGGTGTGCGAAGATGGACTACGTCTACGCGTATCTGTCCTATTTCGGCTACAAGGATGGCCGCGCGACAATGGATGGATTCTGGAACGAAATGGCCCGCCTGGGCAAGGACCGCAATCCCTACCGCGCCGGCTTCCTGCAGTTCGTCGGCGTCGCTGAGTCGCGCGAGAAGGCACTCGAGCTGTACCGCGAACCCGCCGAATATTTCTACGGACGCTGCTTGCATACCGACCCGATGTGGGCGACGCCGCCCGGCTATGTCACCGAAGCGACGCAGCGTGCCGGCATGGTCAGCCAGGTCGGCCGTGCCGCCAGCGCCGGTGCCCGCGCCCGCCAGCGCGCCACCGAAATGAAGGATATCATTGACCTCGGCTATGTCATCATCGGCTCTCCCGATGAGGTGGTGGCCCAGCTCACTGAGGTCGCCGAAACCCTCAACGTCGGCCACTTGATGCTGCTGCTGCAATTTGGCAACATGGGCAAGGGCTTGGCGAAGTACAACACCAAGCTGTTCGCCGAGGCGGTGATGCCCCGTATGCAACAACTGTTCGCCGACTGGGAAGACAAATGGTGGCCGCGGCCAATCGACGCCTCGCTGCGCGCCGCGGTGCCGGCCTTCATTCCAGGCCTCGCCGCCGAATAGCAGGTGACCATTCGTAACAAGCAGCTCGGCGCCGCGCTCTGGGCCAACGAACCGGTGCCGCGTCTCGCGGCCCACGCCCAGCTCGCCGAACACATCGGCCTGGAAAGTCTGTGGGTGATCGATTCGCAGTTGCTGTGCCGCGAGCTGACGGTGACGCTGACTGCGTGCCTGATGGCAACGCAGAAACTGACGATGGCCACCGGCGTAACGCAACCCATGACGCGCCACGCCAGCGTCGTCGCCAGCATGCTCGCCACGCTGGACGAATTCGCGCGTGGCCGCGTGACGTTGGGCGTCGGCACCGGCTTCAGTTCGCTGCGCACCATCGGCCAGCGTGCCGCGCGGATTGCCGAGGTGGAGACATTCATCGATACACTGCGCAAGCTGCTGCGTCAGCAGATGGCGCCCTTCAACGGCGTCGACGCCAAACTGATCTGGCTCGATCGACGGATCGACGTGCCAGTTGTCGTCGCCACCTCCGGCCCGCGCATGACCCGTGAGGCCTCCCGTTTCGCCGACGGGGTGATCCTGCATCACGGCATCAGCGACGACCTGCTGAGCCGCGCGCTCGGCTGGCTGCGTGAGGGCATGGCCCAACTCGGCCAACCGAAAACCTGCGAGGTCTCGGTATGGGTGCCGTATTGCCTCGCCGACAACCCCGACACCGCCCGCGCCGCTGTGCGGCCCCGCGTCGCCGGCGCCCTGGTGCAAGCCGATGCCACACAGTTCATCGGCGCCGAACGCGAGGCGATCGAACGCCTGCAAGCCAGCTACGACGTTGCGCACCACGCCAGTGCTGGCCCCGCGCACGCGGCGTTGGTGCCCGATAGTCTGGTGGATCGTTACGCTGTCGCAGGGTCGGCCGAGCAGGTGCGCGCCGGCCTGATCCGTCTGCTCGACAATCCCGCGATCGATCGGGTGATTCTCAATCCGCAAATGGCCGGGGCAGGGGCGCCACCAATGCACGCGGTACTGCGTGATCTGGAAGGCAAGGTGCTGCCGTATTTGGGATGAGGATGTCAGGTGGATAAGTGAAGCCGCGTCTGCCGTCGCGTTTTGGTTGAGGCGAAGGAAGCGGAACCACAGAGACACAGGGCCACCGATTGAGGCACGGATAACCAGCGGACACCCGCAACATCCGATCGGCAGCAGATGTGCTTATGGCGTTCCGCGCGAAGCGCCATAACCGTCCCTGCCGCACAACCGACAATTCGGTCCGGCCCCCAAATATCCGTGGCTCAATCCGGGTCTCTGTGGTTCCGCTTCCTTGGCAGCAACCCCTAATACATATCCGGCGTAATCACATTCTGCGCCTTCGGCCCCAACAACGCCGCTCGCATCGTCTCCGCTGACTTCGCCCGAATATCATCCCAAGCCTGCGGCGTATGAAATGCGGCATGCGGCGTGATAATCAATCGCCCCTCGCACCAGGCCTCCCGCGCCCGATAGGCTCGAATCAGTTCCGGTACCGGCTCAACTGGTGGCTCCACCGGCACCACATCCAACCCTGCCCCCGCCAGCTGCCCGCTTTTCAGCGCCGCCGCCACCGCATCGATATCCACAATCGGCCCGCGCGCCGTATTCACCAGCACCGCCCCCTTCGGCAGCATCGCCAGCGCCTTTGTCCCGATTATCCCCCGCGTCTCCGGCGTTAGCGGCGCATGGATCGACAACGTATC
This sequence comes from Acetobacteraceae bacterium, assembly GCA_035696165.1. Classification (GTDB taxonomy): domain Bacteria; phylum Pseudomonadota; class Alphaproteobacteria; order Acetobacterales; family Acetobacteraceae; genus Palsa-883. Next base: position 2,637 of record DASRQX010000050.1, on the reverse strand, counting down.
GGTCTGCTCCAACAAGGCCTCCAGCGTTGCGACCCGCGCGACACCCACGCCTAGCTCGCTCCCGTTCGGCAAGTTCGGATCAAAGAACACCACCCGGAACCCCAGCGCCTTCGCCCGCAGCGCCACGGCGGTGCCAATCCGCCCCAGCCCCACAATGCCAAACGTCTGCACCCCGGTCCGTCGGATCAGCGGATCCAGCACGAACCGCCACGGCGCCGGCGGATCCTTCCGCTGCAGCTCGTGATGCAGCAGCAACCCGCGCCGCAGCGTCAGCGCAAGTGCGATCGCATGATCCGCCACCTCGGTCGTGCCGTAATCCGGCACATTCAGGATCATGATCTGCCGCTCGGCCGCCGCCTTGCGAGCTAGATTGTCGTAGCCCACACCCATGCGGCAGATCGCACGCAGCTTCGCGAACCGCTCGAGATCCTTCGCCGTCACCTTGAAGCGCAGGATCATCAGCCCGTCCGCCGCCGCGCAATCCGCGTCCGACAGGTCGGCGATCGACGTCGACTGCTTCGGAAACACCACCCGCACATCGGGTCCATAGATACGCCGCTCGACATTGTCGTCGGGATACACGTTCTCGGAATACAGCACGGTGAAGCTCATGGCAGTGGCGTTTCCCATTGGTTCGAACCAACGCGTTGCATGCCATGAGTCGCCCCAGGTTGCCAGGGCACCGCCTCGCGGGCAGTGTGGCGCCGACCATGCCTGATGAGGAACCACCAACGATGAATGGCGCCGAAAGCCTGGTGCACACGCTGCTGAAAAGCGGGGTCGATACCTGCTTCTCCAACCCCGGCACGTCCGAGATGCATTTCGTTGCGGCGCTCGATCGAATCCCCGGCATGCACTGTGTGCTGGGCCTGTTCGAGGGTGTGGTGACCGGCGCGGCCGATGGCTATGCGCGCATGACCGGCAAGCCCGCGGCGACATTGCTGCATTGCGGCCCCGGCCTCGCCAACGGTCTCGCCAATCTGCACAACGCGCGTCGCGCGCTGACGCCGATCGTCAACATCGTCGGCGACCAGGCGACCTATCACCGCCCGCTGGATGCACCGCTGACTGCCGACACCGAGGGCTGGGCGCGCGGTGCCTCCGCCTGGGTGCGCACGGCGAGTACATCGGCCACCGTCGGCGCCGATGCCGCGGTCGCCGTGCAGGCGGCACGCAGCTACCCCGGCCAGATCGCTACGCTGATCCTGCCGTCCGACACATCATGGGACGAAGGCGGTATCGTTGCGGAGGCGTTGGTGGTGCCACCGGCGCCGCAATCCGATCCGGCGCAGATTACCAATGCCGCACGCATCCTGCGGCGTGGTGCATCGACACTGCTGGTGCTGGGTGGCAACGCGGTCGGGTCCCCTGAGGCGCTGATGCTCGCGCATCGCATCGCTGCCGCGACCGGCGCGCGGCTGATTGCGCAAGGATCGAACGGCCGGCTCGCGCGTGGGCAGGGCAGGGTGCCGGTCGATCGCGTGCCTTATGTTGTCGATGTCGCGATCAAAGCGCTGGTTGGCACCAAACAGGTGATCCTGGTCGGCGCCCGCAAGCCGGTCACCTTCTTTGCCTACCCGAACAAACCCGGCAGCTCGGTCCCTGCGGATGCGGATGTGCATACGCTGGCTCGCCCCGATCAGGACGCGGCTGAGGCTCTGGCACGCCTGGTCGACGAACTTGGCGCGCCGCATGCGGCGCTGCCGGATCCCGGCCCGCGTCCCACAACCGCGCGCGGCGCGCCGAAGCCCGAGGCGGTGGCTGCAACAGTCGCCGCCCTGCTGCCAGAGCAGGCGATCATCATCGACGAGGCCGTCAGTTTCGGTCGCGGGTTCTTTCCGCTGACCTATGTCGCCGCGCCGCATGACTGGCTGGCCGGCACCGGCGGCGCCATCGGCAGCGGCCCGCCGCTCGCCACCGGCGCGGCGATTGGCGCGCCTGGCCGCCGTGTCGTGGGGCTGCAGGCCGATGGCTCCGCGATGTACACGCTGCAATCGCTGTGGACGCAGGCGCGTGAGAATCTCGACGTCACCACGGTGCTGCTGTCGAACCGCAAGTACCAGATCCTCTTGGGTGAGCTCGCCAATGTCGGCGCCAATCCTGGCCGTACCGCACTCGATATGATGGACATCGGCAACCCCGACCTCAACTGGACCAAGCTCGCCAACGGCATGGGCGTCGACGCCGCCCGCGCCGACAGTTGCGAAGGCCTCGCCGACCTGCTCGCCCAGTCCTTCAACCGCAAAGGCCCGTTCCTGATCGAACTACAGATCTGACCCCCATTGCCCCCTCTCCCGCGTTGCGGGAGAGGGAGGCATGAGGGTGGCTAGTACTGCGTTTCCGTGAAACGACTCCTATCACGCCGCCTCGCTGATTTTGTAGTTCCAGATATGGACAACGGGATCGCGATTGAGGTCGTCGAGGTATGCCAGGATCCTGGCATTGAGTTCGGCCTTGGATGCGACGCGGATGTGGCGGAGCATCGATCGCGCCATTTTGGAGAAGAAGCCTTCGACGAGATTGAGCCAGGAGCCGTGCTTGGGTGTGAAGACGAAAGAGAAGCGGCCCTCTGGCTGGCTGTCGACCCACGCCTTGGTTTCTTTGGAGATATGAGCGGAGTGATTGTCGAGGATCACC
>DASRQX010000049.1:0-45237 GCA_035696165.1 Acetobacteraceae bacterium | reverse complement strand
GGCGGACAGCTTTACCGTTACGCCCATTGTGCGGAACTTGCCGGTTACCGGGTGGTGGGTTTCCACCACCATCTCGCGCGCCAGGATCTGCGGGTCGGTGAAGACCTCGTCGAAATGCAGGACGGGGCCGGCGGGGATGCCTACCGCCTCTAGTGCCGTCAGCCAGTGCGCCGACGGTTTTGCCGCCAGCTTTGCGGCCAGCAGCGCGATCAGGGCCTTGTTGTTGGCCACCCGGTCGGCCTGGGTCTTGAAGCGCGGATCGTTGAACAGCTCCGGCAGCCCGACGATTTCGCACAGCCCTTGGAAGAACTTCTGGCTCGACGCACCGATCGTGATGTAGCCGTCGGTGGTCGCGAATACCTGGTACGGCGAGCTGCCCCGATGCTGCTGGCCGATCCGCGGCGGGCGCGTGCCGGTGGCGAAATAATGCGCTGCCTCGTAGACACATAGCGAGGTCGCCGCCTCCAGTAGCGACGTGTCCACGTGCTGGCCCAGTCCGGTGCGGTGCCGCGCCTCCAGCGCCGCCAGCATGCCGAACGCCAGGAACATCCCCGCGGTTACGTCGGAGATGGCGATCGGCAGCCGGTAGGGCGGGCCGTCCTCCGGTCCGTTGACGCTCATCAACCCCGACATCGCCTGGGTGATCAGGTCGAACCCACCGCGGCTGCTGTACGGCCCGGTCTGGCCGAAGCCGGAGATCGAGCCAAGGATCAGCTTCGGGTTGCGTGCGTGCAGTGCCTGCCAGTCGAGCCCGAGCCGCTGCATTACGCCGGCGCGGAAATTCTCCACCACGAAATCGGCGCGATCGACCAGCTTCAGGAACGCCTCGCGATCCTTCTTCAGGTCCATCGTCACCGAGCGCTTGTTGCGGTTCCAGATCATGAACGGCGCGCTCTCGCCGTTCACGAACGGCGGCATATTGCGCGCCGCGTCGCCGCTTCCGGGCTGCTCGATCTTGATCACGTCGGCGCCGTGGTCGGCCAGCATCATGGCGGCATACGGCCCCGCCAGATTGCTGGTCAGATCGAGCACCAATAGACCCTCGAGCGCACCTGCCATCGCCTGTCTCCTGTCGGGATGCGCGGCTTGGCGCCGCCTAGGCATTAGGGCATGCTCGGCGCGCGCACGCAAAGGACCGCAGATGGATGTATCCGTGAAGGATGGGGCCGTGAAGGATGGGCAGGACCTGCTCTTGGTCGAGCACGACGCGACGGGCATCGTCACCGTCACCATGAACAAGCCGGAAAAGCGCAACGCGATGTCGCTCGCGATGTGGCAGGGTCTCGGTGAGATCTACACCGCGCTGGGCCAGCGAACCGATGTGCGTGCGGTGATCCTGACCGGGACCGGCGGCAATTTCTGCGCCGGGGCCGACATCTCGGAATTCTCCACGGTCCGCAACTCGGAAGAGTCGGCGAAAATCTACAACGAGGCTGGTGATTTCGCGACGCACGCGATCATCAACCTGCCGCAGCCGACCATCGCGGCGGTGCACGGCTACGGGGTCGGCGGCGGGTGCGGGCTGGCGCTGGCGTGCGACCTGCGGGTGGGCGATGCCACGACGCAGATGGGCATTCCGGCGGCGCGGTTGAGCATCGTCTACTCGGCACTGGATTGCGACCTGCTGTTGCGTGCGGTCGGCCTGGCGAATGCCAAGCTGGTGCTGTACTCCGGCCGCTACTTCAAGCTGGCGGACTGCCAGGCGATGGGCCTGGTGGATATCGTTTCGGCCGACGGCGCGCTGGTCGGGGCGAAGTTGCTGGCGGCGGAACTGGCGACGCGCGCGCCGCTGTCGCAGCGCGGCGCCAAGGTGGTGCTGGAGGCGTTGGCGCGGGGCGAAGCGGACAAGCGCGCCGCCGAGATTGCCGCGGTGCAGGCTGCGGCGGTGAACAGCCAGGATTATCGCGAGGCGGCCAAGGCGTTTCTGGAGAAGCGCGCGCCGTTGTTTACCGGGCGATAGGGCGCGGTGTGGATGGCGGCACTGATCGTCGTTCACCTCTCCCACTCAGTGGGAGAGGTCGCGGCGCGTAGCGACGGGGGTGAGGGTCTTGGCGCTGGCAGCACCCTCACCCTCGTCGCCGCGCGCCTCGACCTCTCCCGCAAAGGGCGGGAGAGGTGGGCGGACTCAACCGAGCTCTGACGGTGGATCAGATTGCCCTGCCGTTGGTGCCGGCGAATACACTCGATCCGCGCAAGTTCCGGGATGCCGCGCTCACCGCCGCGGGCGGTCGCCGCGCCACTGTCGCGCTGACCGGCCTGGAAACGCTGTGGTTCAATACCGGAACGTTGTGCAACCTGACCTGCCAGCGCTGCTACATCGAATCATCGCCTCGCAACGACCGGCTGGCCTATCTCACACGCGACGAAGCGCGCGCCTATCTCGATGAAATTGCCCGGGATCGCCTGCCGACGCGGCTGATCGGCTTCACCGGCGGCGAGCCGTTCATGAATCCCGACATCATGACGATGCTGGCGGAAGTGCTGGAACGAGACCTCGACGCGATCGTGCTGACCAACGCAATGAAGCCGATGACACACCATCGCACCGAGCTGCTATCGTTACGGGTTCGGCACGGCGATCGGCTGACCATCCGCGTCTCGCTGGATCATCACACCAGGGCCGTGCACGAGGCAGAGCGTGGCGCGCGAACCTGGCAGCCGACGATCGACGGCCTGGTCTGGCTGGCGCGCAACGGCTTCGCGGTGCATGTCGCCGGCCGTCATTTCACGCCCGAGACGGATGCCGAGCTGCGCACCGGCTACGCGCGGCTGTTCGCGGCGCTGGAGGTTCCGGTGGATGCGTTCGATCCGGTGCGGCTGATGCTGTTCCCGGAGATGGATGCGACGCGTGACGTGCCGGAGATCACCACCTCCTGCTGGGGCATCCTGAAGAAGTCGCCTGACAGTGTGATGTGCGCCTCTGCGCGGATGGTGGTGAAGCGCAAGGATGCCGCTGCGCCGGTTGTGCTGGCCTGCACGCTGCTGCCCTATGATCCGCGTTTCGAGATGGGTGCCACCTTGGCCGAGGCGTCGCGTCCGGTGGCGCTGAACCACCCCCATTGCGCGGCATTCTGCGTGCTGGGCGGAGCGTCCTGCAGCCGCGGCTGATCAAACGTCGCGCAGCCAACGTCTGATACCAGCGGCACGAAATGATGACTCTTCCATCAATTCGGGCCGCTGGTATCGCGCGCGGGTTGGTGGGGTGGCCGCGAGCCAAACCAAGTCGTGGATGCCGGCATGCGCCGGCATGACGCTGTGAGCGCAAGTCGTACGCTACTTGAAGCGGTTGTCTCGCCCCAGGCCCTTAACCGCGGCATCCACCGGCGCTGTCGGCGCGTAAGCGGTGCATGGATCCGTGCATCTCGCGGCGACGAACGCCCTTGTTGACCCCGGTCGGCGACCGTTACTGTTGGGCGATGACGAGCACGCCGGATTGCCGGGCGAAGGCGGGCGCGGCCGCTGGCGGTCCCGTCCATACCAACCCGGTCCATATCCCTCGCGTCGAGGTCGCGCTGAACGACACAAGTACCTCCCGGATGCAGATGGAGCCTGACCTGGCCGTGCTGATCCAGCGCTGTGCCGGCCAGGACCGTGCCGCGCTGCGGCTGCTGTACGACCGCCAGGCCGCGCGGCTCTACGGCATCGCGCTGCGGTTGACCCGGCAATCGGCGCTGGCGGCCGATGTCGTGCATGACGCGTTCATCGCGGTCTGGCAGCGCGCCGCGAGCTTCGACCCCAACCGCGGCAGCGCCACGTCCTGGCTGGTCAGCATCGTCCGGCACCGCGCGATCGATATCATCCGCCGCCGCGATCGCGAAGTTCCCGACGATGCCTTGCCCGAGGCAGCCGACAGCGACCCCGACCCGCTGGCCCGGCTGGTGGAGTCCGACGATGCCGCGTCACTGCATCGCTGCCTGGGGACGCTGGAGGACGACAAGCGGCGGATGATCCTGCTGGCTTTCGTCGATGGGCTGTCGCACAGCGAATTGGCGGTGCGGCTGGCGATCCCGCTGGGCACGGTGAAGTCGTCGATCCGGCGTGGGCTGGCGGCGCTGAAACGGTGCCTGGAGCCATGAGCGACGATCCTGACGACCGCGATCTGCTGGCGGGCAGCTTTGCGCTGGGTGTGCTGGACCGCACCGAGGCGGCCGCAGTCGGGGCGGCCATGGCGACAGACCCGGCGCTGCGCGCGGCGGTCGCGGCGTGGGACGCGCGGCTGGCCCCGCTCGCCGGCGTTGTGTCGCCCGTGGTGCCGCCGCCCGAACTGTGGTCGCGTATCGTTGCCAGTGCCGGGCTTGGCGTGGTGGTCCCGGGGCGTGAGACGCTGCTGCGGCGGACCTGGCGCAGCACACCGTTCTGGCGCGCGATGACCGTGGCGGCCCTGGCGATTGCCGCCGCGTTCGCCGCGGTTGCCTTCCTGCACGAGCCGTCGCCCGCCAAGCGCCTGGTTGCGGCGCTGGCCCCACCCGGCGCGCCGGCGGCGGTGTTCATGGCCGAGGTGCAGCCGGATGGCCGCGTGCTGATCCGCCCGCTGGGGCCGGTGAGCGTGCAGGCCGGCAAAGACCTGGAATTGTGGGCGCTGCCGGCAGGGGCGACGCGGCCGGTCTCGCTGGGGGTGTTGCCGCCGATCGGGCGCAATCTACCCGCACGCGAGTTGCTGGCGGCACGGACGCAGTTGATGATCAGTCTGGAGCCGCAGGGCGGGTCGCCAACCGGGTCGCCGACCGGCCCGGTACTGTGGGGCGGCCGACTGGCGCAAGTGCAGTAGGGCGGAAAAGCGTGGCGGTTACGCGTGGCCGACGGCGTCGGAGAGTTGCAGGGGGTCCACCTTCAGCTTGGCGAAGGCGCGGCGCCATTTCGTGTCGTGGCCGGAATCGAATACCAGCGTGTCGTCCGCCGGCACTGACAGCCAGGCGTTCTGCTGGATCTCGTTGTCGAGCTGGCCCGGTCCCCATCCAGCGTAGCCCAGCGCCAGAATGCCCTCGCGCGGGCCGCCGCCCTCGGCGATCGCCTTCAGCACATCCAGGCTGGCGGTCAGCGCGGTCGATTCGGTGACTTTCAGGCTGCCCTCACCGGTCCAGTCGGTGGTGTGCAGCACGAAGCCGCGGGCATTGTCGACCGGGCCGCCCTGGCAGAGCTGGATGGCGCGGGCCGGTGGCGTCGGCGCAACCTCGAGTTGACGCAGCAGGGCTTCGAAGCTCGGCTTCTGCAACGGGCGGTTCACCACAATGCCCATTGCGCCTTCCGAGGTGTGCGCGCACAGGTAGATCACGCTCTGGGCAAAGCGCGGATCCCCCATCGCCGGCATCGCGATGAGCAACTGGCCGGTCAGGAATGTGTCCGCCGGCGCGTCGTCCGACTGCTTCGTCGTTCTGGCCATTGCCTCAATCTGGGACGCCGCGGGCCGACGTGCAAGCGCGGCGTGACGGCGTGTTGATGGGGTGCGGTCCGGTGCCGGTTTCAAACTGAGACACTACCGGTGATGGACGCGGGGTGACTTCGGCGTCAGGGAAGGCTAGGAGTCGCGGATCGACCAGCCAAACCGGAGAGGGGTATTCCATGTCAGTCAAGGTCGGCGATTCCATACCGTCCATGAAGCTTATGATGGCGACGGCGGAAGGTCCGAAGGAGGTCTCCACGGAAGACCTCTTCAAGGGGAAGAAGGTTGTGATGTTCGCGGTGCCGGGGGCGTTCACGCCGACCTGCAGCGTCAAGCACATGCCGGGCTTCGTGCAGAATGCCGATGCCCTGAAGGCAAAGGGCGTGGACAGCGTGATCTGCGTCGCGGTGAACGACGTGTTCGTGATGGGCGCCTGGGGCAAGGAGCAGGGCGTGGGCGACAAGGTGGTGATGCTGTCTGACGGTTCCGCGATGCTGACCAAGGCGCTGGGGCTGGAACTGGACCTGACCGCGCGCGGGCTGGGCATCCGCAGCCAGCGTTATGCGCTGGTGGCCGAGGACGGCAAGGTGACGCATCTGGGGGTCGAGGCGCCCGGCGGGTTCGAGGTCAGCAAGGCGGAAGCGATTCTCGCCGCGATTTGATTGCTGGTTGTGAGGGTGGAGGTTCGTTTGGGGGCGGCCGGTGGGCCGCCCCTTTGGTGTTTGGGTTGGGGTGGAGCTCTCCCCCTCCGATTGTTGGGGGGATGGGTTTGGTGCGCACCGAGTTTCGGTGCGACACTGGCACCAACCCCCCCCATCCCCCTCCCTCAAGGGGAGGGGGAGAGTGTTTCTCGGTCATGCTTCCGTGACGCTGCCTTCCATGGCGTCGATGATTACGTCCGGTGTCCGATCGAAGTGTGCCGCCGCACGCAATTTGAGGCGCGTGATCAGGTCGTCGTCAACGCCTCTGATAATCAGATTCCCCATGGCGGTCCGATGTTGCTATCGAACTGATGGCATCGCCGCCCAGCGACGTCTATCTCTACCCGCGCGGCAACGACCGTTCGACCAGCCGGGCGAACAGCGCGGAGCCATACGGGATCGCCGCGTCGTTGAAGTTGTAGTGCGCGTTGTGCACCGGGGCGCTGTCCTCGCCGTTGCCGATGTTGATGTAGGCGCCGGGCACCTTTTCAAGCATGAAAGCGAAATCCTCCGACGCCATCGCCGGCGATTTGGCGCGGTCGACAAGCGCTTCGCCCACCAGTTCGGCGGCGGTGTCGGCCATCGCCTCGGTGTGTCCGGGGTGGTTCACCAGCGGGGCGAAGATCAGGCGGAAGTCGAGACTCGCGGTGGCGCCGAATGCGGCGGCGGTGCTGGTGGCGACGCGGCGCATCGCGGATTCGACCTTGGTGAGTGTCTCGCGGCGCATCGCGCGCACGGTGCCGCCGAGCGTCGCGGTTTCCGGGATCACGTTGTAGGCGTTGCCGGCCAGCACGCGGGTGACGCTGAGCACAGCGTTGTCCCAGGCGGAAATGTTCCGTGACACGATCGATTGCAGCGCGGTGCCGATGTGGCAGGCAACCAGGGTGGCATCGATGCTCTCCTCCGGCCGCGCGCCGTGGGCACCCTTGCCGGAGATGGTGATGTCGAAGAACGCGCCGCCGGCCATTGCCGGACCCGGTGGGCAGATCGCGTATTTGCCGACCGCCATGCCGGGCCGGTTGTGAATGCCGTAGACGGCGTCGCAGGGGAAACGTTCGAACAACCCGTCGTTCAACATGGCCAGCGCGCCGCCGATGCCTTCCTCGCCGGGTTGGAAGATCAGATGGACGGTGCCGTTGAAGTTGCGCGTCTCCGCCAGGTAGCGCGCGGCACCGAGCAGCATGGTGGTGTGGCCGTCATGGCCGCAGGCGTGCATGCGCCCATTGTTGCGGCTGCTGTAGGCGAGGTTGGTTTCCTCCTCGATCGGCAGGGCGTCCATGTCGGCGCGCAGGCCGAGTTTTTTGCCCCCGTCGCCGGCGCGGAGGACCCCGACGATACCGGTGCCGCCGACGCCGCGATGCACCTCGATCCCGAGTTCGGTCAGCTTGTTGGCGACCAGTTCCGCGGTGCGATGCTCTTCCAAGCCGAGCTCGGGGTGGGCGTGGATGTCTTGGCGGATGTCGGTGAGCTCGGGGTGGAAAGTGCGGATGTGCTCGATCGGGTTGGGGTCGGGCATGTTTGGGTCCTTCGCGGCGGGGGGGCGAGTGTGCGCTGGCAGCCGACGGAGGTTCAAGCCCCGGATCCTACCCGAATGGGCTGGGAGGGATCAGGTTCGCCCCTTTGCGCTTGCCCTTATTTGCGAGCGGCGCCATGTGAGGCGCGCTGCGCCGATGTTGCATCGATCTCGGATCGGTGCCGCCGATGCCAGGGAACCCACTGATGGTGCTATCCCCAGCGAGTGATCCGGTGTTACGCCGCTTACGGGCGGTGCTCGGCGTGTTGTAGGGCGACAGGCTGGAATGCGCAGTGCTGTTCGGCTCAGGCGCGGGGGGGATGACGGACCGGATTTCGATTACGATATTGCAATTTTCCTGCGGGACTACCATGGGCTGTGGGACGAAGCTGGACCGCTGGCTGATGCGACGACCGAGATCCTGTACGATACGGGAGCGGTACTGACGCCGATCCCGTTCCCTGCTGGAGCCTACCTGGAACGCACCGCGCTGATGAACGAGATCAAGCGGGAGGGGATTGATCTGTGACGCCTGAAGCAGCGCAATCGCCCGAAATCGCACGGCAGCACCTGGCGGCTGCTGACGCCAGCATTGGCGTGCCCATAGCCTTCGTTGCAGCGCGCGAAGCCTATCTTGCAGGGTATCATGCAGCGATGGCGTATGTTCTGGAAAAGACTGGCAAGGCGGCGAAAACGCATTCGGGGTTACGCAGCGAATTTGCCCGCCTGGCAGGGACCGAGCCTCGGGTCGATCCGCCGTTGGTCGTTTTCTCGCACGGGTATGCACGTTGAAGTCGGCCGCCGATTATGGTGCGGACCCGTTGGCGGCGATTTCGTTGGAACAGGCGAGAGAGGCGGCCGGCATCGCGAGGCAGTTCATTGACGCGATCGCGGAATCGATCGGGTAACACCAGCGGCCGAAAGTCCCGACGCTCCACCCGTCATGGCCGGCGAAGGCCGGCGAAGGCCGGCCATGGTGGGGGTAGGGTAGCGTACGTCAATACTTTCGGCCGCTGGTATAACTGCATAGCGTGAGGCGTGAGCCAGACGCAAGACGTCCAGTTCTGTTGTTGGGCGTCCAGTCGGCGCCCCCGGGTGTGCAATCGTGGCGGAGTGCACTGTCCGGCACTATGCCGATGGTTCGCTGCCGCTCCGGGCGGAATGACAGCGATTCCGAGCCGTCCTCAGCAATATTCTTAAGACCATCGTCCTTCTGAGCCAGGTAATTGCCGCGATCGTCGGTCAATCGGGCACGCCAGCGAGGCCAAAAACGCGCGCGCGTAGCCGGAACGTCGGCGCGTGGTCGGGCTGTGTCGTTACGATGGCGACGGGCAGCACCGGTGCGGTGTCGTCACGCGCGATGTGGAAGGCGCGGGTCAGCGCGGCGAGTGCCAGCGTCGCCTCGGCCAAGGCGAATTGCGCGCCGACGCAGACCCGCGGGCCGGCGCCGAACGGTAGATACGTGAAGCGCGGTGGTGGGGTTGCATCGGGCAGGAAGCGCGAGGGGTCGAACGCGTCGGGATCGCGCCACAGGCGGCGATGGCGGTGCAGCACCCAGGGCGCGATCATGATCACCGCGCCGCGTGGGATGTCGATGGCCTGGCACTGGTCCGCGGCGATCGCCTGGCGCACGATGACGAAGGCGGGCGGATAGAGGCGCAAGGTCTCGTTGATCACAGCGTTGGTGTAGGTCAGATGCCCCAGCGCGGCGGTTGCGTGTTCCGGTGACAGATCGAGTTGGGCCGCTTCGGTGGCGATGCGATCCTGCGCTGCGGGCGCGGCAGCGAGCAGGGTCATGGCCCAGAACAGTGCCCCTGCGGTCGTTTCGTGTCCGGCGAGGATCATCGTGGCGACCTGGTCGCGCAGTTCCTCGTGGCTGAACGCGGCGCCGGTGTCGGGATCGCGCGCGGCGCGCAGCAGGTCGAACAGGTCGCGCGGTGCGTCGGTTGCCGGCGCGGCCATGCGGGTGCGCATGATGCTGTCGATCAGTGCCATCCAGCGGCGCTGGAAGCGGCGGCGACCCAGATCGCGGGGCGCAACAATGCGGGGCGGCAGCAACATGTCGAGCAGGGTCGGGCGGGCATAGCGGGCGTACTCCGTCAGCATCGCACGAATCGCGGCGCCGTATTGCCGCGTCTCCAGCGAGAACATCGAGCGGCCGGCGATATCCAGTGCCAGCGTCTGCATGGTGGCGAGCAGATCAACCGGCTGGTCGGTCTGTGGCGCCAGCCGCGCGATGGCTTCTTCTGTTGCGGTGACGATGTGGCGGGTCAGCAAGGGGAGCATGCGCGGTGCCAGCGCGGGGGCGATGGTGCGGCGCTGATGCCGCCAGGCCTCGCCGGTGCTCAGCAGCAGTCCGTTGCCGGTGATCGGGCGCAGGATGCGAATCGAGGCGTGCGTGCGCCGGTAGTTGTCCGCGTTGTCGATCAGGACGTGGCGGATCGCGGCGGGCGCGCTGACCAGCAGGCTGCTGCCGCCGAGCATGCGGCGGCGGACGACATCCTGCTCGTAGGCCGCGGCCGGCCACATGCTGAGTGCGTTGCAGCGGAGCGCGCGCAGGAAGGCGAAGAACGCCAGCGGCTCGGCTGGCGTCGGCGGGCGCGGTGGGACGAACAGTGTTTGCGCGCTCATGTCTGCGATTCTCTGGGGCGGTGGCTTGCGCCGGTTATGACAAGGTCCGGTTATGACAAGGTCTGGGGCGGCCGTCTGGCGCCAAGGCTACTGATCGGTATACTCGCGCGGCATGGACTGGGTGGAAATGCCATTCGCAAGGGAGAGACGCATGAGTTTGAAAGGGGCGGCCTATATCGTCGGCGCCTTCGAGCACCCGACGCGCAAGGCCAGCGACAAATCGGTAGCGCTGTTGCACGCCGAATGCGCCAAGGGCGCGCTGGAGGATGCCGGCCTGAGCAAGGACGACGTCGACGGGTATTTCTGCGCCGGCGACGCGCCGGGGCTGGGGCCACTGTCGATGGTCGACTACATGAACCTGAAGTGCCGGCACGTGGATTCCACTGATGTTGGCGGGTCGTCCTATCAGGTGGCGGTCGGGCATGCGATGGAATCGATCGCGGCGGGACGTTGCAGCATCGCGCTGATCACGCTGGCCGGGCGGCCGCGCAGCGAGGGCATGGCGACCGGCACCGCGCCGCGCGCCGGCAGTCCGGCACAGCCCGAGGTGCAGTTCGAATTTCCGTATGGGCCGGCCACGGCGAACATGTACGCGATGTGCGCGGCTCGGCACATGTATGAGTATGGCACGACCAGCGAGCAGCTTGCGTGGATCAAGGTGGCGGCGTCGCATCATGCTCAGTACAATCCTCATGCCATGCTGCGCAATGTTGTGACGGTCGAAGATGTGGTCGGTTCGCCGATGGTTGCCACTCCGCTGCACCGGCTGGATTGCTGCGTGATCAGCGACGGCGGCGGCGCGCTGGTGGTGACCAAGCCGGAAATCGCCAAGAGCCTGAAGCGGCCGTTGGTGAAGGTGATCGGCGTGGGTGAGTCGCCGAAGCACCAGATGGGTGGGGATGTCGATCTGGTGTATTCCGGGGCGCGCTGGTCGGGCCCGCCTGCGTGGGAGATGGCGGGGATCAAGCCGGCCGACATCAAGTATGCGGCGATCTACGACAGCTTCACCATCACGGTGCTGATGCAGTTGGAGGATCTTGGGTTCTGCGAGAAGGGCCAGGGCGGGAAATTCGTCGCTGACGGAAACTTGATCGCGGGCGTCGGCAAGTTGCCGTTCAACACCGATGGTGGCGGGCTGTGTTCCAACCATCCGGCCAACCGCGGCGGCATTACCAAGATCATCGAGGCGGTGCGGCAGTTGCGCGGCGAGGCGCATCCGAAGTTGCAGGTGCCGAACTGTGATTTGGCGATTGCGCATGGGACGGGTGGATCGCTGGGGACGCGGCATTGCGGCAGCACTGTCATTCTGGAGCGGGAGTGATCGAGATGGCCTATGTTCAGCGCAAGGTGCCGTTTGTCGGGTCGATTGAGACCAATCCGGAAACGAAACCGTTCTGGGAGGGGTGTGCGGCGGGGAAGCTGCTGGTGCCGAAATGTTCGGCGTGCGGCAGGAGCCATTGGTATCCTCGAGGGCTGTGTCCGTATTGTTTTAGTGACAAGCTGGAATGGGTTGCGGCCTCGGGGAAGGGGACGATTTATACCGTTAGCGTGATGGAGAGGGCGGAGGTGCCGTACGCGATCGCTTATGTCACGTTGGCGGAAGGACCGTCTATGATGACGAATATCGTCGATTGCGATCTTGGGGCGTTGAAGATTGGGCAGGACGTGGTGCTGAAGTTTGTGCCGAGTGAGGGCGGGCCGCCTATGCCGATGTTTACGCCGAGCTGAGTGGGGGGAGGGGTAGATTCTCCCCCTCCCCTTAGAGGGCTTGAGCCGCGAAGCGGATCAAGGTTGGGGGAGGGGTTGGTGCCAGGGTCGCTCCCAGGCATCGTGCCCGCGGAACCCCTCCCCCCAACCCCCTCCCACAGGGGGAGGGGGAGTAGTTCGATTTTGATTTTGATTGAGGAACATGGCCATGCGCTTGACCCGTCGCTCGCTGCTTGGGGCCGCGTCTGCTGCCGCTGCAATTCCGTCGTTGCCCGCTCGGGCGCAGACGCCGACGCTGCGCATTGGCGTGCTGAACGACCAGTCCGGCACTTATCGTGACGATGGCGGGCCGACCGGGGTGGCCTGCGCACGGCAGGCGATCGAGGATTTTGGCGTCGCGGGCAAAGGCTGGAACGTCGACCTGGTCTTTGCCGATCATCAGAACAAGCCGGATGTCGGTGCGTCCATCGCGCGGCAGTGGTTCGATCAGGGCGGGGTGGATGCGATCGTCGACGTACCGACCTCCTCGGTGGGGCTGGCGGTGAACACGGTGTGCCGCGAGAAGAACAAGGTGATGCTGAATTCCGGCACCGGCACGTCCGACCTGACCGGAAAGTTCTGCAGTCCGAATACCATTCATTGGACCTACGACACGTATATGCTGGGCAAGTCCACCGGAGGCGCGATCGCGAAGCAGGGCGGCGATAGCTGGTTCTTTATCACCGCCGACTATGTGTTTGGCCATGTGCTTGAAGAGGACACCACCAGGATCGTCACGGCCGCCGGCGCCAAGGTGCTGGGCAGCGTGCGCTATCCGTTCCCGGAGACGAGCGATTTCTCCGCCCTGCTGATCCGCGCGCAGGCCTCGGGCGCGAAGGTGCTGGGGTTGGCGAATGCCGGCGGCGACACGGTGAATTGCATCAAGCAGGCGCAGGAATTCGGCATCATGGGCAAGATGACGGTGGCGGCAATGCTGATGCAGAGCACCGGCGTGCACGCGCTGGGGCTGCCGACGGCGCAGGGGCTGCGCTACAGCGAATCTTATTATTGGGACCTGAACGACCGCACTCGCGCGTTCAACAGCCGGATCAAGGGCAAGACGCCGAACGGCATCTGGCCGAACATGACCCAGGCGGGCGACTATGGCGTGACGTTGCATTACCTGAAGGCAGTGAACGACATGGGCGTGGCGGCGGCGAAGGCCGACGGACGCGCGGCGGTGGCGCGCATGAAGGCAATGCCGACCGACGATGATTGTTTCGGCCCCGGGAAGATCCGCGAGGATGGCCGCGCGCTGCATCCATGCTACCTGTTCGAGGTGAAGAAGCCCTCGGTGAGCAAGCAGCAATGGGACGTGGCGAAGGTGATCGCGACGACCCCGATGGACGAGGCGTTCCGGCCTTTGAATGAAGGCGGGTGCCCGTTGGTGAAGGCGTGATGGTGGTGACGGCGTGACGGTGGGCCCGCGGCGTAACGACTGGCTTCGGACGTGACTGCCGATTGCGACGTGGTGGTGATCGGCGCCGGGGTTGCCGGGCTTAGCGCCGCGACGGCGCTGCGGCGGGCGGGCCGCGGCGCCGTGGTGCTGGAGGCGGCGGGGCGCATCGGCGGGCGCGCCTGGACGGCGTATCCGGAGGCGCTCGGCGGCGTCTGGTTCGATATGGGCGCGATTTGGTTTCATGATGCGGAGCGCAATCCGCTGACGCCGATCGCGCTTGCGGCTGGGGATGCGCTGCTGCGGTCTGACGCGTTACGCACCGAGCGGACGTTTGTCGGGGGGCGCCTGGCGACCGAGGCGGAGCTGGCGGATTATGCCGACGCGTGGCCTCGGTTCGAGGCGGCGGCGGAACGGTTGATGCAGCCGGGGATGCCGGACGTTCCGTTGAGCGCGGTGACCGGGTCGTTGCCGGATGATCCGTGGGCGGCGACGGTGGAAAGCTGGGAAGGCTCGGTGATCTGCGCGGTGGACGCCGACGACTTTAGTTTGCTCGACTGGAAGCGGAACGTTCTTGGTGGCAGCAATCTGGTGCCGGCTGGCGGGATTGGTGCGTTTGTGGCCCGGCGGCTGGGTGAGGGGTTAGATATTCGGTTGGATACGCGGGTGGCTCGGGTGTGCTGGGGTGGGGTGGATGGGCAGGTCCGCGTGGAGAGCGATCGCGGGACGCTGACGGCGCGATCTTGTATTGTTACGGTCTCGACCGGCGTGCTGCGGGCTCGGGGGATCGCGTTCGAGCCGGCGTTGCCGGTGAGCGTGCAGGAGTGCCTGCACGCGTTGCCGATGGGGTTGGCGACCAAGGTGGCGTTGCGCGCGGGCGGGGCTGATCGGTTGGGAGTGCCGCCGTATTGCTCGGTTGATCGGCAGGTCGGGCGGGATGGGGATTTGCTGGTGCCGATCCAGTGCTGGCCGCATGGGCGGGATTACGTGCACGGCTGGATCGGTGGCGGCACGGCGTGGGCGCTGGCGCGGGAGGGCGATGCGGCGGCGGTGGCGTTTATGCGCGGGGAGTTGCGGCGGGTGTTCGGCGGGCGGGCGGATGCGCTGTTTGACGGTGCGGCGAGCGTGGTGACCGGGTGGGGGGATGATCCGCTGGTGTTGGGGTCTTATGCGTATGCCTCGCCGGGGAATGCGGATGCTCGGGCGCAGCTGGCGGAGCCGGTGGGGGGTGGGCATTTGATGTTTGCCGGCGAGGCTTGCCATATAGGGTACGCGGGGACGCTGGCCGGGGCGTGGTTGAGCGGTGAGGCTGCGGCGGGGGTTGTTGCGTAGCGCGACGAATGACATTTGTCGGACTGTCGCGACCGCTGCCCCCGCGGCAGCTTCCTGCACTCAACGCCGCAGCAGCACCCCGAACACCGCAAGCGTCAGCACGATGTTCGTACCGACCATCCGGGTGAGCACAGCCAGCTTCGACCCTACGGACGACAGGCGGTTCTCTCAGCCCGCCGCTTCCTCTGCCGCTGCGCGCGGCTTTTCGTCGCCGGCGCCACCATCGCGCAATGCGTCGTAGAGCCTGCTCATCATCAATGCCATCGTTGCTCAGGCGCTCAGGCCGATGTTGGCACAATTCAGCTACGTGGCTGCTCACCAGTCCGGCGGCATGGCGTCATCCGGCCGCGGCGGTTCGTCGCCTGCCTTCGCCAGGACGCGGTCGAAAGCCCGCAGGTCCGCACGCGCGCGGCGAGCCGCGAAATACTCCTGAATCTCCAGCGCGGCGATCTTCTCCATCACGGCCTGCGTGACGAATTGTTCGACCGGCGTGGTGTGGTTTTCAGCCCATTGCCGCGCCTCCTCGATCGCTGGAGTCGGAAGCCGGAGCGCGTCGTCGCCGACGGTCGCCATGTCAGTCTCCTCTGCAGTTCGCCCGGGCGGCATATGTCGATCCCTAACCGCACAGCCCGATGGTCAGCCGGTAGACAGTCATTGCGGTTGAATGTGACCAGAGCATCGGCATGACCGTTGATGGCAGCCTCGACGAACATCTCGTCGTCGGGGTCGCGGATCGAGGGACGGTGGGAAAAGCCGGGTGCCACAGGCTCTGCCAGCAGTGCCAGACCGTCGAGGAATGTATCGATCTCGCTGGGGAAGGCGCCCATTGCCGCCAAATTCTCGCTGCGTTTCAGGACGGCTTCATACTCCAGCATTATGGCAACGCTCGCCAGCAATGTAATGACGCCCTTGCGCCCTGCCAGCAGCACAGTTCGCGAAGCTCCGGCCGGGCTACGGAGGCCGCTGAGCACCACATCGGCATCGATCACCACTTTCATGTCCCGGCCCAGGCGGATCGCATGGGCGATGATCGTTCAGGCAGCTTAACAGACGATTACCGACCCAAACTGGAACTCGGCGTCGCCACATCAAAGCGGCAGCCCGGCTTCGCGTCGCAATCCGTCGATGGTGGCTGCGATCTCCGGCTTGCTCTGGCCCATCGCCGCGAGCAGACCGGCGTAGTTCCCGAGCGCCGTGTCACGGTTCGGGTGTGCGTGTCCGGTTGCGCGCTCGAAGGCGAGAAAGATCACCACCATCCGCCGCATCAGCGGTTCCGCCTCGCTGAGCCGGTTGCTGGCTTGCAGCAATATGGCGAGATTGTTGAGGTCGGTCGCGACCCTCGGATGGTCCTCGCCTTAGCTGGCCTCGTTGATGCCCAGCGCGCGGCGCATCAGCGGTTCGCCTCCCCGAGCCGGTTGGTGGCTTGCAGCAACTGGGCGAGGTTGTTGAGGTCGCGCGTGACGTTCGGATGGTCCTTGCCGTAGCTGGCCTCGACAAGCGCGAGCGCACGGCGCTTAAGTAGCTCGCTTCGTGTGGAAAGTGCATTCATCTGAAGCAACGTGCCGAGCGTACTCATGAGACCGGCAGTCGGCTCGGCGAGTCCGTCCGCGTGCGCCGCCACCGCGTCCGCCTGCGGCGCCAGCAAATCGAGCCGCCCCCAGCTCCGCACATCCTGCGGATCGCCGCCGAACGCGGCATTCATCCACCACAAGGCCTCGGTCAACCGTTCCTATACCGCGGCCGGGTCCAACGCTCGCCGTGTCGCATCATGCACCAGCCGGTGCACGGTGAATCGATCCGCCTCCGGCTCGCGCGTCAGCAGCGAGTAGCGCGCCAGTTCCAGCAACGCCTCCCGCGCATTCAGCGGTGGCGCGCCGGGGACCTCTCCCTCCAACAGAAACCCCGGCATCGGATCGGGTGCCAAGAACGCCAGCCGCTGCAGCAGCACCCGGGCGTCGGCCGAGACCTGAGCCACCGACGTTTGCCAGGTCTGCCCAACCGCCGTGTAATAGCCGGTGATCGTCTGTTGATTCCAGCCGCGCAGCTTCTCCCGCGCCTCGGCCCACAACACATGGTAATCCGCGAAGGAACGCTGCCGCTCCCGGATCGTTGCTGCGGCCAGGGTCAGTGCCAGCGCCAACTGCCCCAGTTCCTTCGCCAGCGTCCGCGCCTGAGCCGCGTCATCCGCGCGCTTCAGACGCCTGCCCTCGGTGGCGTCCTGCAAATACTCGTCGGCGTCCTGCAATCCCAGCACGTCGAGGTCCAGCGGGTCCGCCAAATCCCACGTCCCGGCGTGCAGGCGGGA
This sequence comes from Acetobacteraceae bacterium, assembly GCA_035696165.1. Classification (GTDB taxonomy): domain Bacteria; phylum Pseudomonadota; class Alphaproteobacteria; order Acetobacterales; family Acetobacteraceae; genus Palsa-883. Next base: position 28,233 of record DASRQX010000049.1, on the reverse strand, counting down.
GGTCAGCACGACGTGCCCGCCGCTAAGCTGGCCCAGCATCGCGACCGCGGCTTGCCGCGCCGCGTCGGTGTCGACGTTGTCCAGGATCAGGAACCAGCCGGGGCTGGCGCGCAACCAGGCCGGCGCGGCGTGACGTTTCACCGACTGGTCGGTGGCGGTGGCCTCGGCCAGGCGGAGCGGGCCGGTCGGCGCGGCGAGGTTGGCCTCCAGGTTTTCCCCGTGTCGGTTTGGACGAACAGCAGCGCCGAGTAGCGCTTGCGGTAGGCCCAGGCGTATTCGATGGCGGCGCGGGTCTTGCCGATGCCGCCCATGCCGTGGACGGCGTTGGAGATAATGGCGGCGGTGCCGCCATTGTCGCGCGTCAGGCTGTCGCGCAGGCGGGTCAGGAACTCCGCGCGGCCTTTGAACAGGGAGCCGAGGGAGGGGTAAGGCAGGGCGATCGGTTGGTGGGCCTGCTTGCTGCCGGGGATCGCGTCGCGGTCTCGCAACAGGGCTTGCAGCACCCGCTCGCGGAACGGTGGCGCCTCGGCGATCGGGGTTCGGTCGATGCCGTCGTTTACCAGGTGCGCGATGAACCGCGCTTGCGCCGGGTCCGCCGGCAGGCCCTGGTCGCGTGGGAATGTCTCGGTGGCGACGTAGAGGTAGAGCCGGCGGACGAAGTGTCGCGCGAGGAAACACTCCCACTGGGTGTAGTAGGCGGTTGCGACCGGCCGGATTTTTGGGAACTCGGCGGCCTCGGCGGGCTGCGGGAAGGCGCCGGTGCAGGAGCCGATCAGGCAGACGACGGCGAAGCAGCCCTCGATGTAGTCGTGCAGTTTGCGCAGCAGCCGGGGCGCCGCGCCGCGCTGGACGAAGGTGTCCTGTTCTTCGACGTGGAAGCCGGCGGCGCGCAGTGCGCGGGCGAGTGCCTCGCGGGCGGACTTGAACATGCTGCTGACGGCGCACAGGAAGACCGGTTGTTGGACCGCTGGCCAGATGGCGGCACCGCCTCCGTTACGCGGCCAAGCTAAATGGTTTCCGCTGGTGGTCGCGGCGGTCGGCGACTTGCCATGCGGACTTTCGTTGGCTGGTCGCTTCGGTGGGACGCTCCCTGGCGGTTTTTCTAACGTCGGTTGGGTGATCTGAGGTAAGTTGCACTAACTGACTTTATCGCACTAGGATCGAAGATGCAACTTGTCACAGCCCCTGCCCACGGTCCGCTTCCAAGCCGCCCTTGTCGTGTCGCCGACGCCGCAACTGCCCCCCGGTGGCGTGTCGGCTTCGCGGGTGGCGGCCCGCGCGATGCGATCGGTCGCTCGCATGCCCGCAAGGCAAGGTCCTCCACGGACGGCCGGAGACACCGCGCAGCGCACCCGTTGTAGTCCGTGCGAGGCGCGGGCCGAACTTCGTCGTTTCGTGACTTCGTGGTGAATTTTCCTTGCTTGCGGAGTGGCGCGTTGCCGTCGCGGATGGGCGGCCCTCACCCGGCGACAGTTGCGGCGGCAAGTCCGAAAATCCCGGATATGATGCCAGGCGACGACCCGTGCTTGACCGGGGCGAGACCGGTCAATCCGAGAATCTCGACAACGACCCTACGGGGCGGGCGAAGCTCGGGCGGCTGGCGTGGGTGACCGACGGGCACGGTGCCGCGATGGCTCGGCGTTGCTCGTCGGGCTGGGCGGCAATTTGTGGTGCCGCGGAAAATGGCGGAAGGCGCTGGGCTTTTCCGTCCTACGTTGGGCGGCGGTCGGGGTGCTGGAATGCCCGGCCCTCGATGTGCTTTATCCTCCGTACATCCGTATCAAGGAACCCAGCCTGTGCGCATTGCAATGATCGGCGGCGGTTACGTCGGCCTCGTCTCCGGCGCCTGCTTCGCCGAGTTTGGCACTGATGTCACGGTGGTCGAAACCGATCCCGGCAAGCTCGCGGCGCTCGCCGAGGGGCGCATGCCGATCTACGAGCCCGGCCTGGAAGAGCTGGTGATGACCAACGTCAAGGCCGGCCGGCTGGCCTATACCGGGGATCTTGCCGCCGCGCTGCGCGAGGTCGAGGCGGTGTTCATCGCGGTCGGCACACCGGCGCGCCGCGGCGACGGCCATGCGGACCTCAGTTACGTCTATGCTGCGGCGGAGCAGGTGGCGCGCGCGCTGACTGGCTATGCGGTGATCGTGACCAAGTCGACGGTGCCGGTCGGCACCGGGCGGCGCATTGCCGAGATTGTCCGCGGCGTGCGGCCGGACCTGGAGTTCGACGTCGCCTCCAACCCCGAATTCCTGCGCGAGGGCAACGCGATCGGCGATTTCATGCGGCCCGACCGGGTGGTGATCGGCACGGAGTCCGAGCGGGCAAGGGAGGTGTTGCGGCGGCTGTATCGCCCGCTGTACCTGATCGAGGCACCGATCGTGTTCACGGGTATCGAAACGGCGGAGCTGGTCAAATATGCCGCCAACGCGTTCCTGGCGATGAAGGTCACCTTCATCAACGAGATGGCAGATCTGTGCGAGAAGGCCGGCGCGGACGTGCACGACGTGGCGCGCGGCATCGGCCTGGACGGGCGCATCGGGCGCAAGTTCCTGCACCCTGGCCCCGGCTTTGGCGGCTCCTGCTTTCCGAAGGACACGTTGGCACTGGTGCGTATCGCGCAGGATGCCGGCGCGCCGACCCGGCTGGTGGAGACGGTCGTCGTGGTGAACGATGCCCGCAAGGCCGGCATGGCGATGCGGGTGATCGCGGCGTGCGGCGGCTCGGTGCGCGGCAAGACGATCGGCGTGCTCGGCCTGACCTTCAAGCCGGAGACCGATGATATGCGGGACTCGCCGTCGATCCCCATCGTTTCCCGCCTGGTGGAGGATGGCGCGATCGTGCGCGCCTTCGACCCGGAGGGGATGGAGCAGGCACGCCCGTTGCTGCCCGGCCCGGTGGTCTATTGCCGAGATGCGCTGGACGCCGCCGCCGGCGCCGACGTGCTGGTGCTGATCACCGAATGGAACGAATTCCGCGCGCTGAGCCCGACGCGGCTGCGCGAGGCAATGCGCGGGCGGGTCCTGGTGGATCTGCGCAACGTCTACGACCCAGTGGCGATGCGCCAAAGCGGGTTCGATTATGTCGGGATCGGCCGACCCGACATCATGCCAGCGCCCTGACGCTTCGCGTCATTATGTCGGGCAAACGGTAACAGGTAAGGTTTCGTCAATCCTTGGCTGGCAGCGTAGGCGCATGTCCAGCGCGTGCGCCGCCGCAGCCGACCTCCGCGCCTGACTGGCGCTCGCTTGGCTGATCCTGGCATGGCCGATCGCGGCGTGGCCGACCGTCACCTGGCCGACGCTCGCTTGGCCGGCCCTCGCCTGACGGTATGCCGGTGTACACACAATCGCCCAGCCTACGCACGCGACTGTCTCGCCGGTTTGCATCGACTGACGGTCGGGCTGGACCGGTTCGGCATCCTGGTCGTCGACAGTGGCTCGACCGCGGCGGCAGGCAAGGAGTTGGCCGCGGTGGTTGCCGCGCACCCGCACGCAAGGTTGCTCGTGCTGAACCATTCAGGTGTCAGCCTGGCGCGCAACGTCGGAGCGCGCGTGGTCTGCACCGGCTATATCGCCTACATCGACGACGACGCGGTGCCTGCTCCCAACTGGGTCGAGCGTAGCATCGCCGTCATTCAGGCGGCGCCGCGGCCGCCCGTCGTGCTGGGCGGACGAATCCTGCCGCTTTGGGAGGCGCCGTTGCCCGGCTGGTGGCCGGACTCGCTGCGCGGCGTGCTGTCGATCATCGAAACCGAGGGGCGTGGCGAGTACCGCACGTCCGAGCTGCCGGCGAAACTGGAACCCTATGGCGCGAATATCACCGTGCATGCGCCGACGCTGCTCGCGGCGGGTGGCTTTGGCACCACGGTCGGGCGTCGTGGCGACACCCTGCTGTCGGACGAGGAGGTGCAGCTTGCCTGGCGCCTGCAGGATGCCGGTCATCCGCTTTGCTAAGGCTCCAGCATCGTCGTGCATCACCGCATCCAGTCGCTGCGCTTGACACCCACCTGGCTGCTGTCTCGGCTCTATTGGCAAGGGGTCTCGACAGTCATCAGTCGCCGCCTTCTCGGGCGGCCGGGCGCGGTGTGACGGGAACTGCCGCGCCGCCTGTTGGTGGCGGCACTGACCTGCGTGCCGGCGCTCCTGCGCCGAGGCGACAGCCCAGACCTGATCGCCCTGCGCTGGCGCTGCGCCTATGCGCGCGGCCTCATCCGCGCGGCGTTCCACTGGCACCTGAACCTCGAGGGCTGACCCTGGATACGCATTCCGATCATGCGCCTTGCCCCGATGCGCGTTCCCGGGATGCGCCCGGTCGAGATGCGCCTCCCCGGATGCAGCTTTATGTCTGGCGGGGCGCGACGCGCAACTTCGGCGACGAGCTGAACGACCTGCTCTGGCCGCACGTGCTGCCTGGGCTGCTCGACTCGGCCTTTGGCGCCGCCCATCCGGACGCCAAGCATCTGTCCGGCGATGGCGGGCCGGATCTGTCCCTTGGCATCGGTTCGGTGCTGGACGCGCGGCATCCAGCGGATTGGCGCAAGATAGTGGCCGGCGCCGGGTTCGGCGGCTACGAGGCGTCAGCCGTGCTCGATGGATCATGGGAGATCTACTGGGTCTGCGGTCCGCGCACAGCGCGTCAGCTCGGTCTGCCCGCTGCTTTCGGCCTCGGTGATCCGGCCAGCCTGCTGCCGTTTGTGCGTCCCCCGACCCGGCACGAAGGGCGCACGTCCGAGCTTGACGTCCCGGGCATCGGTACCTCCAGGATTGGCGTCGTCGGTTTCATGCCGCACTTCGCAAGCCTGACGCGCCGCGCATAGCCGGCCGCGGCCACCGCTGCCGGCGTGACGCTGATCGATCCGCGCGGCAACCCCCGTACCATCCTCAGCCAGATCGCCCGCTGTCGCACACTGCTGTGACAAGCTCTGCATGGCGTAATCGTCGCCGACGCGCTGTGCATCCCATGGGTCGCGCTGGCACCGGTCGCACCTGTCCATCGCGCGAAATGGCTGGATTGGGCCGATGCGCTGGACCTGACGGTCCGTTTCCAGGCCTTGCCCGCCTCATCGCCGCGCGAATTCATCGAGACCGCGTTCGCCCCTCGCCGGCGCGCCGTGCAGGTCGCGCCTGCTTGCGCCGGCACGCTGGCCGAGCACATCGACCACCGGGCCGTCCATCTCGAACGCGCTGTGGTTGCGCTGCAGCGGGCCGCACCGCCCTGCCGCAACTTTCCGGTTGGCGGGCGCTTGCCCGCTCGCAGGAACGCATGTTTGATCGCTTGTCTACGTTACGTGCCGCAGGGGGGCGGTCGGTTGGACGAACGAATCTCTGGCTTTGCCCACCGATGGACGCCAACCCTGAAACTCATCAGAGTGTTGTGCGCCCACAGGGTTAAAATACCGGGCCTGAATTCGTCCTAACGTGGTACTGGTAGTTGGTTTCGCTTACCCCTCCCCCCAACCCCCGCCCTCAAGGGCAGGGGGAAAGTTTGTCGTTGGAGCCGGGCTTGTCCTACCGCCTATTGGCTTCGACCTGTGGGGGAATCCCAGGGCGAGGCCGCCCGGCTGTCGCGTTCGGCGCTTAGTAGGAAACCCGGCCCCGCGCGTGGTCAGCAACGAAATCGGCGTCGAATACACGCGGCAGGTCGCCGCGGGTCAGGCCGATGTCGGCCAGCTCCCGGTCGCTCATCATCTCCATCCTTTCCAGGGTGCGATGCCTGCTCACCCAGTTCTTCACACCGCTTGCGGCGAAGGCCACGCCATCGCCGATCGCGCGGAGCAGGCCACGCGGGGCGGGTTGCGCGGCGCGAGCCGGCGTCGGATCGTAATCGCGGTCGATATAACTCTGGCTGGTTGTCAGCTTGAAAACAAAATCGGTCTTGGCCATTGGTGCACTCATGGGTCTGATCCCCCATCCTTTATCCAGCATCCGGGTCCAGCGCGGCGTCGTCGCGGCGGGGCGCCCCCGGGGTCTTGTGCAATGCAATATAGTCATGTTGCAGTGCGGTATAAGCGCCCAAACGACCCGCCAGCCATGCGCAAATAGCATGTTCGGTGGGGAAGGCATGAAATTTCGCCCAGGCTTGTAGCAGAAGCTTGCAGCAGAAAGATGAGCAATGAGCACACCAAGCCAACGATTGGCAGCACTCCGACAGGAACTGAAGGAGCGTGGCCTGGACGGTTTCATCGTCCCACGTGCCGACGAGCATCTCGGCGAGTACGTCCCCGCCTCGGCTGAACGCCTGGCCTGGCTGACCGGCTTCACCGGCAGCGCCGGCCTGGCGGTGGTGCTGGCGCAACGCGCCGCGGTGTTTACCGACGGCCGCTACGTGTTGCAACTCGCCGCGCAAACCGACGCGACCCTGTGGGAGCGCCGGCACATCACCGAGGAACCCCCGCCCGCCTGGCTCGCCACGAATGTACCGGAGGGCGCCCGCATCGGCTACGACCCGCTGCTGATCGCCGAGGAGGGCCTCGCCCGCTTCGCCGACGCCGGCCTGACCATGATCGCCACTGGGGAAAACCCGATCGACGCGGTCTGGACCGACCGCCCTGCCCCGCCGCTCGCCCCGGCCCTGCCGCACGCACTGCGCTACGCCGGCAAGCCCGCCGCCGAGAAGCGCGAGGAGATCGCCGCCATCCTGCGCAAGGCGAACCAGGACGCGGCGGTGATCAGCGACCCGGCCTCGATCGCCTGGCTGCTGAACATCCGCGGCCAGGACGTTCCCTTCACCCCCTTCGCGCTCGGCTTCGCACTGGCCTACGCCGACGGACGCTGTGAGTTGTTCATGGACCCGGCCAAGCTGCCGGTCGAGACCCGCGAGTGGCTGGGCAACGGCGTCGCCGTGGCCGCGCGCGACGTGCTGGCCACCGAGTTGGCGGGGCTGGGGGGCAAGCGCGTGCGGGTGGACCCGGCCGGTTCCCCGGTGTGGTTCGCCCAGGTGCTGCGCGCGGCCGGCGCGACGGTGGCGGCCGGCCCGGATCCATGCCTGCTGCCCAAGGCCTGCAAGAATGCGACCGAGCGCGCCGGCGCCCGTGCCGCCCATGCACGCGACGCCGTCGCCATCTGCCGCTTCCTGCGCTGGCTGAATGAGGTCGGTCCCGCCGGCACGGCAACCGAGATCTCCGCCGCCGACCAGCTGCTGGCCCTGCGGGCCGAGGTGGCAGGTTTCCGCGGCGAGAGTTTTCCCGCGATCTCCGGCGCCGGCGAGCACGGCGCGATCATCCACTACCGGGTGACCGAGGCCACCAACCGCCCGCTCCATCCCAACGAGGTGTATCTGATCGACTCCGGCGCGCAGTTCCAGGACGGCACCACCGACATCACCCGCACCGTCTGGACCGGGCCCGACGCGCCGCCGGCCGAGCTGCGTGCGCGGGTGACGCGAGTGCTGAAGGGCCACATCGCCATCGCCACCGCGGTGTTCCCGGCCGGTGTCGGCGGCGTGCATCTGGACGCCTTCGCTCGCCGCGCGTTGTGGCAGGTGGGGCTGGACTACGACCACGGCACCGGCCACGGCGTCGGCAGCTATCTCTCGGTGCATGAGGGCCCGGTCAGCCTGTCGCGCCTGGCCCGGCCCGTGCCGATCGCCGAGGGGATGATCCTGTCGAACGAACCCGGCTTCTACCTGCCGGACCACTACGGCATCCGGCTGGAGAACCTGCTGCTGGTGGGCAAGGCCGAGCTGCCGGGCGCCATGAAGTCGTTCCTGTGCTTCGAGACCCTGACCTTGGCGCCGTTCGACACACGGCTGGTGGACGGCGGGCTGTTGGACGTGTCCGAGCGTGCCTGGCTGAACGCCTACCACGCCCGCGTCCTGGCCGAGGTCGGCCCATCGCTGGACACCAAGACCCGCGCCTGGCTGACGCAAGCCTGCCGGGAAATACAGTAGTTCTTCTCCCTGCCCCCTCGCGGGGGAGGGCCGGGGAGAGGGGGCGGCCCATCCGCGCCGTCGATCCGCGGGAATTCGCGTGGCATGGCCGTGCCGCTGATTTTCACCTCGCCCGCTTGCGGGAGAGGTCGGATCGCGCAGCGATCCGGGTGAGGGTGTGCCGCCCCAAAGATCCATCGGCTCACCGCACCAAGCCGCAGCCCCACCGGGTCGACAGCAGACAGTTGCATGAGGCCCTGTCGGGATTTCACGATCCCAGCCGTCTGCCCATGGCAAACCCCGAACCCGGCATCCGCGCCGCCAATCCTCACCGCTGTCCGTTGCATGGGGTGTTGTCCGCGGTTCGCGATCCGAGCTTCATGCCCGTGGTCGGCTCCCAGCCCGAGATCCGCGTCGCCAATCCCCCACCGCTGTCGGGTCCACAGGGTCTTTGTCGGAATTTCGCGATCCGAGCCTTGTGCCCGCGGCCAGCCCCCGGCCCGACATCCGCGCCGCCAACCCTCACCGCTGTCCGTTGCCTGGCGTTCGTCCCCGCGTTTTCGCAGGCGACATCCCGCGGCACCGGCGACCGTGCCACGACGACGCTTGGAGGGGTAAACGACGCGTAGACTAAAGTAACTTGCATCGGTGATCCTGATGGGTATAGATAGTTAGTATAACTTACAGGAGAACACCCCCGAGGCCCGACAAACTGCTGCCGTCGGACAGATTGGACCACCCTGGCGCCAGCACGATCGCGTCGCCATATGCAAGGATGGTCCCGACAAATCATTCGGCCCTCGTTATCTGCGTGTTTTGCGTGCATCGCCTTCCTTCATCTGCGCTAAAATTCTTCCTTCGCGATGCAGCAAACAATCAGAACAGCTGCACAGCGGTACCCAATCACGCCGAAAAATCGCCGCCCGCACCTCGCCAGATCAACGCCTCGTTTCCGCCATCATTCATTTCGATCTTGCGCAGCGCCTGCTCACTCCCATGTGTATGCAGCTGCCCTGCATCCAAACATCCTGCTCAACTATTTATCCCCAAGACGTCGCGACAGATAGAAGCGGCCATCCATTACCTGGAGTACAAGACATGACGAGACTTCTGCTGGCAGGCGCTGCGGCATTCGGCTTGTTGACCGGCGTTGCCACGGCGCAGACCTCGGAGACGGTCACCACCACCACAGCCCCGACGCCGATGGTGCAGCCTCCGCCCGGCACCCTGAGCACGACCGTCACCAAGAGGGCTGTTGGTCCCGACGGATCGCTGGGCTATTCTCAGAGTTCGACGTACAACACCAGTACCGGCGTGACGAACAACACCACGACGACGACCTACCCCCCCGCGCCCCCGCCGCCGCCATCGGTGACGACGCAGCGGACCACCACAACCACCACACAGTCTCAGTAAGCGGTACCCTCGATAGGTCGGGTGACGGCACCTCGGTCACGAGGCCGGCCGTCACCTGCCCGCTTTTCTCATCCTGTTGCGGGATGATAGCCCAGGGCAGCGTCGGGCGTTGTCGCGCCAGCAGGTTTTCGCGCCGCCGCCAAAACCGGGGGTATCGGCCCAATCGGTAGGTGACCAACGTGCGAAAACCTGTTGGCGCGGCAAGGACCAAGCCAGCGCCCGCGAGAGTATGAGAAACGCGGGCTAGCCGCCGCTGTCCCCGCGGCATCGTCCCGAGCGCGGAACATAAACGCTGGCGACGATCTCACGCCGTCTCCAGCAAACATTCCACCATCCGTCCGCCCCGCGCGACCGGCGCCGGCACTGTGTCCGCACAGCGCGGCTCCGCCACCGGGCAACGCGGATGAAATCGACATCCCAGTGGAATATTCGCCGGGTCCGGATAGCTCTCGCCCAGCCCGACGTCCGGTATCCCCAGGCCCGGTTCGGGCGTCAGCACGGATGCCAGCAGCGCGCGCGTATACGGATGCCGCGGATCGCGAAACAATGCATCGACCGGCGCATGCTCCACGAAGCGGCCCAGATACATTACTGCCACCGACGTCGCGATGTGTTCGACCACCGCCAGGTTGTGGCTGATGAACACGTAGGTCAGCCCGAGATCGCGTCGCAACGCCGCCAACAGATTGAGGATCTGAGCCTGCACCGAAACATCCAGCGCGCTGGTCGGCTCGTCGCACACCACGATGCGCGGTTGCAGCACCAGCGCGCGGGCGATTGCCACCCGCTGGCGCTGCCCGCCGGACAGCGCCGCCGGCAATCGCTCGCCCATCGCCGCCGACAGCCCGACACGCTCCAGCATCGCATCCACACGCCGGCGCCGCTCCGCTCGCGAAACACCGCCCTGTGCGGCCAGCGGCAGCCCGACGATCTCGTGCACGAGACGGCGTGGATTCAAAGAGGAGAACGGGTCTTGGAACACCGGCTGGATCAGCCGCGCCCGCGCGCGTCGGTCCAGCGTATCCAGGCGCTTGCCGTCCACCAGAATCTCCCCCGCGCTCGGCGTCAGCAGCCCCAGGATCAGCCGCGCCAGCGTTGACTTCCCGCAGCCGGACTCACCCACGATACCCAGCACCTCGCCCGCCGGCAGCGCAACGGAAACTCCGTCCACCGCCCGCACCACACGGTCCGGTGCGAACATCCCGCCCCGGCTGGCGAACACCCGGCGTACATCGCGCAACTCAATTGCCGGGCGCAATTCCGGCCGGCCGAGAGATTGGCCCACCGGCGCCGCCCCCACGTCATGCCGGCGCATGCCGGTATCCATGACTTTCTTTGTTGCAGCAAAGACAAGTCATGGATACTGGCATGCGCCGGCATGACGATGTGAGCGCCGTCGCCGTCACGCCGCCTTCCCCCAATCTTCCGCCAGCCGGCACAGATAGGCGTGCCCGTCCGCTATGCGCCGCAGCGGCACCGCCTCGGCACAGGCCGCCATGGCCTGACCGCAACGATCGCGAAACGCGCAGCCGGCGAAGCCTGGGACCATGCGCGGCACCACGCCAGGGATACTGCCCAGAGGCACATCCCGCCGCGCCGCGCCCGGCACCGGAATGCAGTCCAGCAGTCCGCGCGTGTATGGATGGGTCGGCGCGGCAAACAACGCCCGCACCGGCGCGCTCTCTACCACCTCGCCGGCGTACATCACCGACACGCGATGCGCCATGCGCGCAACGATCCCAAGGTCGTGCGTGATCAGCAACAAAGCCAGCCCTAGCTCGCGCTGCAGCCGTTGCAGCAATCGCAGGATCTGCGCCTGCACGGTCACATCCAGCGCCGTGGTCGGCTCATCGGCGATCAGCAGGTCCGGATCGCACAACAGCGCCATCGCTATCATCACCCGCTGGCGCAGCCCGCCTGACAACTGGTGCGGATATTGCCCCAGCCGCAGCTCGGGCGCGGTGATCCCGACGCGCGCCAAAAGCTCCGCCGCACGCACTCGCGCCGCACGCCGCGCCGTGCCGCGATGCCGCGCAAGCACCTCGGTCATCTGCGACCCGACCGTGTAGGCCGGGTTCAGGCTGGTCATCGGCTCCTGGAAGATCATCGCCATCCGGTCGCCGCGCAGCCGAGCCATGCCGCGCTCGGTCAGCAGCGACAGGTCGTGATCCTGGAAGCGCAGCACGTCGGTCCGGCGCTCTGCCCCGCGCGCCAGCAACCCCATCACCGCCAATGCGGTCACCGATTTGCCGCAGCCCGATTCACCCACCAGGCAGTGCGTCTCACCACGCTCGATCCGCAACGACACCCCACGCACCGCCGCGACCTGGCCGAAGCGCACGCGCAGGTTCGCCATTTCCAGCACCGGTCTCTCGGGCAGCACCGGTCTCTCCGGCAGCACTGGTCTCACCGGCAGCCCTGAGTTCACAGGCAGCCCCGGGTTCACAGACAGCCCTGATCTCACTGACCGCGCTCCGCGCCCAGCAGTCCGCGCAGCCCGTCGCCCAGCAGGTTGATCCCCAGCACCAGCACGAACAGCGCGACGCCCGGCACCATGATCACCCACGGACTGAAGAACATGTAGTCCTTGCCCTCGGCGATCATCAGCCCCCAGGACGGCAGCGGGGGCGGCACACCCAGGCCCAGGAACGACAGCGCCGCCTCCAGCAGGATCGCCAGCGCCATCTCCAGGGTCGCCACCACCAGCAGGTGCGAAACGATATTCGGCAGCACCTCGCGCAGCAGGATGTGCGTGCGCGAGGCCCCCGCCGCCCGCGCCGCCGCGATATAGTCAAGGTTGCGCACCTGCATCGTCGTGGTGCGCGCCACCACGGCGAAGCGGTCCCACAGCAGCAGGCCCAGCGTCGCGACGACCACCGCGAGCGAACTGCCGACCAGCGCCACCACGGTCAGCGCCACCAGGATCAGCGGGATCGACAGCCGCGCGGTGATCACGAACATCACCGCGTCATCGACCCGCCCGCCGAAATACCCCCCCAGCACTCCCAGCGTCACCCCGATCGTTCCCGAGGTCACCACCGTAAGGATGCCGATCAGCATTGAAATTCGCGCGCCGAAAATCAGCCGAGACAGATAGTCGCGCCCAAGCTGATCGGTCCCGAACGGATTCAACGAAGTCCCGCCCAGCCATTCCGGCGGCACCAGCCGGCGCATCAGGTCCTGCGCATACGGATCATGTGGGGCCAGCAGCGGCGCCATAATCGCCACGGCCAGTGTGCCGCCAACAATCGCCGCGCCGAGTAGCGCCGCGAGATGCCGGGCGGAAAATCTCATGCCGCGCGCAGCCGCGGGTCCAGCACCGCGTTCATCGCGTCCGCCAGCAGTGTCAGGCCGATATAGATGACCGCCAGCAGCATGACGACCGCTTGGACCACCGGGAAGTCATTCTTGCTGATCGATTCCCAAGCGAGATAACCCACTCCGTGCAGCGCGAAGATCTGCTCGATCACGATCGACCCGCCCAGCATGAAGCCAAGCTGCACCGCGGCGATCGAGACCACCGGCATGGCCGCGTTGCGCAAGGCATGCTTCAGCACGATCGTTGCCAGGCTGAGCCCCTTGGCCCGCGCGGTGCGGATATAATCCGCCGCCAGAGCATCGATCATGCCCGCACGCGTCAGGCGCATCAGCGCCGGAATGGCGGAGAACGCCAGCACGATGCCCGGCAGGATGTAGCCCTGCCACGTATCCACGCCCGAGATCGGCAGCAGTTGCAGCTTCAGCCCGAACCAGATGATCAGCACAAGGGAAAGCCAGAAACTGGGCATCGCCTGCCCCAGCAACGCCAGCAGCCCGATCGCCCGGTCCAGCAGCGAACCCTCATGCAACGCCGCCAGCACCCCCAGCGGGATCGCCGTCGCCAGCGCGATAAGCAGGCCGGTCAGGCCGAGCGTCAGCGTGATCGGCAGCCGCTCCTTGATAAGATCCGCAACCGAGGCCTTGTAGACATAGGAGCGGCCAAGATCGCCTTCCGCCGCGCGCGTCGCCCAGTCGGTGAACTGCACCACGACGGGACGGTCGAAGCCATAATTCTTGCGGATGATCGCCACGTCTTCCGGCGTCGCATTCGGCCCGGCGATGGCAACGGCAAGATCGCCCGACAACCGGGTCAGCGTAAAGCTGACAACCAGCACCGTCAGGCATACCAGAATTGCCAGCGCCAGCCGACGCAACAAAAACCGCAACATGCCGCGAGCCTATGGGCCACACCCGGCGCGAAGCAAGCACCTCGGCCTGGCGCGGGATGCGCCGATCATCAGCAAGACGCCCGACGCCCCCCCGATCATCGCGGCGACCGGCGCGGATCGAACGCGTCACGCACCGCTTCGCCAATGAAGATCAGCAGGATCAGCGTGCCGCCCAACACCGCGAAGGCGGTGATTCCCAGCCAAGGTGCCTGCAGATTGTCCTTGCCCTGTGCCACCAACTCGCCCAGCGACGGCGACCCCGGCGGCAATCCGAAGCCCAGGAAATCGAGGCTCGCCAGGATCGTCACCGAGCCCGACAGAATGAACGGCATGTAGGTCAGCGTCGCGACCATCGCGTTCGGCAGAATATGCCGCCACATGACCAGCGTGTCCGATACGCCCAGCGCCTTTGCGGCCCGCACGTATTCCAGGTTGCGGCCGCGCAGGAACTCGGCGCGCACCACGCTGGTCAGGTTCATCCAAGAGAACAGCAGCAGAAACAGCAGCAGCACCCAGAATCCCGGGGTGATGATGCTGGCGAGGATGATCAGCAGATAGAGCTGCGGCATGCCACTCCAGATTTCAATGAACCGCTGGAACAGCAGGTCGACCAGGCCGCCGTAATAGCCCTGCACCGCGCCGGCGGCGACCCCGATCGCGGAGCTGATGCCGGTCAGCACGAAACCGAAAAGAACGGACAGCCGGAAGCCGTAGATGACCCGCGCCAGCACGTCGCGCGCCTGATCGTCGGTGCCGAGCGGGTTGCGCCAGGATGGCGGCGACGGTGCCGGGACGGTCAGGTTCTTGACGATGGTGTCAAAGCTGAACGGTACCAGCGGCCAGATCATCCAGCCATGTGCGTTGATCGCCTTGTCTACGTCGGGCTCGGTGTAGTCGGCCTCGGTAGGCATGAAGTCGGCGCCAAACGCGTCCTCGCTGTAATCGAACAGGACGGGCACGTACCAATGATCGTTGAAGCGGATCAGCAGCGGCCGGTCATTGGCGACGAACTCCGCGGGCAGGGTGAACGCGAACAGCACCATAAAGATCCAGAACGAAATGAAGCCGCGCCGGTTCTGCCGGAAGATCGCCAGCCGTCGGCGCGTGATCGGGGACAGCCGGATGGCCGGCAAGCGCGCGACGTTGATGATGCGCGTTGCCGGGATCAACGCCGTGCCGAGAAATCGATGCGTGGATCGACCAGCGTGTACAGCATGTCCCCGACAATCTGCAGCAGCAGCCCTAGCAGCGTAAAGATGTACAGCGTGCCGAACATCACGGGATAATCGCGTTGGATCGCCGCCTGGAACCCCAGCAACCCCAGCCCATCCAGCGAAAACACGATCTCGACCAGCAATTGCGAGGTGAACAGGATCCCAATGAACGCCTGCGGGAATCCCGCCACGATCAGCAGCATGGCGTTGCGGAAGACATGGCCGTACAGCACGCGCTGCTCCGAGGCGCCCTTCGATCGCGCGGTCACCGTGTATTGCTTGCGGATTTCCTCCAGGAAGCAGTTCTTGGTCAGCATGGTCAGGCTGGCGAAACCGCTGGCGACGATGGCGATCGTCGGCAGCACCATGTGCCAGGCGTAGTCGGCCACGCGCGCACCCCAACTCCAGCTCGACGCGCCGTCGCTGGTCAGGCCGCGCAGCGGAAACCAGTGCAGGAAGCTGCCGCCGGCGAACAGCACCACCAGCAGGATGGCAAACAGGAAGCTCGGGATCGCATAGCCCACCAGCACCACCGCCGAGCTTGCCAGGTCGAATTGGCTGCCGTCGCGCACCGCCTTGGCGATGCCGAGCGGGATGGAGATCAGATAGATCAGCAAGGTCGACCACAGCCCCAGCGACACCGACACCGGCAGGCGCTGCGCCAGCAGATCCAGAACGGGTTGATCCCGAAAGAAGCTACGGCCGAAGTCGAGGCGCAGATAGCCGCTGACCATCTCGACGAAGCGCGTCAGCGGTGGTTTGTCGAAACCGAACATCTTCTTAAGGTCGTCGATCACATGCGGATCGAGTCCGCGAGCCCCGCGATAGGTTCCCGGTCCACCCATATCCGAAGCCGAGCCGGTCAGCCGCGAGGACATGTCGCCGTGCCCGCGCAACTCCGCGATCATCTGATCCACCGGCCCGCCGGGGGCGAATTGTATCACCGCGAAGTTGATGGCGATGATGCCGAACAGCGTGGGGATCACCAGCAGCAGACGGCGGAACAGGTAGGCTGCCATCGCGCCGCCGTCAGACGTTGGTCACTGCCGACGTTCCGCGTCGGTCATTGCAGACGCCCCGCGTCGGGAGCCTCGATCATCGCAGATCCTCCGCGCCGGTTCGCTTCGATCACTGCCGGCGCGCGGCGTCTGTCAACGCCGCCTTGGCTGCATCCACCCACCAGGTGTCGAAGTTGAAACCGTCGCGGATCGGCTTGTCGGGATAGCCAAACCTGTCCCACCACGCGATGTGGAATTTCTGGTTGTCGTAGTTCGGTACCATATACCAGCGCCACAGCAACACCCGGTCCAGTGCGTGCGCCGCAGTCGCCAGGGTCAGTCGATCCTGCGCCTTCACCACTTTCTCGATAAAGGCATCCACCGCCGGATCGCACACGCCCGGCAGGTTGGAACTGCCCTGCACCTTGACGCTGGCGCACGAGAAGTAGTCGCGCAGCTCATTCCCCGGAATGTCGCTCTCCGGATATATATAAAGCGTCATGTCAAAATCAAAATCATCAGTCAAATGCTGGAACTGCGCCGGATCGACCGTCCGCACCCGCACATCGATCCCCAGCCGCTGGATGTCCTGCACATAGGGCAGCGCCACCCGCTCGTACGACGGATCAGACAACAGTATCGTGAAGCTCATTTGCTGGCCGGTGGCATCGACCAGCTTGCGGTCCTTCACCACCCAGCCGGCCTCGCGCATCAGCGCCAGCGCCTGCATCAGTTGCTCGCGGTTGTTGCCCGACCCGTCGGTGACCGGCAGGGTGAACGGCTTGGTGAACAGGTCCGCCGGCAGCTCCTTGCGGAACGGCTCCAGCAGCTTCAGTTCGTCGCCCTGCGGGATCCCCGATGAGGCCAGGTCGCTGTTGTTGAAGTAGCTGTCGGTCCGCACATAGTCGCCATAGAACAGGTTCTTGTTGGCCCACTCGAAATCGTAGACCAGACCCAGTGCGTTGCGCACCCTGGGATCGGCGAACACCTGGCGCCGAGTGTTCATCGCCCAACCCTGTATGCCGGTCGGCAGGTGGTGGCGGAAGTCGCGCTTGATCACCAGGCCGCGCTGCACCGCCGGGAAATCATACGCGGTGGCCCAGCGCGCCGCGGTGTTCTCCGAGCGCAGATCCACCTGGCCCGCCTTGAACGCCTCCAGCGTCACCGTCATGTCGCGGTAGTAGTCGATCCGCACCTGGTCGAAGTTGTTGGTCCCCTTGCCGGTCGGCAGGTCGCGCGCCCACCAGTTCGAATCACGCTGGAACACGATGTCGCGGCCCAGGTCGAACGACGCGATCCGATACGGGCCCGACCCGATCGGCGGATCGGTCAGCGGGTGGGAGAAATCCCGCCCGTCGAAGAAATGCTTCGGCATGACAGGCAGGCCGCCGACCAGCAGCGGCAGCTCGCGGTTCTCGTTGGAGCTGAAGTGGAACACCACCCGGCGCTCGCCGGTCACTTCGACATCCTTCACATCGGCAAACTGGATTCGGATCGCCGGCCGGCCCTCTGTCATCAGGGTGCGATAGGTCCAGGCGACATCCTCGGCGGTGACCGGCGTGCCGTCGGAGAATTTCGCTGCCGGATTGATATCGAACGCCACCCACAGTTTGCTCTGCGGCATCTCAATGGTCTGCGCCAGATGGCCATAGGCGGCATCCGACTCGTCGGCCGACGAGGTCAGCAGACTCTCCCACACATGCCCGACGGACGCGCCGGATCCCGACCCCCCCGGCAGGATCACCCATGATCCCGCCAGGCCGAGCGGCGCGGTGCCGCGCAGGATGAATGGGTTGAAATTGTCGAACGTGCCGCCCCACGCCAGCCGCACGTCGCCGCCCTTCGGTGCGTTCGGATTGACGTAGGGGAAATACGGGAAGTCCGGCGGCAACGCCGGTTTCCCGAGCACCGCGATGGCGTTGCTCTTGGTCACCGGGTCGTCGTCGGCGCGTGCGCCCGCGCAGATCAGACCGAGCAACAGCAGCGCCACGGCGCAGCGGACGGCGCCCGCACGCGCAACGATGTGGCACCCAGTGCGGTAGCGCGCATTGGCACGGCGCGACGGGCAGACCAGCCTCATAGCCATCATCTCACAGCGACCATCTCACAGTGTCCATTTCACAGCGACCACCTCACTACGCCCCTCACTGACTCCGGTCACGCAACGGCTCCGCGTTCCGCCATCCGCGCCACCCGCGCCTGCTCCAACTCCTCACGCCGCTCCCACAGCGAGCGATACCACGCGATGCGCGGCGCCACCTGATACGCCAGCATCCGCTCGGCGGCGACGTAGCCGCGCGCCGCATCGCCCACGCCGCGCGCCATGTCCGGCATCGCGATCAGGCGCAACAGGCGCGCACGCAACTCCTCGGCATCGCGGAACAGCAGTCCGGTGCGGCCATCCTCGATGCTGCCGCCGTACACCACATGGCTGGCCAGCGAGGCGACGCGGCAGGCACCAGCCTCGATGAACTTCAGGTCCGATTTGGCGCGGTTGAACCAGGTATCGCCAAGCGGCATGAACGAAATCTCGCACTGGCCGAGCAGCGACATGTAGGTGGCGTGATCGCAGGTCGGCGTGAAGCTCTTGTGCGGGGTCTCCAGCGCGTCGAAGAAGCCGCGGTCGTGCACCACGGCGAAGCGCAGCCGATCGCCCACCGCGGCGGCCACCGCGTTCAGCGTCGGCATTAGCGGCCGCCAATCGGGCTCGCGGTTCAGCGCACCGAAGAACAGCGTGATGACGTTCGGGTCGGCGAAGTTGCGCGGTTCCGGCAGCGCGCGGATCGCGTTGGGGAACACCCGCACCTCCGGATTGCGCAGGCTCAGAATCTCGGCCAGCGCGAGCGTGCTGGTCTGCACCGCATGCACGGCGCGAAAGCTGAACTGATCCTCGTTCTGCATGCTCTGGAAGAAATCCGGGTGGTCATCGAACTCGGTCACCACCAACCAGCCGCCGGTGCGCAGCCGCCGCACCAGGTCAGTGGCGTTCGGCCCGGTCATCGCCGGACGATGCAGCACGAAGATGCGCGGCGTGTCGTTCTCCGGCGCGGCAATGTCGAGGGGCGAGGCCATGCGGACCACCACACTGGGGTCGGTGAACATGGCACGCATCGGATAGACCACGCGCAGATGCGACACGCCGCCCACCGGCGCCAGCATGTTGGCACCGATCATCAGCATCGAACACGGCTTCTTGCGCACCCGCCACACGTATTGCAGCGGCGCGGCGCGATCGGCATAGGTCTGCGGATCGACCCCGAGTGCGCGCAGGCCGGGCGCGATCGCAGTGGCGAAGGCGGCGGCCTTCTCGCCGTCGAATATCCTGGGGTGCACATCGCAGGCCACCAGGCCCGCCTCCGCCAGCCCTTTGCGCATCGTCTCCAGGCTGAACCAGCGCAGATGGCCTTTGTCCAGCAGGCCGGTCGGTTCGTAGTCCCACACCCCTCGCAGCAGGCGCTCGGCGAACAGCCAGTGCTCGATATTGGGGATGCAGATCAGGATGGTGCCGTCGTCGCTCAGCGACCCGGCGTGCCGCTCCAGCACCCCCCAGGGATCCTTCAGATGTTCCAGCACGTCGCCATAGGTGATGCAGTCGATGCCGCCTTGCGGTGCGAACGGCAGCGGACCCGCCTCGATATCGCCAACCACGACGCTGTCCAGCCGCCGCGCCGCGATCGCCGCCGCCCCCGGATCCATCTCGAGGCCGAGCACGCGCGCCCGCGGGTTCAGCCGGCGATAGGCCGCGCCCAGCGCGCCGGTGTTGCAACCCACATCCAGTACGACGCGCGCATCCAGCGGGATGCGGTCCAGCAAGTCCTGATTGACCGCGTCGACATAGGCGGACATCGGCGGCGAATACTCCCTGGCGGACGCGGCAACCCCGCGTGGTAGTTGGATTTACCGCCGCGACGCAAGAGGGGCAGAGCTACCGCTTGGAGGGACAGAAGGCTAGTGGCTTTGGCCCCCGGTCCGTATTGCACTGCGAAGATCGGGCTGGGGCATAATATTCTCCCGCTCCCCTTGAGGGAGGGGGTTGGGGGGAGGGGTCGGCGCGAAAGAAGCTTCGGTGCGACGTTGGCACCAACCCCTCCCCCTGCCCCTCGCTCAACGGGAGGGGAGAATCCTCCCCAGCCATGTCCTTAATCCTGATGCGTATGGGGCTGATCCCCGGGTCAACGGACTGGGCCGACAATCGAGGGCACCCCCTGGCCGAGATGGAGACAGCGGGCGGCCGGGACCTGGCGAATATCGGGGTGAGCCACGGCGACCAGCCGCGCGTGTTCGATGCCGAGTTTGTAGCCGATCACGCACGGGTTGCGCTGCATGCCGATTGCCGGGCAAGGCAGGTCAGAGTGCATCCCCCTGGACCGAGCGGCCAACGCCCGCGATCAGATTCCCGCCGTCAGGCCAGTTCCAACAGCAGCCTACGCCCCATCGCCGCCGCCGCGCGCTGAATGGTATCGAGCTGCACCTTGTCATTGTTCGGATCGAGCAGCCGATCAAGCTGGGCCCGGCTGGTCTGCATGCGCTTTGCCATTTCGGCCTTGGTCAGTCCCTGTGCCTTCATCGCCTGCTCGATCTGCCACGCCAATGCCCGCTTGATGGCATGCGCGGTGACTTCTTCATAAAGCCCCTCTTCCTTCAGGAAATCGCTGAAGGCGGAGCGGATGTGGGGGTTCTTGCTCATCGCTCCACAATTTTCTGTCGATCGCAGGTGAGATCGAGGTCCGCCCTCGGTGTTTTCTGCGTTTTCTTGATGAAGCCGTGCAAAAGGACCATGCGGACCTCTGCTCTAGGAGACCACGCGAGCAATTCGATTCCCATTCAGCGAACTGCGGACTTCCTACAGTCCGCCGCTGAGTTTCCTGCAAAGTGGCATGCGGACGGGCCATCCGAACGCGATCAACACATGGCGCAGCTCGGCCAGGACTGAGGGCGGCGACAGCCTGAGAAACTTAACCGCCTGATTTTGCATCTGCTTTTCGACAGCGCGTCCGCGTCATAGGAGGCGCGATAATGGCTGTCGAGCGGAAATCAGGGGAAGCTACGGGACAGGAGAGAGGCCCTTCATCGGCTGAAGAGGCGCGTGAGTTGCTGGCTCGACGTCTTATTTGGAAGATGGAGACATTCGACCCGGGCTTGGAGGAGCGAAGCTGGTTTGATCTATGCGACGCCGAACACGCGCTCTATCGTCATTCGATAACGGCGATTTTCCAGGAACGTGAGCTAGCGAGAATTGCGTTGGGGGAGTTTCGGCGCGCCGGCCACGACGTCGTAAATCGGCATGCCGTGCTTCTCGGTCTTACTGTGGCTGAACAGGCGAATTCGCACGACATGAACTTAAGTTGGCCAGCGCGGGAAAATAACTCGGAGAAGTGGACGGCATGCAGAACGTTTCAGGTAAATTTCGGCGGTGGGACCCCCAACGGCGCTCCTACAAAGTACGAAATGGCCGAACACTTCCCCAGAACGATGCTAGGCAGCGCCAACGCGCGAAAACCTTCAAGGCCATACCTGATTACCATATGGCAATAAGCAATGTTAGCGATCCCACGAGCGAAGAGGGGAACATGAACGAGACCAGATTCCGAGATCCGAAAGTCCTCGTCGGCATCGAGATTGAGGGTCTCTCGGATATTGGGTGGTAGCCAGTGGTAGACGTGGAAGAAAGCTTGCGGGAACGGCTCATCGATCCGCGCACCCCTCCAAAGGCCAGGGTAACCCCATACAGGGAGCGCGAGAGAATACGGATGGTCCTTAATCGGAAGGTCCCTAGCAACATCGCCAGCCGCAATGTGAACCGAGCCGGCAGCGTTGCCGGCCGCTCTTTCGGATGCCGAGTTGGCGCGTTAACATGTATTCTATGGCGCCCGTAGACACTGTGACCTAGATGCGTGTCCACCGGCGAAATCAACCGTTCGCACGTTCGGCAGCTAGCGTGCTCAATGACTGTATCGCCGCCTAGCGCGAGAGGAATAATATGCTCATCTCGCAGACCCTCAACCCCTCCGTCACATCCGCAAAAGATACATCGGCCGTAGCCAGGGTACCTACGCCCCTGGATGTTTTCCCAATCTGGGTTAGGTTGCCCACTCATGATGAATTATGCCCCGCAAATGCCGCGCCGGTCCGACGATGGCTTCACGTCGTAGGAAGCGCAACGCCTACTCGGGGCCACGCTGCGCGGTGCCCTTCCCGCTCCTTGACACACAGTCCAGCCGGTAAGCAGGATACGGCCGCGTCGGCTAGTGGTAAGCCCCCAGATCTTCACTCTGCTAAAGCAGGTTCGAATCCTGTCGCTCCAACCAAGCAGCACGGCGTCTCGTTTAGAAAATAGGTCATGCCGGCCCGCAAACCACGCCCCGTCGACAGCAAGCCTCAATCCGAGCGGTTCATCGAAAGCGCCCCGCCCTCGGCTGCGATGAAGACGAGGCGGCGTTCAAGGCCAAGTTGGCGGTGATCGCACGTCAAAAACCAGTCGTTCACGAAATCACGCCCGCACAAAGCAGGCGGCTTGAGGTTGAGCACGCGACATTGCGACAGGCGCCCTCCCTCGCCGACCAACTTGCAGCCGCTGAGAAGGAACTAGCTGCCTGGCGGGAAAAATTCGACAATTATAGCGGCAACAACCCAAACAAGTACGGATCAGATATCCGCAGGTGCGCGGATAATGCGCGCCGCCTTATGGCCACGATCGTGCGGCAGAAGCCGAAGGATGAGCCGACGCGCGGGAAGCCGACGCGCGTCGAATAACATGGCGACGTATTGGGAGCCGCATGGGCGCAACAAGATCAGACGCCGCTTCCGGATCACCGGCCGCGCCAAATTTCTGATGCTGATGTTCGGCGAGATGGCTGCCTCAGACTGGGTTGGTCCTTACGGCAAACCGGACCGGCCGCTTCTCTGGGATGCGCGCGTTGCACTCATGAGCGATTACCCAGTGGTGCGATACCCGGCGGGGCCTGCCGGTTTCATCCTTTGGCCGGACGGCAGCACCAGCACGCTAGGGTGATAATAGGACTTCGCTCCCAGTGTTTGCGAAGTGCATAATCGCCACCGGAACAGCATGCACCTCATACGGTACAGAGAAGTCAAGGCTATGCCTGCAGTCTAGTTGGCCTCCTCGCGACCATTGGCAGCCCGGCGCCGCCATCAGGGGTCGATCTCATCTCCCGGCATCGGCGGCACATCGGGCGCCCGGTCGAGGAACGCTTTCAGATCCTCGGCCTTGGCGGTCCCCGCACGCTGGCGGAAGAAATCCGCGGCGCTTTCGACCACGCTGACCTTCTGCGCGACGGCAACGGAAATCCATTGGTTGAGCGAAACGCCGTCCTCCTTCGCCAACCTTTCGGCCGCGCGCTTGATCGAGGCGGGCAGTTTCAGCGGATAGGTGCCTTTGCTCATGTTCTCATCCTCTTGAGCACTTCAGCCGGGCGTGGCAGTGGGATTGCGAAACGGCTGGCCCCGCCCTCAAAGTCGCGGACATTGTGCGTCACCAAGGCATCGGCACGTCCGTTGATCGCGACTTCCAACACCATTTCGTCCGCCGGGTCCTGGACTTGTGGGCGCCACCGGTAGTGCAACTCGACTGGCTCGATCGCGTCGCTCAGTGCGGCCAGGAAAAAATCAATCTGCTCGATCGAGAGTCCAGTTGCCAGTCGCTGTTCTGGGCGTTTCAGCACTTCCTCGTATTCCAGAAAGAGCGCAGGCGCCGCCAGGGGCGTTATCAGCCGCTCACCGATCAGACGCAGCAACGCTAGGGCGGCGCCGCGCCGACTGCGGAGGCCAGCCACGATAACCGACATGTCGAGAACCAACCGCCGCATTACACATCCTATACGACATCATATAGGATGTCAATTGTGGCACGCAGATCGGTGTCTATCTCGTCCCTATCGCCCCAAGGTCGGCATCACGAACTCCGCGCCCTTGCGCGCGCCACCCAGCCAACGCTGCGTGATCGCCTTGTAACGCGTATAAAAACGCACCCCCTCCGGCCCATAAATGTGGTGATCGCCGAACAGCGAATGCTTCCACCCCCCGAATGAGTGAAACGCCATCGGCACCGGGATCGGCACGTTCACCCCGACCATCCCAATGTTGATGGCGTTGGCGAAGTCGCGCGCGGTACCACCATCGGCCGTGAACAAGGCAACCCCGTTGCCATATTCGTGCGCGTTGATCATCCGCACCGCGCCAGCCAGGTCCGGCGTGCGCACCACCGACAGCACGGGCCCAAAAATCTCGTCGCGGTAGATCCGCATATCGGTGGCAACGTTGTCGAACAGCGACCCACCCAGGAAGAACCCGCCCTCGTAGCCCTGCAGCGACACGCCGCGCCCGTCCACCACCAGCTTCGCGCCTTCCTTCACGCCAAGGTCCACGTAACCCCGCACCTTGTCGCGATGCTGGGCGGTGACCAGCGGTCCCATCTCGGCGTCGGGGTCCGTGCCCGGGCCGATCTTCAAGGCGCGCACCCGCGGTTCCAGCTTGCTGACCAGCCGGTCGCCGGCGTCGCCGACCGCGACGGCAACCGAGACGGACATGCAGCGTTCGCCGGCGGCGCCATAGGCCGACCCCATCAGCGCATCCACCGCGTCATCGACATCGGCGTCGGGCATCACCACCAGGTGGTTCTTCGCCCCGCCCAGCGCCTGGACGCGCTTGCCGTGCGCGGCGCCGCCCCGATAGATCGTCTCGGCGATGGCGGTGGAGCCCACGAAGCTGATCGCGGCGATGTCGGGGTGGGCGATGATCGCCTCGACCGCCTCGCGCGCGCCCTGCACGACGTTGAACACGCCGTCGGGCAGGCCGGCTTCGGCCAGCAGGGCGGCGAGTTTCAGGCTGACCGACGGGTCCTTCTCGGACGGCTTCAGGATGAAGCAGTTGCCGCAAGCCAGCGCCACCGGGATCATCCACAGCGGCACCATCAGCGGGAAGTTGAACGGCGTGATGCCGGCCACCACGCCGAGCGGCTGGCGGATCGACCAGGCGTCGATGCCGGTGCCGACCTGGTCGGTGTATTCGCCCTTCAGCAGGTGGGGAATACCGCAGGCGAACTCGACCACTTCCAGGCCGCGCTGCACCTCGCCGTCGGCGTCGGACAACACCTTGCCGTGCTCGGCGGTGATGGCGGCGGACAGCGCCTTACGGTCGCGGTCCAGCAGGTCCTTCAGCTTGAACATGACGCGCGCGCGGCGCAGTGCCGGCATGGCGGCCCAGGCTGGCCATACGGC
The DNA here is from genome assembly GCA_035696165.1 of Acetobacteraceae bacterium. GTDB lineage: Bacteria > Pseudomonadota > Alphaproteobacteria > Acetobacterales > Acetobacteraceae > Palsa-883. The sequence goes on along the minus strand of DASRQX010000049.1, from coordinate 3,292 downwards.
GGCGGCGGTGGCGACGGCCTTGTCCACCTCGGCGCTGGACGCCAGCGCCACGCGCGCGGCGACCTCGCCGGAGGCCGGGTTGAACACGTCCCCGAACGCGCCGCTGGTGCCGGCGACCGGCTTGCCGCCGATGAAATGTCCGATTTCGCGCATTGCTGGTTCCTCCGTGCTCACGGTGGGATTAGGACGTTTCCGCGTTGCCCGCTAGTTGGTGCGGCGGAGCACGGGACGAAGGGGGGCGGTATGCGCGCACGGGATCTTGGGCTGGCGTGTGGGGCGCTGCCGCCGGGCGCCCGGAACAGCATCGCCGACGTGCCGGGCGTGACCGTTGGCCACGCGACGATCATCGAGAATGAGGTGCTGACCGGCGTCACCGCAGTGCTGCCGCACGACGGCGACCTGTTCATCGATCGGCCGGTTGCCGCCGCCTATGTGCTGAACGGCTTCGGCAAGAGCATCGGGCTGATCCAGGTGAACGAGTTTGGCTGCCTGGAGACGCCGATCCTGCTGACCAACACGTTCGGCGTCGGCACCTGCGCGAATGCACTGATCCGTCGCGCGGTGCGGGAAAATCCGGAGATCGGCCGGCAGACTTCGCCGGTCAATCCGGTGGTGCTGGAGTGCAATGACGGCTATCTGAGCGACATCCAGGCGTTCGCGGTGACCGAGGCGGATGCCGAGGCGGCGATCGAGGCGGCGGGTGAGGATTTCGAGACCGGCGCAATCGGTGCCGGCACCGGAATGAGCTGCTTCGGGCTGAAGGGCGGCGTGGGCAGTGCGTCGCGCCGACTGCGGCTCGACGGCGATACCTGGCATCTGGGTGTGCTGGTGCTGGCCAATTTCGGCCGACCCGGGGATTTGCGGCTGCCGGATGGCCGGCGGGTCGATCCGGAGGCGCCCGTCGGGTTGGGCCCGCGGTCCGCCGAAGAACAGCCGCCGGATCCGGAAACCGGATCCTGTATCATCGTGATCGGCACGGACATCCCACTGGAGCATCGCCAGCTTGCCCGGGTGGCGAAGCGGGCCGGGGTCGGGTTGGCGTTGTGCGGCAGCTTCTGGGGCACCGGCAGCGGCGACATCGCGCTGGCCTTCACCACGGCGAACCGCGTTCCGGCCGAGGCGGATGAGCCGTTTGTCGACCAGCGCGTATTGGCCGAGGGGCGGATCGACCGGCTGTTCCAGGCCGCCGCCGAGGCAACGCAGGAAGCGGTGCTGGACGCACTGGCCGGGGCCGAAACGACCGAGGGGCGGCACGGGCACCGGCGCATGGGATTGGCCGACCTGCTGGGGCGCGGATGACGCTCAGGCGTGGGTGACGCTTGGGCGGTGCAGGCCGGTGTGGTGGGTCAGGCGGGCGCCGGTGCGGCCGGCGCGATCAATACCTGCCGTGTGCCAAGCTCCGCCGCGCGTGTCACGGCGAGGGTCGCGGCCAGCGTTCTTGTGCCGTCCAGCCCCGGAGTGATCGGGGCCACCTCGCCGCGGATCACGGCGGCGAAGTGCTGCAGCTGCACCGCGTAGGGGTTGGCCCGCTCGATCGTGACGGTTTGTGGTTCGATCGGGTGCTCCCAGCTCTTGGCGTGCGGATGGCGCCACAGGTTCAGGGATGGCAGGGTCAACGAGCCCTCGGTTCCGGCGATGAAATGCGAGTCCGCCTTGGCCTGGAACAGGCTCAGGCTTTCCCCGGAGGTCTGGTCCCAGCTCCACGGGCTGGCCGCGGTATCGGACAGAGTGATCGTGACGATGGCGCCGCCTTCCAGGTGCAGGATGGTCGCCGCGGTGTCCTCCACCGCGTAGCCGCGCACCGCGTTCGAGGTGGCCGCCTGCACGCTGACGATCTCGCCGCAGACGAAACGGATCAGGTCGATCTCGTGGATCATGTTGATCAGCACCGGGCCGCCGCCGCCCGGGGCGCGACGCCAGGGAACGGCGAAATAGGCAGCCGGTTTCAGGAACAGCGACAGGACGTTGGCCGCGACCAGCCGGCCGAGCGCGCCGCCGCGCACCAGTTCGCGCGCGCGGCGAATAATCGGGTTGTGCCGCCGGTGGTGGCCGACCAGCAGCGGAACGCCAGCCGTCGCGGCGGCGGATGACAGGCGCTGTGCTTCCTCCACCGTGTCGGCGATCGGTTTTTCCACCAGTACCGGGACCCCGGCGGCGATGCAGTCCAGCGCGAGCGGGACGTGCAGCGCGTTCGGGGTGGCGACGATGGCGCCATCCGGCCGGTCGGCGGCTAGCAGCGCGTGATGGTCGGGGCGCCAGGCGATGCCGAACTCGTCTGCCAGAGTCTTCGCCGCGGGGCTGGGATCGGCGATCCCGATGATCGTGACGCCGGGCGTTTCGGCGGCCGCGCGGATATGCGTGCGTCCGATCGTCCCTGCGCCAATCAGCGCAATCCGAGTGTCAGGCATGCGCCAGCTCCTGTTTCTGATGCCGTCTTTTATCAGATAACTGACACCATGCGCCCGAAATGATGGCTCTTCCATCACTTCGGGCGCCTGGTATCGCGCGCGGGGTTGCCCAGGGAAGCAACTCGCGGCCGCGCGCCAAACCAAGAGTCATGCCAGCGGCCGTTAGCCTGAGCTTGCAGGTCCCTTTCGGCCCAACTCTTGTCACTTCTTGCGTTAAATCCCATCAAATCATAGCCGGAATGATGGCCGCCTCGGTGAGCCGTGCTGCGGCTGCGGTTGTCGCATGTCCGGCTTTCGTCAGGTAGTAGCGGTAGGTCCCGGTGACCCGCTTGATCACTCCGATGTCCAGCAGTCGGCGCAACTTCCTTGATAGCCTGGTCGGTGAGAACATCGGCAGGTCCGCCAGCAGGTCGGCCCGTCGAACGCCGGCGATATTGATCCTTGGGTTCTGCAGAGCGTGCAGTAACGCGCTGTCGTCTGGGTCGAAGAAGTTGATCCCCTTGACGGTCTTACCATCCACGTCGTGCGGCTTGGTCACACGTCCAAGCGCACGAACCCCGGCCGAGAAGTCGTCCAGGGCAGACAGGTGGGCGAGGTATCGGCGGTTGCAGCCAAGCATGATTTCGCGGAGATCGATCAGGCTGTAGATGGACTTCTTGGCGGGTGCCAGGGCACGGGTCGCCGGGCCCTTGCGGTGTTGCACCTTTCGGTGGTGCTTGAAAAAGGACACGTCGTTGGTGGTGGTCTCGATGCGCAGCACGATGCCGGTCTTGTCGTACATCTTGATCTTGATCGAGCACTTGCCGAAGCGGTGCTTGATGCAGCTGCCCTCGATGCGGGTGGAGAACTGAGAACCGATCTCCTGGGTCAGCAGCGGCGTGATC
>DASRQX010000048.1:0-33538 GCA_035696165.1 Acetobacteraceae bacterium | reverse complement strand
CCGGTCGCGCATGTTGGTGCGCGCGACGTCGCCGCCCTTCGGTTCCTCCAGCTTGATCACGTCGGCGCCGAGGAAGCCGAGGATCTGCGCGCAGGCAGGCCCTGCCTGGTTGTGCGTCATGTCGATGACGCGGATGCCGTTCAGTGCCTGGCTCATTGTTTTCCCTTCCCCGGAGGCGCAGTGCTGGAAGCGGAGGATATCGGCCCGCGGGCAGGTCGGATAGGCATGGCGACGTAGTTCATGATTCGATCGCGATGCTTCGTAGCGGCATCTTCAACCTGGCCGATCGGCAGGTCCATTGCCGCGGAGCCTATTGTCGATGCTCCAGGCGTCATGAAATATCTCCGGGGATCGGACCGAAGATCGCCTCCGCTCCTTGCCCCGAAAGTTTCCCGCAATGCCCGACGCATCGCCCGACCTGCCTCCAGACACCTTGACCCAGCGGCGTCGTCGGGCCGCCTGGATCTTTCCGCTGTTTCGGGTGGTCTGTGTGATCGCGGTGGGAGTCCTCGCCTGGTACGTGGCGGGCCACTGGGATCGCTGGACCGGTGCCGCGCGATTCGAGTCGACCGACGACGCCTACATGGTCGGCGATGTCACGCCGCTCGCCGCGAAGGTCTCCGGTTATGTCGCCAGCGTGCCGGTCAACGACTACCAGTCCGTGCACGCTGGCGAGCTGATCGTCGAGATCGATCCAGCCGACTATCGCGCGCAACTTGCCCAAGCCGAGGCCACTCTGGCTGGCGCACAGGCAGTTCTCGCCAACCTGGCGAACCAGAAAGATGTACAGCGCGCGTTGATCCGCCAGGCCAATGCCACCATCCAGGCGACGGCAGCCGACCTGCGCCGCTACTCGCTTGAGGCGACTCGGCAGCGTGATTTGCTGCAAACACGAATCGCCGGGACCCAGCAGCTCGTGGAGCAGGCCGAGGACAACCAGAATCGCACCAGCGCGCAACTGGCACTGAATACCGCGCAACTCGATCAGCAGAAGGCCCTGCTTGCCAGCCTGGACGTGCAGGAGCAGCAGCTCACGGCGCAGGTGCGTGCCGCGGAAGCGCAGGTGACACTCGCGCGCAACAATCTCGGGTACACGCGCATCCTCTCCCCGGCTGACGGGATGGTCGGACAGCGTCAGGTGCGGCCGGGCCAGTTCGTCAATGTCGGCACCCAGGTGATCGCAATGATCCCATTGCGTAACACTTGGGTGATCGCGAACTTCAAGGAAACCCAGATGACGCATGTGCGGCTTGGCGATCCGGCGCGCGTCACGGTCGATGCGTTCCCCGGGTTGGTACTGACCGGACACGTGGATAGCTGGTCGCCTGGCACCGGCAGCACGTTCGCGCTGCTGCCGCCCGATAATGCCACCGGCAACTTCACCAAGGTGGTGCAGCGCATGCCGGTGAAGATCGTGCTGGACCCGAGCGCCGCGCTGGGCACGCTGGTGCGGCCCGGCATGTCGGCCGAGGCGCGGATCGACACCGGCGCAGGCCCGGATCCGTCGCCGAAATGAGGCTGCATCTCGCTCCCGTAACGTCGGCCGGCGTCGCACTGCACGCGTTCGCCGAGCAGCACCCGCGTTGGAGTGCCGACTCGTTGCGCCCCTATGTCGGCATGCTCGGGGTGCTGCTTGGTTCCGTCTTGGGTGTTCTCGCCAGCCGGGTAACGAGTTTCGGCCTGGCCGATCTGCGCGGCGGCCTGTCCGCCGGTTACGACGAAGGCGCCTGGATCACCACGAGCTTCGGCGTCGGCCAGATGCTGGTGGGCGTTGCGTCGCCCTACCTGGGCGCGGTGTTCGGCGTACGACGGGTCCTGCTGCTGGGGATGCTGTTGTTCTTCTTGGCCTGCCTGCTCGGCCCGCTGTCGCCTAACCTGACCGCCTTCCTGACCATGCAGTTTCTGGGTGGCCTCGGCTCCGGCACGTTCATTCCGCTTACGATCAGCTTTATCGTCCGCAGCATGCCGGCGCGGCTTATCGTGTTCGCGATTGCGCTCTATGCAATGAACTCCGAACTGTCGCAGAACGTCGCGGCGTCGCTCGAGGGTTGGTTCACGGACCATTGGTCATGGCGATGGATCGACTGGCAGTACTGCGCGGCACAGCCGCTGATGTTCGCCTGCATCTGGTACGGGGTGCCGCGCGAGCGCGTGAACATTGCGCTTATGCGTGATCTGGACTGGCCCGGACTGGCCTACGCCATGATGGGATTTGGGCTGCTCTATGCGGCGCTGGATCAGGGCAATCGGCTCGACTGGAGAAGCAGCGGCGTGATCACCGGATTGCTGCTGGCCGGCGGAGCAATGACGCTCGCCTTCATCATACGCGAGCTGATCACGGAAAAACCGTTTCTCAACCTGCGCCTTCTGGTACGCGAGAGCCTGCCTTACCTGATGCTGCTGCTGGCCGGTTATCGCTTCATCATCCTGTCAACCGCTTACATCATCCCGACTTATCTGCAGACGGTACAAAACTTCCGAGAGCTGCAAGTGGGCGCCGTCTTGCTGTGGATCGCGCTGCCGCAGTTCCTCATCGTCTATCCATTGGCGGCGTTGTTGCGGCGGGTCGATGGACGCTGGGTGCTGGCCTTTGGCACCACGATCATCGGCGTGGCGTGCTTGATGGCGGCCGACCTGACCAGCCAGTGGGCCACCAGGGATTTTCTGCCGTCGCAGATCATGCAGGCGATCGGCCAGTCCTTCGCGTTGACCGCGCTGATCCTCCTGATCGTACGGTCAATAAGCCCAGCCGATGCATTGACCGTCGGCTGCCTACTGCAGATCAGTCGCCTGTTCGGCGGCGAGATCGGCACCGCATTCATGCAGACCTTCGTTCGCGTGCGTGAACAGATCCATTCCAACCTCATCGGCCTGCACATCGACGCCATCGCCGGCACCACCGCCGACCGGTTGGCCGCGTACCGTGGTGCCATTGGCGCACATACCGCAGACCTCGGCGTAGCGTCGGCGCAGGCCGTCAACCTGCTGTCGAGTGCCGTGCTGCAGCAGGCGTCGGTGCTGGCCTATGTGGACGGTTTTCTCGCCGCCGGCGCCGGCGCATTCGGCTGCCTGGTGCTGGTGGCCGCAATGCGCCGTGGACCGCCGTCGGCTTTCTGATCGGGGGGAAACACCCGTCGCGGGATCGGCGTCAACCACCCAACCGGCGCGACCCACGCAGCGCATCGGTCGTGCGTGCCAGTCTGCGCAAGCCCGTCATTCTTTCCCCTATGTACCAACAGCCGAACCGGCAACCTTTTGCCTTACCTCGTGTCTGATCTGATCCCAGAACGCTGCTCGAGACTCGGGCCCGTCGATAGTTGTGTACTTTCCAGCACGCATGTCGGCGAGGCCGGCCTCCGTCGCAGCCACGAGTTCAGCCTCGTCGTAATCATGATCTGCCGCGCAGAGGCGTACCGCTTGCTCGACAAATTCAGCCCCACTTCCGACAACCCCATTGGCCACCAGACCATCAAGGATGTCCTTCACGGCGTCCGAAATCTGAACGTCGGGCATCGGTGTGTCCTCTGTCCGCACCGCACAACCTGTCACGGTGAACCAGAGCATGCCAAAGAGGCAACCCGGCCGGCGGTCGCGAAGCAGCGTGCCGCTCCGATTGCCCGCGCTCTTCGTGCTGTCGAACGCTCTCCCGCGCGCAGGCGTGGGAGAGGTTCTCGTCGTTACGCCGCCTCGGCCAAAGCCCCGTTGATCGTCAGCCCCTGCGGCCCGGCCGACACATGCACCGTGTCGTCCTCCTTCACCGCGCCCTCCAGGATCATCCCAGCCAGCGGGTTCTGCAGGCTGCGCTGGATCACCCGCTTCAGCGGGCGCGCGCCATAGGTGCTGTCGTAGCCTTCGCTCGCCAGCCACTCCAACGCACTGCGGTCCAACTCCAGGCCGATCTTGCGATCCTCCAGCAGCTTGCGCAGATGTGCCAACTGGATCTGCACGATCGTTGCCATATCGCTGCGCTGCAGCCGGCGGAACAGCACGATCTCATCCAGCCGGTTCAGGAATTCGGGCCGGAAATGCGCCCGCACCGCGGCCATCACGTGGCCCAGCACCAGCGCGGTCGGCTCGCCCTCGGCCTGCGCCGCCAGCACGTCGCTGCCCAGGTTGGAGGTCAGCACGATAATAGTATTCTTGAAGTCGACCGTGCGGCCCTGGCCGTCCGTCAGGCGCCCGTCATCCAGCACCTGCAGCAGCACGTTGAAGACATCCTCGTGCGCCTTCTCGACCTCGTCGAATAGGATCACCTGGTACGGCCGGCGGCGCACCGCCTCGGTCAACACGCCACCCTCGTCGTAGCCGACATAACCCGGCGGCGCACCGATCAGCCTCGACACGGCATGCTTCTCCATGAACTCGCTCATGTCGATGCGCACCATCGCCCGCTCGTCGTCGAACAGGAACTCCGCCAACGCCTTTGTCAGCTCGGTCTTACCGACACCAGTAGGGCCGAGGAACAGGAAGCTGCCGATCGGCCGGTTCGGGTCCTGCAAACCGGCGCGCGCGCGGCGCACCGCGTTGGCGACCGCCTTCAGCGCCTCCTCCTGACCGACGACGCGCTTGCGCAACTCATCTTCCATGCGCAACAGCTTGGCGCGCTCGCCTTCCAGCATCCTGTCCACCGGGATGCCGGTCCAGCGCGCCACCACCCCGGCGATGTCCTTCTCGGTCACCGCCTCGTTCACCAGCTTGCCGTCGCCGGCGGCGGCGAGCTTCTTCTCGATCTCGGGGATCACGCCGTACAGCAGCTCCGAGGCCCGTCCCAGGTCGCCGCGGCGCTGCGCCATCTCGACCTCGCTCTTTGCCCTATCGAGTTCTTCCTTCAGCTTCTGGGTGTCCGCCACCTGGCCCTTTTCCGCGTTCCACGCGGCGGTCATGGCGTTCGAGGCTTCCTCGAGCTCGGCCAGTTCCCTCTCGAGCCGTTCCAGCCGCTCGCGCGACGCTGCATCGGGCTCCTTGCGCAGCGCCTCGCGTTCGATCTTGAGCTGCATCAGGCGCCGGTCGAGTTCGTCGAGTTCTTCCGGCTTGGAATCCACCTGCATGCGCAGCCGGCTGGCCGCCTCGTCGATCAGGTCGATCGCCTTGTCGGGCAGGAACCGGTCGGTAATGTAGCGGTTCGACAATGTCGCCGCGGCGACCAGCGCGCCATCGGTGATACGCACGCCGTGATGCAGCTCGTACTTCTCCTTGATACCGCGCAGGATGGAGATGGTGTCCTCCACACTCGGCTCGCCAACGAACACCGCCTGGAAGCGCCGCGCCAGGGCGGCGTCCTTCTCGATGTGCTTGCGGTACTCGTCCAGCGTGGTGGCGCCGATGCAATGCAACGCGCCGCGCGCCAGCTCCGGCTTGATCAGGTTTGAGGCGTCCATCGACCCCTCAGCCCGCCCGGCGCCGACGAGATTGTGTAGCTCGTCGATGAACAGCACGACCTCGCCCTGGGCGGACTCGATCTCTTTCAGCACTGCCTTCAGCCGTTCCTCGAACTCGCCGCGGTATTTCGCGCCGGCGACCAGCGCGCCCAGGTCGAGCGACAGCAGCCGCTTGTTCTTCAGCGCCTCCGGCACGTCGCCGTTGACCATGCGGATCGCCAGGCCCTCGACGATGGCGGTCTTGCCGACGCCGGGCTCACCGATCAGCACCGGGTTGTTCTTGGTGCGGCGCGCCAGCACCTGGATGGTGCGGCGGATTTCCTCATCGCGCCCGATCACCGGGTCGAGCTTGCCTTCGCGGGCCAGCGCGGTGACATCGCGGGCGTATTTCTTCAGTGCGTCGAAATTGGCTTCGGCGTTGGCCGAGGTGACCTTGCGGCCCTTCCGCAGGTCGTTGACCGCCTTGTCCAGAGCCTGGGCAGACACGCTGGCAGACCGCAGCGCACGCGCGGCCGGCGTGTCGGAGGCAGCCAGCGCCACCAGCAAGCGGTCCTGCGCGACATATTCGTCGCCCGCCTTGGTCGCGGCCTGTTGCGCGGCGTCCAGCACGCGGACCAGTTCCGGCGTGATCTGCGGTTGGCCGGCGCCGGCACCCTGAACCTTGGGCTGGCGCGCAATCTCGGTATCGACCGCCTGCTTGGCGGCCATCGGATCGCCGCCGGCGGCCCTGATCAGGCCGGAGGCGGCACCTTCCTCATCGTCCAGCAGTGCCTTCAGCAGGTGCTCGGGCGTGATTCGCTGGTGGAACTCGCGGATCGCGATGGTCTGGGCGGCTTGCAGGAAGCCGCGCGAGCGCTCGGTGAACTTCTCAATATCCATGTCTCATGTCCCTGGTCGGAGGCGACAGCAGTTTGCCATCCCCCAAGAGGCGGTGGCATTGATCGTTGGCAATTTCTCCCGTCCCGGTCGGCGACGGCGGTAGATTGCCACCCCTCAACAGGCGGTGGCGATTGGTCTTCCGCAACCGAGGTAGGGCGGGGCAGACTGCGCGGCAAGGGGGGTTGCCACATGCGAATTGAGTATCTGTACCGCTTCCCGGTGAAGGGTCTGTCGGCCGAGGCGATCGAGGCTGCCGCGGTGGAAGAAGGTGACAGCATCCCGTGGGATCGCGCCTTTGCGCTGGCGCAGGGCGATTCCGGGTTCGACCCGGCGGCGCCGACCTGGCTGCCGAAGGACAACTTCATGTGCCAGAAGCGGAACGCACGGATCGCCCTGCTGCGCTCGATGTTCGATCCGCGCTCCGGGTTCCTGGGGATCCGGGCGCCGGACGGCAGCGCGGTGATGGAGAATGCACTGACCGAGGCCGGGCGGCGGCGCATCGGTGCGTTCCTGGTGGAGTATCTGGGAGAGGAGGCGCGAGGTGAGCCGCGGTTCCATCACGTGCCGGGACATGTGTTTTGCGACCAGCGCCAGAAGGTTGTCAGCCTGATCAACCTGGCGAGCTGGCGCGACTACCAGGGGCGCGTCGGGGAGCGTCGGCACCGGCGGCGGTTTCGCGCCAATGTATGGTTTTCCGGCGCGCCGGCGTGGGCGGAGTTCGATTGGGTCGGCCGGACGCTGCAACTGGGCGGGGCGGTGCTACGGGTGACCAAGCGGATCGCCCGCTGCCCGGCAACGGAGGTGAACCCAGAGACCGCCGCGCGCGATGCCAACCCGGTGGAGGAGCTGCGCGCGTTGTACGGCCATGTCGATCTCGGCATCCATGCCGCGGTTATCGAGGGCGGCAAGTTCGCGGTGGGGGATGCGATCGAGGTGCTGCTGGAGTAGCGTCTCATTCTCTTGCCAGGTTGGTTTCGCGCCAACGCTTGCAAGCGGGGCAACAAAGGTTTCAACCTGGTCTCGATCGTTTCGAACAACAGCAGGTCATCCAATCCGAAATACCCGTGTGCAATGCGGTTGCGAACCGCTGTCATGTAGATCCACGGAATATCCGCGTTGGCGTCCCTCAACTCAGGGGGCAGATTCCGGGTCGCTCCGCCCATGATCTCGTAACCGCGCATCACTGCGAAGCGCGTCTTCTCGTCCGCCATATACGCATCAAACGACATGCCCTCAACCGACATGCCCTCAACAAATCCGATGATCGAGCGGCACGCATTGACAAGGTCTTCGAGAAAGCCGGGATGGTCGCGTTCCGTCGTCACAACGGTACCAACTCCGCGAGAATCCGCTGACCCAGGTGACGTTTGAGAGCCGCGCGCGAGACCAGATCGACGCGGCGGCCCGCCAGGTCGGCGCGTTCCTCCTCCAGCGCCAGGAAAGCGAATAGATCGATCGGATGGTCGAACTCCACCAGCACATCCAGATCGCTCTCCGCCGTCGCCTCGTCACGCACCACCGAGCCGAACAGTGCAAGCGAACGGATCGGCCAGCGCCGCCGCAGGTCGGGCAGCGCCGCGCCCAAACGGATCGTGATCGCGTCCTTCTCACTCATGGCCCATCACCTTAGCACAGCACCGTCGTTCCGCCGTGCGGACCGATCGCGAACACACGCTCAAATGCGAGACGCTCTGCATGGTGCCGGTTCATCCCGTTTAGGTCGGGTTGTTCGAGGCCAGTTGGGGCGGCAGCTCCGGTCGGAACGACTGTGGCAGGTGGTGGGCCGGCTTCGGTGGCGGCGCACAACAATGACCGCTGCGTTGTAGGGTGAGTAAGCTCTTGCGTCACCCACCTCGGCGATGACGATCTCTTCGCCTCAGGCGGCGCGTTCGACGAGTTCGGACAGGTTGGTCTTGGCTTCGTAGAGATTGACGGTGTCCATGGCCGGTCCCTGGGGCGGTCTCTTGACCGACGTTGGCCAAGATATGTGCTGTCCTGGGTGCGGGGGGAAGGCGGGCGGGCGGACGAGCGCGGTGGAATACTGCGAACCCTGGAGCGTCTTTACCCTGAGTGGAATCGCCGGCTCACTTGGCGTGGCGACGAGCGCTGCGATGAGGCGATATACCTGGAAGGGGAACTGGTCATGAAAGGCTCACCAAAGGGACTGAAGCGGCTCGTAGTAACGGCGATCGTTGGTGCGGCGTTGGCCGCTACCCCCGTCACACTGCTTGGCGGTCATCTGACGACCGGCAAGGTCGCCCTTGCACATGGCGGTGGTGGTGGTGGCGGTGGTGGTGGTGGTGGTGGCGGCGGTGGTGGCCATGGCGGCGGCAGTGGTGGCGGCCACGGTGGAGCCCGCGGCGCCGGTGGCAATGCTGCCGGGAGCGCGAGCCACGCTGGCGGTTCCGGTTCCGGTGCCGGAGTTGCGGCGGCAGCCGACCATGGCGGCGGCATGAGTCATGGGGGAGACAGGGACATGGGTCATGCGGGAGACAGGCACATGAACTCGCACGGGGCGGAAGGCGGGACGTGCGCCGCTTATGATCGAGCTCCTGGAAGCGTCTGCTGATGCGTTACCGACGTCTCCGCGGTGCAGCGCGCCGCCTGTTCCTCTCCTAATCCTATCCCACGCCGTGCGCGTTGCACCGAAACCGGTGGGTGGCGCAAGGACTTACCCACCCGACGGCGGCGGGCACCCCACCGCAGCCGCACGCAGTGTCACGCCGCCACGTGAGCAGGCACCGTCGCTGGCGCCGCGAAATGCGGCATCACCTCGGTGATGAACAGTTCGAGCGACCGCCGCTCGACCGCATGCGGCAGACCGAAGGAAGCGCCGTAGCAGAACTGATCCACACCGACCGCTTCGTACTGCCGCAGCTTGGCGACAACTTCGTCCGGCGTGCCGAACACCATGCTGTCGCGGACCGTGTCGGTCTGGTACTCGGCACGCCCCGCCATCTGCGCCAGTCCGACGGGCTCCGGAAATCCGTTCCGCACCCGGCCGCTGTTCTGGAACAGCGTATCGAACTGCCTGCCATAGGCGATCGACGCCTCGACCGGAACCCGCCAGTCATCTGGCCGCGCATAGACGCAGGCCCGCCGCAGCATCAGGAAGCGTGGCCGCTTGATGGCGGGAAGCTGCGCCAATGTGTCGGCAAAGCGTTGGCCGAGGATGCCGACCTCGGCGTGCGGGCGCGACAACGGCGTCGCCATGATGTTGGCCCCCGATTCCATCGCCCAGGCGAACGAGGCGGGATCGCGCGTCGCCACCCAGATCGGCGGATGCGGCTGCTGCAACGGCTTCGGCACCGAGGTCGCCAGGGGAAAGTCCCACAGCTCGCCATGGTGCTCGATATCACCCTGCCACAGGGCCTTCACCACCGGCAGCATCTCCCGCAGATACAGGCCGCCCTTCTGCTGTGCGATGCCACGGGCCATGCGGTCGAACTCATACTGGAACGCACCGCGCCCGAAACCGAGCTCCAGCCTGCCGTCGCTGAACAGGTCGAACAATGCCGCTTCGCCGGCGACCCGGATGGGATGCCAATACGGTGCGACAACCACCGCGGTGCCAAGACGGATGCGTGAGGTGTGCGCCGCCCAGTGCGTCAGGATGGTGAACGGGTTGGGGCCAACCGTTAGCTCAATCGTGTGGTGTTCGGCCGCCCAGGCGATCTCGAACCCGCCCTGCTCAGCCAGCCTGACAAGATCGACCGCATGGCGCACCACTTCACGCATGTCCTGACTGGCGTCGCTCCGCTCCATATTGACGGCGATCGAGAATTTCACCCGCATCTCCTTCAGGGCGACGGTGTAGCTATGGCTGCGTGGCAGCGTCGGTTACGTAGCAGACTTGGCTGCGTAGCAGAGTCTGGCAACCGATTGAACCTACCGTGTACCGCACCGCCAACGCCGATCCGGCGCACAGTAAATTTGTCGCACAGTAAAGCTGGCGGTTCGCGGGCGCGCGTCATAGCCTTTCGAAAGACCCCGATTCGCACGGGTATTAAGGAGGCCAATCATGACCTTGCGCGGTCTGCTGATGTGGTGCCTCGGCGCTGGCACCGTTGTCTTTATCGGTGTCGCCGGCGCCAGCGGATATCAGTTGCTGGCGCGGCAGCATGCCCAAAGCGTGGCCCAACGCGCGCCCGAAACGTCGGCCACCCCATCGGCCAACCCGTCCCCGGCGGTGTCCACTCCATCGTCGGCGATCGCGGCAGCGGAACCGACGCCAACCGCGCCAGCCGTCAATCCCGCTGCCGGCTCGCCGTCGCCGGCAGTGTCGGGTTCGGCCACGGCGCCGCTGCCACCGCTTCGCCGGCACGTTGCGTCAGCCGCCGCGGCCCCCGACCACGCGGTTCACACTGGAAAGCATCCTGTCAGGCGGTCGGCCGCGGCGACGGTAGCGGCACATCACCCGGCACCGCGGCCGCCATCGCTGGCCGCCGCGACGCCGCTGCCGCACGTTCCGAGCTACCGATCCGATGGATACGCAACGCCCCGGCAGCCGGGGGTTTGGTACCCGCCGCCACCCGCACCGCCAGCCGCCTACTATCCGTACCAGGGTTATTACGGGTACAGGTCCGGCTACGCATACTACGCCGGCTATCCACGGTACCCGTATTACCCGGCCTATTGACTCGCGACCGGGCGACCCACGATCGGGTGACCGGCGATCGGGTGGTCCGCGACCAGGGACTGCGTCAGCGCTTGGTTTGCTGCTGCGCCGCGGTCCTGGAGGCTTCCTGACGGAACAGCGTATCGATCGTCTGCTTCTGCTGGTCGGCCAGCACGCCGTACAGCGCCTCGAACGCTGTCGCCAGCGCCTCGGTGTTGTCGGCGTAGGCGCGCGCGACCTGGGCGTATGACCTCATGTTGTCGAGCGCGCTCATGCTCGCGGCAGCACTGGCCCGCTGACGGAACAAGGCGTCGGTGCTCGTTGCGTTATCGCGCATCGCCTGGGCGAACGCGTTCCACTGCGGCATCTGCGCATCGGTGATGTGAAGCTGGGTTCGTAGCGCCTGGATGCGCTGATCGGCGGCCGACTGGGGGGACGGTGGATTGGTGGCTGTCTGCGGTGGCGGCGGGACTGACTGCGCGGTGGCCGTATACGGAACGGCGATCAGCACGGCCGCTACGGCCAAGGCGGTACGGCGCAGGCAGGCTTGGTTCATTGAAGGCTTCCCCGTTCTGCTCGACTGAATTCAGGCGATGTCGGACCGGCAATGCGGACCATCAGCGCTAGCGGCGCTCACCTGCCGGTCGGCCACCCGCGTGACCGCCGCCTCCACCGGGTGCCCGAAAAGCTGTGTGCATCCCTGGCCCTGCCTCACGCATCCCCCCTGCGCGGGCAGGCGCGAAATTGGCCCCCTGCCGAAAGCCGCCGGGATGCGACCCCCAGCCGTGCGGACCCGCATCGTGGGCTGCCCACCCGTGCGACTGCCACCCGTGCGCCGCGCCATCGTGCGCCGCGAAACCATGCGCCACCGAATCATGTGTCGCGAATCCGCGCGACTCCCAGCCATGCGGCCCCGCATCGCGGGACGCCCAACCGTGCCCATCCCACCCGTGCCCGCCCCAGCCGTGCGGCCCGGAATCGTTCCACGCCCAGCCATGGCCGCCCCAGCCCCAACCGCCCCAACCCCAACCCCAGCCGCCGCCCCAGACGTCAACCCCGAACGAGGCGAAGGCCAGGAAGGGCGGGGCGAAGAACAGCGTCGGAGGCTCAGCGGCCACGATGATGGCCGGGGGCGGCAGGACTATGATCGGCGGCGGCGCGGCGGCAACCAGCAATGCCTCGGGTGAGACGACCGCGGGCGCAGTCGCGGCAACGGCGGGCGCTGCCTCGGGCGGCGGTGGTGGCACGGCGGCAGCGACCACCGGGGGCGCCGCTAACTCTGGCACACCGAGCACGATCGGCGGCGGGACCACATAGAGCGGTGGCGGGGCGAAGACGATCAGCGGGGTGACGAACAGCGCGGCGGGCCCGCCGACGACCACTGCGCCATTCCAGAACCAGCCGCCGCCCCAACCCCAGCCACCGTGCCAACCCCAGCCGGCCTGCCAGCCCCAGCCGGCGTGCCAACCAAAGCCGTCGTGCCAGCCAAACCCGCCGTCGTGCCAGCCAAATCCACCACCCGAGCTCCAGCCGTGCCCGCCACCCCAGGGGGCGCGCTGCCCCACGGGGTCAGCCCAGCCGTTGCGCCCGCCATCGCGCCAGCCGTCACGCCCGCCGTCGCGCCACCCGTCACGATGCTCCGGACCGCCATGGAAGCCCGCATCGTGCCAGCGTTGGTCCGCTCCCGGTCCGAAATGCCCGGCACCCGGCCCACCGCGGAAGTCGTGTGCGGCAAACTGCCCACCTGAAAAACCACGCCCGCCGCCGGGGGCACCGTGGAAGGCCGGCCCACCAACAGGGCCGCCACGCGGCGCACGCGCGGCCCCGCCGCCTCCGCCATGCCTCTCAGATGGCTGTGCGGACGCCACGGAGATCAAGGTCGCTGCCAAACCGGCGGCTGCCGCCACCGACAGCGCTAAGCGAGCAACGCGATCGCGCGATTTCCTCATCATCCGAGACTCCGTGCGTAGCGTGGGCTACATACGGGCTAGATGGGGGCGGTATTGTGGCCGAGTTCCATATGATGATTGCGCTCTCGGCGAGTTGATCAAGGCACACTCGAGCCAGCCCTTACTGCGGCCCCGACAGCCACCCCGAAATGCTGCGTCGATGACCGCCGCGAGGTCCGCCGTGTGTCAGGACCAGTGGCCGGGCACCCAGTAACCGCCCTGCCAGTGTGCCGGGATCCATGCGCGCAGTGGCGGCGCGAAGTACGCTGGGGCCGGCGCGTAGTAGGCTGGGGCCGGAGCGTAGACCGCCGGAGGGGCGATGACGACAGGCGGCACATAGATGCCAACGCCACAGCACCAGCCATAGCCATGGCTCCACCAGGCATTGGCCGGCTTCGGCACGGCAATGGTCCCGACGGCCGCCAAACCCAGCAGCGCACCGGCGGCCGCCAGGCGCTTCATTCCGGTTACGAGAGAGGCTGGACGAGTCATCTTTATCTCCACCACGCTTCGAGTTCGGCGATGTTCGTTGCCGTAAACGGACCTTAGGCGCAGCGCAGAGCCAACGGATACTGGAGAGATGGCTGGCGGTTTTTCGCCCGAATGCTGTCGGCATTTAAGCGGAAAAAAGCGGGGATTTTCCTCGCGAGCCAACCGCGGGAGGCAGCCGCCCGCTAACGCACTGCATCGGCATACGACTTCCCGAGAAGCGGGAAAATGAACTCACGGGATATGATCCGATGTCGAATTTGGCCGATGTCAGATTTGGTCGGTGTAGGATTTGGGCAGCTTCTGCCAATCCAAGGGTGACATCCCGCGGCAGCACCGCTCACTTGTGCGGCGGCGGCCCGGCTGCCACAGACAAACGCTTGACCATTCGTCGAATAACGCGCCCAATAATCGGCAGAAAGTCCTCAAGGACAGCGCCGATGGCCGATATTCCTCGGGAAGTTTTCCGCCAGATGCTCACGATACTTTCGACGACGTCATTTCACGACCTGCCGCTCGGCGAGCGAGGCGGTTGGCTGCCGAGTGATGTTAGGGAAGCCATCTCCCACGGTTGGGTGGTCCCCGACGGACCAGATGCTGGCATGTTCGGCCAACCCGTGCAGATCACCGAGGAAGGCCGTCTTGCTTTGACACGAATGCCGTACCCGCCCTTCCGCCGGTAGGACGATCGCGCCAACGGCATGGCCGACCGACTGCACACGCCGAAGCGACATCACATCATTGGCGAAACATCCGCTGGCAACGCAGCGTCAGGGTGCCCAATGACCCGGCTGCCAGCCGTCGTACGGACCGCAACGCCCAGGCACCCAATGCGCGCCCGGCGGCCCTTGCCTGACAGGTTCGACGACGCACGCGTCAAAAAAACCACAATATCAAGCAACATGAGCATCGTCAGCATACGAGACAAATGTTATCCCTTCATTTGCCGCGGTCCGCTTGGATAAGTATCGTACCGAACAACCCTACTCCTGGCTTCAATTCACTGTGACGGATTGCAACGGGACACGCCTCGCGGCTGGCTCATCGCGAGGCAACCTGCTTTTTTGGGCCGCTTCCCGGCAGTACGCCCACAAATAGCCCCACCGTGTTAACGGCGGGGCTAGTTGCAGGCTTGGGGCAGGCCACTTGGGGGTATCGCGGCCTCCCAGGCACCTGGGGTGCCGCCGGTCGAGCGTCATCACAATTCACCGTGAACGGTCGCTTGATCGGCCATTCGAGCCGCCGTCCGTGGATCGTCTCGACCAGCGTCGCCACATCCCCCAGGTCAACGTCCCCGGGTCAACATCGCCCGGGTCAACATCGCCTGCGCCATGTATCGCCGCCCTTGACCGCATTCCAACCAGGGGACACCATCAATGGTAGCGATAACATCGCCCGGCCACCGCCCGGGTCAGGAGGACGCGCGCTCGATGATGCGAAACGGCACCTGCACCCGGCGCGCCCCTACCGCGCCGCCCAGCCGGTCCAGCACGAACATCGCGGCATGTCGCCCGATCCGTTCGCCCTCCACGCTCACTGTTGTGAACGGCGGATCGCTTGCCGCGCTCAGCTCGAAATCGCCGAACCCGCACACCGCCAGCCGGTCCGGCACCGCCACACCATTCGCCCCTGCTTCCACCAGCGCGCCAAATGCCACCAGGTCGGAACTGCAGAACAGCGCGGTGCGCTGCCCCCGTGCCGCGCTCGGACTGAGCGCCGGCAGCAGCGCACGCAGCGCCGTGCGTCCGGCGCCGATAGTGCTCGGCGCCGGGATCACCGTCTCGGCCAATACCGACCCGCCGCCGCGCCGCGCCGCCTCGGCAAACGCGGCCGCGCGCACCCGCGCCCGTGCATCGCTGGCGCCGAACACCGCAAATCGTTTGTGACCCTTGCTCCGGAAATACGCGGCCACCGCCGCGCCCGCCGCCGCGTGGTCGACGCCCACCAACATGTCGATCGGCTGGCGCGCGACGTCGAAAACCTCGACCACCGGGATCGCCGCGTCCGCCAGCATCTGGCGCGTCGGCGCGTCATGCGTCGCACCAGTCAGCAGCAGCGCATCCGGCCGGCGCGCCAGCACCGCGCGGACCAGCGCCGCCTCGCTCACCTCGCCGTAGCCGGACAGCGACAGCATGACTTCATAGCCCCGCGCGCGCAGTGCATCGGTGAAGTTCTGCACCAGTTCGGCGAACATCGGATGCGCCATGGTCGGAACGATCGCCGCCACCATTCGTGTCCGCCGCGACGACAGGCCACCGGCGACCAGGTTCGGCACGTAGCCCAGCCGCTCGATCGCCGCGCGCACAAGCTGCGCGGTCGCCGCCGAAACGCGCTCGGGCGAGTTCAGCACGCGCGAAACGGTCATCGGCGCCACGCCGGCCGCCGCCGCGACATCGCTCAGTTTCACCGGCGGTCGCGGCTGGAGCGACATGATCATCCCCTCGGTTGTGACGATGATCCCGCAAGCGTAGCCTTCAATTCGTTCGCGCGTCATCTCTTCGTTACGCCGGCCACCGTCGCGCCCCGCTTCCTTGCGCCGGGCTTCCTTGCGCCGGGCTTCCTTGCGACAGAGGGCAAAACTTCCCTGGGAGGAAACATAACATGATCGATCTCACCACCCGCCGCGCGTTGCTCGGTGGCATCGCCGGCGCCACGGCGCTGGGTGCCGCCGTGCCCCGTGCGCGTGCCGCGGCGCTGCCGACGTTGCCGACCTCCCCGGTGACGCTGAACGTCATCGACGTGGCGGGCCAGCTTCAGCTTACCCAGCACGCGATCGAGACGTTTGTGAAGGACAACCCCACGCTCGTTTCCAAAGTCAGTTTTTCGCAGGCCCCGGCACCGGAACTGCCGGGCAAGCTGAAAGCGCAGCAGGATGCCGGGCGCGTCGACATCGACCTGGTGCTGACCGGGACCGACGCGCTGTCCGCCGGCGTCGACCAGAAGCTGTGGGTGCCAATGATCACCGACTACGCAGCGGCGCTGCCGAAGCTGAACGAGGTCTACCAGCCCGGCGCATCGAAGATGCAGGCCCTGGCGCAGGACCAGGCGGTTTGCGTGGTGTTCTGCCCGGGTGGTCCGCTGTTGGAATACATGCCGGACGCGGTCAAGCAGGCACCGACCACGGCCGCGGAACTGCTGGATTGGACGCGCGCGCATCCGAAACGGTTCATCTACGCGCGGCCGGCCAATTCAGGCCCCGGCCGCTGCTGGCTGCAAGGCCTGCCCTATCTGCTGGGCGACAAGGACCCGAAAGACCCTGACAAGGGCTGGGACAAGACCTGGGCCTATCTGATCGAGATCGGCAAGAACATCGAATATTACCCGACCGGCACCGGCGCGGTGATGAAGGAGTTGGGGCAGGGCACCCGCGACATGATCGTCACCATGACCGGCTGGGACATCAATCCGCGCATCCTGGGCGTGGTCCCCAAGGAAGCCGAGGTCGGCGTCCTGAAGGGTTTCCATTGGCTGACCGACGCACAGTATTTCGCGATCCCCAAGGGCGTCTCGCCGGGCAAGCTCGCCGTGCTGCTGAAACTGACCGCGTATATACTCAGCAAGCCGGCGCAGGCGACCACCTGGGACAAGGGTTATTTCTATCCCGGACCGGCCGTGAAGGACGTGCCGCTGTCGATGGCGCCGAAGGACAGCCAGGACGCGATCGGCGAATACAACCGCGCCTTCTACGACAAGCTGATTGCCGACACGCCGGCGGAAACCCCGCTGCCCGCCGACAAGCTGGTCTACGCCTTCCAGCGCTGGGATCAGCAGGTCGGGTCGCGGCCGGGGAAATGAGACGGAAAGTGGCAACGGTGAAGTAACGATCCGATGCCGTTCACCTCGCGCGATTTCAAGGAACTGCGGCTGGATCGCGTCAGCCGCGATTTCGGCCTGCTGAACGCGCTCAACGACGTCAGCCTGACGATCGGGCGGGGCGAGTTCATCGCCCTGCTCGGCCCGTCGGGCTGCGGCAAGTCCACCGCGCTGAACTGCCTGGCCGGGCTGCTGACGCTGTCCTCGGGCGCCATCTGGCTGGACGACCGGCGCATCGATGAACTGGGCCCCGAACAGCGCGGCTTCGGCATGGTGTTCCAGAACTATGCGCTGTTTCCGCACATGACGGTGACGCGCAATATCGGCTTCGGGCTCGCCACCCAGCGCCGCCCGAAGGCCGAGATCGCGCAACGCGTGGCCGAGGCGTTGGCGCTCGTGCACCTGGAGGGCCAGGCCGGGAAACTGCCCGGCCAACTTTCCGGCGGCCAGCAGCAGCGCGTCGCAATCGCGCGTGCCATCGTCGTGGAACCGCCGCTGGTGCTGATGGACGAGCCGCTATCAAACCTGGACGCCAAGCTGCGGCTGGAGATGCGGGCCGAGATCCGCCGCATCCACACCACGCTCGGCTGCTCCACCATCTACGTGACGCACGACCAGGATGAGGCACTGTCGCTTGCCGATCGCATCGTCGTGCTGCGCGACGGTCGGACGCGCCAGATCGGCACGCCGGAGGACCTGTACGCCCGCCCGGCGCACCCCGATGTCGCCGAGTTCATGGGCTACCGCAACCTGATTGACTCTGTAGCGGAACGGACTGACGAGGGCATCGCCGTGCGCATCGGTGGCGCCCGCGTGATCGGCACGGCGCTGGAGACCATCGGTCCCCGCGCCGTCGCCGCCGTCCGGCCCGAAGACCTGACACCGACCCCGGACGGCCCGATCGCCGCCACCGTCGAGGCCGCTGAGTACCGCGGCCGCGATTTCTACGGTTTCGCGCGCGCCGGCGACGGCACTGAGCTGTTCTTTCGCTCGGAAGCCCGTGTCCACCCGGGTGACCTGATCCGCCTCGGCGCGGCACCATCACGCGTGTTGATCTACGCTGCGGGCAGCGACCGGCCATGACAAACAATGACATTATTCTCCCCCTCCCCTTGAGGGCTTGGTCCGCTTCGCGGCCCAAGCCCTCAAGGGGAGGGCGAGGATTTGTCTCTCACATCCAGCGCCACACATGACCACACCCCCGACCCTCCGGCGCCGCCTGGCCGAGCGCGGCCTCGATGGCGTCACGCTCCTTGTGCTGCCTTGCGTCGTCTTCGTGCTTGCGCTGTTCATCTACCCCGCCCTCTACGGCCTGTTCCTCTCATTCACCCCCAAACAAGGCGGCCCGCTGGCCAACTACATCCGTTTCTTCTCCGATCCATTCCTGTATGACACCATCTACACCACCCTGCTGATCGCCGTCCCCGTCACCGTGCTGAACGTTCTGCTGTCCATCCCCGTGGCACTGCGCGTCCGCCTGATGCGCCGCCAACGCCTGCTGACCACCATCCTGGTGATCCCCATCACGCTCGGCACCGTCCTGGTCGCCGAGGGGCTGCTGAACTACCTCGGTCCGCGCGGCTGGCTGAACCGCACGCTGATGACCTTCGGCGTGATCGACGAACCGCTGCGCCTGCTGCACAACTACTGGGGGGTCGCACTGTCGCTGCTGATCACCGGGTTCCCCTTCACCTTCCTGCTGACGCTGTCCTACATCACCGGCATCGATCCGTCATTGGAACAAGCCGGCGCCATGCTCGGCGCCCGCGCCCGTGCCCGCTTCACCCGCATCCTGCTGCCGTTGCTGGTCCCCGGTCTGACCATCACGCTGGCGTTGTCCTTCGTGCAGGCCTTCTCGGTGTTTCCCTCCGCGGTACTCCTCGGTGCCCCCGCCGGTCCCACCCGCGTCATTTCCATCGCCGCCTACCAGGCCGCGTTCGAGGCCTACGACTACTCGCTCGCCTCCGCCATCGCGATGATCATGGCCGCCGTACAGGTGCTGATCGTCGTTGCGCTGCTGGTACTGAAAGGCCTGGCGTATCGCGGCCCGGTCAGCACCGGGAAAGGCTGACCCATGCGACGCGACAAGCGCGAGCGCCTGTGGGCCTTTACCATCTGGTTGGCGGTGGGCCTGTTCATCCTCAACCTGATCGGCATGATCGCTACCGTCGTGGTGAACTCCTTCGGCAGCCGCTGGTTCACCACCTGGCTGCCGGTCGGCTGGACAACGCGTTGGTACACCCTTGCCTGGGACGAGTTCCAACTGCCCGCCATCCTGCTGGTCACCGTCGAGGTCGTCGGCGCCGTGGTGGTGCTGGCCGGCCTGATCGGCGTGCCCGCCGCCTACGCCATGGCGCGGCGCAACTTCCCCGGCAAACAGGTCATAATGCTGCTGTTCCTGCTGCCGCTGCTGGTGCCGCCATTCACCTACGGCATCCCGCTCGCCACCGTGCTGTACCAATTGCATCTCGCCGGCACGATATGGGGCGTCATCCTTGCCAACCTGGTCCCCACAGTTCCCTTCGTCGTGCTGATCATGATTCCCTTTGTGGAACAAATTGACCCGCGCATCGAAGCCGCCGCCCGCGTGTTCGGCGCCGGCCTGGGCCGCCTGTTCGTCCAGGTCCTGGTGCCCCTGTTGACCCCTGGCATCCTCGCCGCGCTGCTGCTGGTCCTGGTCCGCACCATCGCGATGTTCGAGCTGACCTTCCTGACCGCCGGCCCGGACAGCCAAACCCTGGTCGTCGCGCTGTACTACGCCGTCTTCGCCGCCGGGGTGCGACCCGGCCAGTCAATCGATGCCATGGCCATGGTCTACATGGTCACCACCCTGGCCTGGCTCCTGATCGCCCTGCGCTTCGTCAATCCCACCCAGATCGTCACCCGCGCCAAGCGGTGAGCAAAACTCAGGGCGAAGCCGCGGCCTTCCTGCCGGGCAGCGAAATGGCGTAATCTGCGGGTGAGTGGACCAACCTGAGGTTGAAAAAGAACCAGTGACAGACATCGCCATCACCCGGACGACGACCCCAGGGCAGCCGCCCGCGGACGAGACGCTGACGTTCGGCAAGGTCTTCACCGATCACATGTTCCGCATGGAGTATCATGCCGGGCAGGGATGGCATGATCCGCGGATTGTCCCCTATGGGCCGTTCACGTTGGATCCGGCGACCTGCGTGCTGCATTACGGCCAGGCGATATTCGACGGGATGAAGGCATTTCGCGGTCGTGATGGGCGCGTTCGTTTGTTTCGCACGCCGGATCATGCACGTCGGTTGAATCGCTCGGCGCAGTATCTTTGCATCCCGGAACTGGATCCGGAACTGGTCGAGGAGTCGATCCGCGCGTTGGTCGAGGTCGATCAGCGTTGGGTGCCGTCGCTGCCTGGCACTTCGCTGTACATTCGCCCAACGGTGATTGCTACCGAGACGTTTATCGGTGTGCATCCGTCCAGCAGCTACATCTACTACGTGATCGTCGGGCCGGTGGGCGCTTACTACAAGGAAGGCATGAACCCGGTCCGCATCCTCGCGTCCGACACCTACGTGCGGGCGGTGCAGGGCGGGCTTGGCGCGGCGAAGACCGCCGCCAATTACGCCGCCAGCCTGTACGGCGCGGAGCAGGCGCAAAAGCAGGGCTACACCCAGGTGTTATGGCTCGACGGGGCGGAGCATCGCTACCTCGACGAGGTCGGCACCATGAACATCATGCTGCGGATCGACGATGAAGTCGTTACGCCACCGTTGAACGGCGCCATCCTCGCGGGCATCACGCGCGATTCGGTCCTGCGGCTGCTGCGCGACTGGGGGCTGCGCGTGTCGGAGCGTCCGGTGGCGATCGATGAGGTGGTCGCGGCGGCCCAGGCCAACCGGCTGGAGATGTGGGGCACCGGGACGGCGGCGGTCATCTCCCCGGTTGGCGAGCTGGGCTATAAGGGCGAGAGATACGTGATCAATGACGGGCGGACCGGCGATCTGACGCAAAAACTGTACGACACGATCGTGGGGATCCAGTATGGCACAGCGCCCGATCCGCATGGCTGGACACGCCTGTTGGGCAACCGGCTTGGCGGCTGACCCGGGCTGAACGGCGCCCATTACGAAGGGTCTTCGATGAAGTTCCTGACCGATGAGATGATCAGTGGGCTGCTGCCGGCCGAGACCTCGTCGTTTCCTTCGCCGGTGCCGACGCAGATTGTATCGAGCGACGAATTCCTGCCGGTACCGCAAACCGCGAAGCAACGCGAGGTCGAAGCACGGCTTACCGAGATGAGCGACCAGTTGGCCATGCGGCAGGCCATGTCGCGCCGGCATTTTTTCCAGACCGCTTCCGGAATGGCAGCGTCGTTCGTCGCACTAAACCAGGTGTTCGGTCCGCTGTTCGACGCCAGCGAGGCCGAGGCCGCAACCCCCGAACTGGCGGCGGCCCGCGCCGA
The DNA here is from genome assembly GCA_035696165.1 of Acetobacteraceae bacterium. Classification (GTDB taxonomy): domain Bacteria; phylum Pseudomonadota; class Alphaproteobacteria; order Acetobacterales; family Acetobacteraceae; genus Palsa-883. Next base: position 11,980 of record DASRQX010000048.1, on the reverse strand, counting down.
TGCCTTGTCCGGGCAGATCATCATCGACGGGCACACGCATTTTCTGCGCAACGACACCAGGCTGATGGGCTTTGTCAAATCCCGTGAAGCGGTCGGTCAATGGGGCTGGAACAAAGACCTTGGCCGCAGGCAACAGACCATCGACGATTTGAAATTCTCCAACTACGTCAAGGAAATCTACCTGGACAGCGACACCAAGGTCGCGCTGCTGTCGAACTCACCCTCCGACGTGCCGGAGGACTGGTTCATCCCGCAGGAGCAGGTGTTCAGGACCCGCGAGACGGTCAACCAACAGGCGGGCACGCGACGCATGCTGGCGCATTTCACCATCACCCCCGGCCAGCCCGGCTGGCTCGACAAGGCCGATGAGGCGATCGAGCGATTCAAGCCCGATTCGTGGAAGGGCTACACTGTCGGTGACAACACCCACAAGGAACTTGCCTCCCACCCGTGGCACGCCGACGACGAGAAGCTGATGTATCCGTTCTACGAGAAGATCGCCAAGACGGGCGTCCGCAACGTCTGCATCCACAAGGGTCTTTTCGCGCCAACCGTGGCGGAGCAGTTTCCGCGGCTGCTGCCTTATGCGGATGTCAGCGATATCGGCCGCGCCGCCAAGGACTGGCCGCAGCTTAATTTCCTTGTCTACCACTCCGGCTTTCGCTGGGTTGGCGGCAACCCGGCGGACGGAATGGCCGAGTTCGACAAGACCGGCCGCAGCTCCTGGACCAGCGATCTTGCCGAGATTCCCGAACGATACGGCGTCAATAATGTCTATGGCGATCTGGGCCAGTTGTTCGCCTGGACCTGCGTCGCTGAACCGCGACTGTCGGCGGCGTTGATGGGCATGCTGATCAAGGGGCTGGGCGTCGATCGGGTCGTGTGGGGCACCGACGCCGTCTGGACCGGCGCGCCGCAATGGCAGATCGAGGGCTTGCGCCGCCTTGAAATCCCCGAGGACATGCAGACGAAGCACGGGTTCAAACCACTCGGCCCGGCTGACGGTCCGGTGAAGACCGCCGTGTTCAGCGCAAACACCGCCCGGCTCTACGGGCTGGAGAAGCACGCCGAGTTGGTCAACCACGATGGTTTTGCCGCGCTCAAGACTGACTACCAGAGGAATGGCCCAGGCCCCAGCAACCTGCGCTACGGCTACGTCAGCAAGCCAGGCTGACCGGCGTGTCGTCGTACCAGGTGTCCGTAGGATTGACGTACGCTGCCACCCCCCGTCATGCCGGCGCAGGCCGGTATCCACGACTTTCCTTGCTGCAACGAAGCCAAGTCGTGGCTACCGGCCTGCGCCGGCATGACGGGAGGGGGCGCTACGCCGATGGGTCAATGCTTTCGCACGCCTGGTATCAGACGTCCAATGTGGTGTCGCGCTCCCACTGCGTCAGATGGCGCGCATAGGCATCCCAATCCTGCTGCCGAAGCTTCAAGTAGGCATCGGTAAATTCCGCACCAAGCGCGCTACGCAGCACGGTCGAGGCCCCGAACGCACGCAGCGCATCGAGCAGGTTCTTCGGCAGGCGCTGCACCCCGGTCACGGTGTGCCCGTCGGTGTACATATTCAAATCCAGCCGCCTACCCGGATCGCGTCGTTCCGCGATCCCATCAAGCCCCGTCGCCAGCAGCCCGGCCTGCAGCAGATACGGATTGGCCGCCCCATCGGCGAGGCGCAATTCGAACCGCCCGGCATCCGGAATACGGATCATATGGGTGCGATTATTGCCGCCATAGGTGACCGCGTTCGGCGACCACGTCGCCCCCGAGGCGGTCACCGGCGCATCAATCCGCTTATAGGAATTCACTGTCGGATTGGTCAGCGCACACAGCCCCCCGGCATGCGCCATCACGCCGCCGATGAACTGGTAGCCAAGCGCCGAAAGACCGAGCTCACCGGCGGCATCGGCAAACAGGTTCTGCTCTCCTTGCCACAGCGAAACATGCGCATGGCAGCCCGACCCGGTCAGATCAAGGAACGGTTTCGGCATGAATGTCGCACGCAGGCCGTGCAGCTCGGCGATCGCCTTGGCCATGTATTTGAAGAACGCGTGCCGATCGGCGGTGATCAGTGCCGGGGCGTACCCCCAGTTCATCTCGAATTGGCCGTTGGCGTCCTCGTGGTCGCTCTGATAGGGACCCCATCCTAACGCGAGCATCGCGTCGCTGATCGCCGCGATCACCTCGTAGCGACGCATCAGCGCGGACTGGTCGTAGCACGGCTTGGCTTGCCGATCGGCGCCATCGGCGATCGCCATACCGTCAGGCGAGATCAGGAAGAATTCGCACTCCACCCCAGTTTGCATGGCATAGCCGCGCGAGGCTGCCTCGGCAACGATACGCTGCAGCACGACCCGCGGTGCCTGCGCCACCGGCTTGCCGGACATCCAGGGATCGCCTGCCAGCCAACCGATCTCCGGCTTCCACGGCAACTGGATCAGGCTGTCCGGATCAGCCATCACCAGCATGTCCGGATCTGCCGGCGTCATGTCCAGCCAGGTCGCGAACCCGGCGAACCCGGCGCCGTCGCGCGCCATCTGCGCGATCGCCGCCGCGGGGACAAGCTTGGCCCGCATGGTGCCGAACAGATCCAGAAACGAAATCAGGAAATACTTGATGCCGCGGGACTTAGCCTCGGCTGCCAGATCAATCGCCATTGCAGTCCTTTACGATGCGCCCTGCCCGGGTATCCACTCGGTGCCGGCAAGTTTCACACCAGCCATCGCCGCCGCCTCGATGGTCAGCGCCACCAGATCCTCAGGCTCCAGCTTGTGCAGGTGGCTCTTGCCGCAGGCCCGCGCGATCGTCTGCGCCTCCAACGTCATAACCGCGAGGTAGTTGGCCAGCCGCCGACCGGCTAGCACCGGATCGAGCCGCGCCGCCAACGCCGGGTCCTGCGTGGTGATGCCGGCGGGATCGCGACCCTCGTGCCAGTCGTCATACGCGCCGGCGGTCGTGCCAAGCCTCTGGTATTCCGCCTCCAGCGCCGGATCGTTGTCCCCTAACGCCACCAGCGCGGCGGTGCCGATCGAGACCGCGTCGGCACCCAGCGCCAGCGCCTTCGCCACGTCCGCGCCATTGCGCACGCCACCCGAAATGATCAACTGCACCTTGCGGTACATGCCGAGCTCCTGCAACGCGCGTACCGCTGGACGGATCGCCGCGAGTGTGGGTATGCCGACATTCTCGAGGAACACGTCCTGGGTCGCCGCGGTACCGCCCTGCATGCCGTCGATCACCACCACGTCGGCGCCCGCCTTCACCGCCAGCGCGGTGTCGTAGTATGGCCGCGAGGCGCCCACTTTCACGTAGACCGGCTTCTGCCAGTCGGTGATCTCGCGCAGCTCCTCGATCTTGATTTGCAGATCGTCGGGCCCGGTCCAGTCGGGATGGCGGCTGGCCGACCGCTGATCGATCCCCGCCGGCAAGTTCCGCATGCCCGCCACGCGCTCCGACACTTTCTGTCCCAGCAGCATGCCGCCGCCACCGGGCTTGGCACCTTGTCCAACCACCACCTCGATCGCGTCCGCACGGCGCAGATCATCGGGGTTCATGCCGTAGCGCGACGGCAGCACCTGGTAGACCAAGGTCTGGCTGTGCGTGCGCTCCTCGTTGGTCATGCCGCCGTCGCCGGTGGTGGTCGATGTGCCAGCGATGCTGGCGCCGCGGCCCAGCGCCTCCTTCGCCTGTGCCGACAGCGAACCGAAACTCATGCCGGCAATGGTGATGGGGATTTTCAGTGCGATGGGTTGTTTCGCAAATCGGGTACCCAGCATAACATCGGTACCGCAACGTTCACGATAACCCTCCAGCGGATAGCGGCTGATCGACGCTCCCAGGAACACCAGATCATCGAAATGCGGCAGCTTGCGCTTCGCCCCGGCGCCGCGGATGTCGTAGATCCCGGTGGCGGCGGCGCGCCTGATCTCCGCCAATACGTGCGCGTCGAACGTAGCGGACAAGCGCGGCGGCGTGCGCGGTGTTTCGTCCATCAATATGCATCCGCGTGATCGACATGGAAATGATACAACTGCCGTGCCGATCCATAGCGTCGGAACGCGCCGACATCGACCTGCCCGGCCAGGCCGGCAAGTTGCAGCTTCGCATGCAATTCCGCGCGATGGCGGTCGGCCAACGGCTTCTCGATGCAATCCGCGCCCAGCCCGGCGACCGTGCCGCGCACATAGAGATGCGCCTCGTAGATCGAATCGCCCAGGCTGTCGCCGGCATCGCCCAGCACCACCAGCGTTCCGGCCTGCGCCATAAAGGCCGACATGTGCCCCACCGAGCCCTTCACCACGATGTCCCCGCCCTTCAACGAAATGCCACAGCGCGCCGCGGCGTTGCCGTCGATCACCAGCGTGCCGCCGCGCGCGGTGGCCCCCGCTGCCTGGCTGGCGTCGCCGCGCACATGCACCAGGCCGGACATCATGTTCTCGGCGGCGCCGACACCGACATTGCCGTGCACCACCACCGTGGCCCGCTTGTTCATCCCGGCACAGTAATAACCAGCATGGCCGGCGATCTCGATGGTGACCTCGGCGTCCACCCCCACCGCTAGCGCATGCCGCCCGCGCGGGTTCAGCACCTGCCAGTGCGTCGCGTTGCTGTCGGGACCAAGGTCATGCAGCGCCTGGTTGAGATCTCGCACGCTCGCCTGCCCAAGATCGATAACGCGTGCGAAGGCGCGCTGCTTCACGCGCGCCGGTCCCACTGATAGACAGTCGCCGGCTCGGGTTCCCACACACGCGCCTGCTCGATGCCCGGCAGGTCCGCCAGCGCACGGTATTCCGTGCCGAACGCCACGAAGCGGTCGGTTTCGGCCATCACCGCGGGCTTGCAAGCGATCGGATCGCGCAGCACGGCGAAGCCGGTCTCGGTGCCGACGACAAAGGTGTAGAACCCATCAAGGTCATCCAGCGATCCGCGCAGCGCGGCGTCCAGCGACAACCCTTCGTGCAGCTTCGCCGTCAGATAGACCGCGGCAACCTCGGTGTCGTTTTCCGTATCGAACCCATATCCCAGTCGCCGCAGCTCCCGACGGAGGGTGTTGTGGTTAGACAACGATCCGTTGTGCACCAGGCATTGATCCAGCCCGGTGGAGTAAGGATGCGCCCCGTCGGTGGTGACCGCGGACTCGGTGGCCATGCGGGTGTGGCCGATGCCGTGCGACCCCTGCATGTCCGCAAGCTGGAACTGCCGCGCCACCTCGGCCGGTGGCCCGACCTCTTTGTACAACTCCATGCTGCAACCAATGCCGACCACCACCAGTTCCGGTGCCATTGTCGCCAAGGCGTCCCGCGCGGCCACCGCCTCGGTGGCCGCGACCACCAGCACCGCATGGGTTCCGCGCGGCTGGACGGCCACTGTCCCCCACAGACGCCCGCGCAACGCCGCCGCCAACGCGACAAAATCATACCCCGCCGGCCCGCGCAGCGTCAGCTTCACCGCGCCCTCGACCGGCGGCGCATAAACGGCGAAGCCGGCGCTGTCTGGCCCACGATCGCTCATGCTAGCAAGCATCCGCGCCAGATGCGCGCCAAGCTCCATCTGTATCGCCGCATCCTTGGCAAACAGGCCCACAATCCCGCACATCGCAACGTCCGTCCGTGCCCGCCGGCATCGTGCCAGTGCCGCGCGCTCTTGCCTAGCAACACAAAACCCTGATTCTGAGCGCTCCAGCCCGGCCTTCCCACCAGCGAGGACGCCACCATGCCAGACGCCACACTCGATCACGTCGTCATCGATGCCAGGGACGCCATGGACGAAGCCGTGCGCATCTACCAAGCGCTCGGCTTCCAACTTACGCCGCGCGGCCACCACACGCTGGGCTCGATCAACCACCTGGCGATCTTCGGCACCAACTACCTGGAGCTGTTGGGTTTCGGCGAAAGTGGCGCCACGCGCACGGAGCTGACGGCGTTCCCGATCGGCCTGAACGGACTGGTCTTCAAGACCGACGACGCCGAAGCCACGTTCCAACAGGCGCAGGCGGCGGGTGTTCCGGCATTGCCGGCCAACGCCTTCTCTCGCCCGGTGGAGCTGGACGGCCGGCAGCAGGATGCGCGCTTCCGCACCACGCGCGTGCCGCCGGACGCGTCAGGAATTGGCCGCGTGTATTTCTGCGAGCACCAGACACCCGAATTGGTGTGGCGCCCGGAATGGCAGGTGCATCCGAACGGGGCACGGGAGATGGTGCGCGTACTCGTTGCGACGCACGATCCGATGCGCCAGGCCATGTTGTTCGGCAAACTGTTCGGCAGCCACGCAATCGCTCTGAGTCCGGATCGCACCGCTTCCCTGAAGATGACCGGCGGCGGCGCGGTGGTTCTGGCATCCCCTGCCGCCACGCTCGGGCCACTGGGCGACACAGCCCCCGATCCGGCTGGGCGACTGGACTTCATGGCCGCACTGGTGATTCGCGTCGCTTCAGCGCCGGCGGTGGCCAACCTGTTACAGGGCGTGCCGGGCCTTGTTGTCGAACCGCACCGTGTCACCGTCCCGGCAAAGGCGGCACTAAACACGACCATCCTGTTCGAGGACGAGCATGCCGAATGATTTGCCACGGGACGCGCTGCCGCCGCTGGAACCTACCACCTTCTGCAATCTCGGTGATGCGATCGAGCGCATCGGCGATCCGGCGGCGCCCGCGCTGATCGACCTGGGCGGTGAGGCGCCGCCGCGCACCTACAGCTACGGCGACCTGGATGCGCTGTCCGACGCGGTCGCCCGCGGCTTGCTGGCGCGCGGCCTCTCCCGTGGCGATCGTATCGCGATCATGTCGGCCAACCGCGCCGAATACCTGGCCGTGTTTCTCGGCACGATGCGCGCCGGTCTGGTGTCCGTTCCGGTCAACTTCAAGCTGCCCGCGGCAACTGTGGATTACATCCTGCGCGACTGCGATGCAAAGCTGGTGCTGTGCGACGCGGGGCGCAAGGCACTGTGTCCATCCGACCTGCCGCACCTGGTGTTCGGCGGCGATTTCGCGGCGCTGCCGGATCCTGGTCCGCTCGCCTGCGTTACGCCCGAGCCGCGCGAGCCGGCGATGTTTCTTTACACATCCGGTTCCACCGGGCGGCCGAAAGGCGTCGTGCTGTCGCATCAGAGCCATCTATGGGTGATCGACATGCGCCGACGGGCACCGTCGCCGGACGATCACCGCGTGCTGGTGGCAGCACCGCTCTATCACATGAACGCGTTGGCAGTGTGCCAGGCGGCACTGGGGCAGCGCGACACGATCGTTCTGCTGCCGAGTTTTACCCCAGCCAGCTATATTGACGCGGTCGGCGCGCATCGGGTGACCGCGTTGACCTCGGTGCCCACCATGATCGCCATGATGCTGCGTGAGGAAACCCGCATGGCGCATACTGACCTATCCTCGGTGTCCGCCATCCGCATGGGCTCGGCGCCGGTCTCCCGCACCCTTCTGGCCGCCACGCACCGCGCCTTCCCGCGCGCGGCGATCACCAACGGCTACGGCACGACGGAGGCCGGACCGATCGTGTTCGCACCGCACCCGGACGGGCTGCCGACGCCCGAGCTATCGCTCGGCGTCGCGCATCCGCGCGTGCGGTTGCGGCTGGTCGCGGATAACGACCAGGACGCCAACGAGGGCGTGTTGGAAATGCGCTGTCCGGCCATGATGAACGAGTACCACAACCTGCCCGACACGACGCGCAAGGCGCTCACCGCGGACGGGTTCTACCGCACCGGCGACGTATTCCGCCGCGATGCCGACGGGTTCTACACGTTCGTTGGCCGCGCGGACGACATGTTCGTCAGCGGCGGGGAGAACATCTATCCCGGCGAGGTGGAGAAAATGCTGGAACGCCATCCCGACATCCACCAGGCCGCGGTCGTTCCGGTCGAGGACGAAATCAAAGGGCAAAAACCCGTGGCCTTTGTTGTTGCGCGCGTCGGGGCCACGCTGACCGAGCAGGCGGTGAAGGACTTCGCGCTGGTCAACGCCGCACCCTATTTGCATCCGCGCCGCGTGTGGTTCCTGACGGAACTGCCGCTGGCCGGCACCAACAAGGTGGACCGGCGGGCGCTGATGCAGCGTGCCGCAGAGGAAGCCGGCTAGCCCGCATTTCTCAGATTGTTGCGGGATGATGGCGCGGCAAGGGCCAGGCCCGGACCCGCGACTGTGTGAGAAATTCGGGCTAGGTGTTTTCCGAGGCTATGCGGTCCGTTGGCTCCCGGCCACGCTGACGATGATCAACTCCCTACGAGAGTGATCCCATACCCTGCGCTCGGTCCTGAGATACCCCGAGCCGGGGGCATGCCGTAAGCCGCGTATCACCATCAGGAGCCTCCTATGAGGAAGTCACTGTTTTCAATCGTCACCGCGTCCGCACTTGTGGCGGGCGCCGGGCTTGCTTCGGCCCAGACGACAACCACCACGACCACCTGGACGCCTGCTCAAGGGACCGCGATCACCCAATACTCGACGACCCAGAACTACCAATCTTTCACCGATCCAACTCTGACCCCGACCGTCGGCATGGCGCTACCCGGGACCGTTACGATGTACCCGTTGCCAACGACGGTGGTCGCCCCGACGCCCGGCGCCTACAGCTACAGCATCATCAACAACCAGCCCGTTGTTGTGGAAACAACCACCCGGAAAGTCGTCCACACCTGGTGATAGCCGCTGATCCGAACTGGGCGCGCTATCTCCCGGTAGCGCGCCCATCTGTTGATCCGGATAATCCTCGATGCAATCTGCAAAAAGAACCTCCGGATAAGGTCGCTGTTATGAGAGTATTGTCCGATACGTTACCTGTTACGGGATAATCGGACGTGTGTGGACCAGACTGTCTGCAACTCAAGCAGCAAACGTAACACGGGTCAGCGACCGCCATTCGCCGTCGTGAAGTTGGCAGCCCGCGATCGCGCAAGGGTGGCGCGGTTCGTGGCACAGTTGCACAATGATCCAACTGACGGCCCGGGGGACAGGCACGATGAAGGCGATGGTGCTGCGCGAGCACGGTGGCAACGACCGACTGCGCTATGAGACGGACTTTCCCGACCCGCTAGCCAATGAGGGCGACGTGGTGCTGCGCGTTCGCGCCTGCTCGTTCAACTATCACGACGTCTTCACCCGCCGTGGCATGCCGGGCATTCGCATTCCGATGCCCGCGATCATGGGACTGGACATGGCCGGCGAGATCGCGGCGATCGGCCCGGGCGTGCAGGGATGGTCGGTCGGCGATCGCGTCGTGGTCGATCCGATCAATCGCGTCGAAGGCGGGTTGATGGGCGAGACGGTGCACGGCGGCCTGGCTGAGCTATGTCGTGCCCGCGCGCACCAGCTTATTCGCCTGCCGGAAGGTGTCACCTTCGAACAGGCCGCCGCGTTGCCCTGCGCCTATGGTACGGCGTTGCGCATGATGTACACCAATGGCGGCGTGCGAGCGGGTGAGAAGGTGCTGATCCTGGGCGCCAGCGGCGGGGTCGGCGTCTGCTGCGTGCAGCTTGCCAAACTCGCCGGAGCGACGGTCATCGCCTGCGCCGGATCGGCGGAAAAGGAAGCTCGGCTGCGCGCACTCGGCGCCGACCACACGATCAATTACCACGAACAGGACTTCGTCAAAGCTGTCTATGGCCTGTTCGGAAAACCGGTGCGCCGCGGTGAGGGCACCGACCGCGGCGTCGATGTCGTGGTCAACTACACCGGTGGTGACACCTGGACCAAATCGTTGCGTGTGCTGCGCGTTGGCGGACGCCTGCTGACCTGCGGCGCCACCGCGGGCTACGACCCGCCGGAGGACATCCGTTTCATCTGGACCTTCGAGCTGAAGGTCCTGGGATCAAACGGCTGGGCGCGCGAGGACGTCGTGACGCTGCTGGACCTTGTGCAATCGGGCAAGCTGACAGCGGTCGTGGACGAGACCTACCCGCTCGAGCGCGCCGCGGAGGCACTGCAACGCATCGAGGACCGCAAGGTGGTCGGCAAGCTGGTGGTCACGCCATGAGCACGTCATCGGCAAATATGGGACCGCTGAGCGCGGAACAGCTTCAGGAACGGCTCGCCCATTCCACGTTCATCGACTTCATGGGATTGACCGTGATCTCGGCCGACCCCGCGAAGCAGGAGGTCGTCATGCGGGCGCCCATGCGTCCGGAATTCGAGCGCGGCAAGGGTTCCGGCCAGTGGCATGGCGGCCCGATGGCGGCGGTGATCGATACGGTGGGCGACTTCGCGCTGGTGATGCTGCTCGGCCGTCCGCTGCCCACGGTCAATTTCCGCGTGGATTACCTGCGTCCGGCGATAAACACCGCGCTGGTGGTGACCGCGTGCGTGCGTCGCAACGGCAGGACTGTCGGCGTGGTGGACATCGATGTGGCCGACGAGGCCGGGCAGTTGCTGGCGATCGGCCGCGCGACGTACGCCACTGCCGCGTGATCCGGAACGAACGAGGCTTTTCCGCCCTACCCGTTCCGGCAGCGATGTTGTCAGTGGCAGGTCATCTTGGCTGATACAGGCTCATCGCGTTGTTGAAGAAAAAATCGCGGCGCTTCTGTTCCGGTAGCGGCATCGGCAGCACCTGGGTCGGATCGTCGAAGTCCCAATGCGGATAGTCGGTGGCGAACAGCAGCCGGTCCCAGCCGATCCAATCGATCGCATCCAGCACGTGTTCGCGCGGCTGCGGCTCTTCCATCGGCTGCGTGGTCAGCCACACGCGTTCGCGGATATATTCCGATGGGGCGCGCGTCAGGTATGGCGTTTCCACCTTCAGCCGGCGCCACAACTTGTCCAGCCGCCAGGCCAACGAGGGCAGCCACGCAAACCCGGACTCGATCAGCACCAGCCGGAAATTCGGGATGCGCTCGAACACGCCCTCGATCACCAGGCTGGTCAGGAAGGACTGCGCCGACTGCGCGTGCCCGACCATGTCCTCGATGTAGAACGACGGCCAGCCACTGCCACTGACCGGGTAGCCGCCGAAGCCGAACGCGTGCACGCCGACCGGCAGGTTGGCCGCCGCCGCGGCCTCGTAGATCTTCCAGTAGCGCTTCTGCCCCGGCGGGTCGGCGGTGCGCGTGACCATCAGCACCTGGGCGAACCGTTCATCGCCGGCCCAGCGCTCGATCTCCTTCACGGCCGCCTCGGTGTCTTCGTACGGCACCACGATGGAGCCCCGCAGGCGCGGCTCTTTCGACAGCCATTCCGCCTCCAGCCACAGGTTGGTGGCGGCGCACACCGCAGCCCCGAACTCGCGATTCTGGAAACTCGATCCGTTGTCGCCGGTCGCGTTCAGGATGCCGAGCTGGATGTTGTTCTCGTCCAGCAACTGTTTCTGCAGGAACGCCAGGCTGCTGCCGGGCCGTCCGCCCTCGGGCGGCCATGCGACGCGGCGCGAGGCGTTGGGTTGGCTTTTCGGATAGGCCGGGCCGGCCTGATAGGCCTGCCGCGGCCGGCTGCCGAAGGTCTGCAGGTGCTCCTTCCAGCGCTGCTCCAGGAACGGAAACAGGTCCGCGGCCGATTTGCGCTGCGGATGGATATCGCCGTCGGCAATGGCAAGCTTCGATGTGTTCGCCGGCTGGATCGTCGGCGCAGACGCGACCTGCACGTTCATTGAACTGTCTCCGACAGGCTGGGAACCGTTTCAGTCAGGCGGGAGTAAGTCTCCCGCGGATTGTCGAACATGATCTTCCGCGTCAGCTCCGGTGACAAGCCCTCCGGCAACACCGCGTCGCCGTCGAATTGCCAATGCGGATAGTCGGTGGAGAACAGCAACAACTCATCGGAACCCATGTGATCGAGCAGCCGCTGGAACGCTTCCGTGGTCGGCGGCGCGTCGCACGGTTGGATCGTCAGCCGGACATTGGAGCGCACGATGTCCGCCGGCGCTCGATCCACCCAGGGGACCTCCATGCGCAGTCCGCGCCAGAACTTCGTCAGCCGCCACAGATGCGCCGGCAGCCAGGTGAAGCCGGATTCGATCAGCACAACCTTCAGGGCCGGAAACTT
>DASRQX010000047.1:0-8392 GCA_035696165.1 Acetobacteraceae bacterium | reverse complement strand
GGGCCGCGCCCATTTCCGCTAAAAAGGAAATTGCGTTGTCCAATTCATCGGGATGGGCGTCGCCGTTGTTGATGACCCGAAGCAGCGCGATCGCCCCCTGCAGCGTGGTCGGCTTCACCTTCGCCACGACGTCTCGCCAGAAATTGTAAGCCTTCGGGCTGAAACCATCGGGGTCGCTATCGCAAAGCCGCTGCCATTCAGCGATCGCCTGAAGGGCCGGGTCCATTGAAGCGCGCCAGCGGGCGGCGGCTTCTGCGACGGGATCGAGGGGATGCTCGCCGGCGAGGGCGAACGGGTCGCGGTCGGTCGACATGATCGTGGTTTTCCTTCTGGTTGCTGTGTGGTTCCTGGCCTCTGACAGGTCATTGCGACGCGCCCCGTAAGCCTTTGAAAAATTGGTGGAAGTTGTGAGGTTCGAGCTCACAGCCCTCAGAGGTCAAATGAAATGGCGAAAGCGGTTCAAGCAGAGTCCTAGACCAGATCGGTAGAGAAATCGCTTTCCGACTCAACTGCCCAGCGTCTGGATGTCAACGGAGCCGATTGTCTGGTTACGGCGCTGGGCTGCCTGCGATGCGAGGCGAGGCGAGGCGCAAAAGAGGGCAGGACTTGCCCCTAAGCTGCTGTCTAGGTCAGGCCAGAGAGGCGGCCGCCCCAGTGTAGATTCGTCATCTCCGCGGCTGTACCGCTGCATCTCATGCATTGATAATCTGCCTCGGGATTGCGTCCCTCCTCGGCCCCGGGAATGCTAACGCAGTCTAGATGGTCGCCTCGGCCGGACTGTCGCGGGCGGTCCGGGCGCTATGTTCCGGCTGCCACGGCCGGCTCGCCGAGCGATAGCATCAACCGATTGGCCCAGTTGAAGAACGCCGTGGCATGGATCACGTCCGCTATCGCCAAGTCATCCAGCCCGGCACGGCGCAGGCGCTCCACATGCTGCGATCCGAACGTGATCGGCGTCGTGCTCAGCGCCACCGAAGCGGCGACGATCGCGTTCCAGCGCTCGCCGAGATCGGTGTTTACGCCGTCGTCCAACAGCCGTTGCACGTCCGCCTCGCGCTTCGAATAGGTCGCGGAGAACCGCGCATGCACCGAGGCGCAGTAGATACAGCCGTTAAAGCGAGATGTCGCGGCGGCGGCCAACTCGCGCTCGGCCCGCGGCAGGCCGGCATCGGCGTTGTAAAAAATGTCCTTGTCGGTCAGCGTGCGGGACCGCAGTGCGTCCGGTTCGCGCGCGAGCAGCCGGAAATACGGCGATTTCACCCGCGCGGCATCCACCAGGCCTGCCATGTGCCGTTCGGTCAACGCCTCGATCGCCAGCGGCTCGAGCCAGGGCAGCCAATCGAGCAGCGCCCGGGTGAAGACGGCGGGGACCGTGTGCGGCGGCGGTTCGAGAACCGTATCGGGCATGATTGAATCTCGTGTGTCAGGTGGCGCCGGCCAGGGTATGCAAAGACAGCACGCGCAAGCCGGCGACCACCCGGATCTGGAACGACAGGAACGCGGCGATCTGCGACAGCGTCACGATGTCGGTGGTAGACCACCCGGCATCCAGCAAGTCCTGCAGCGCCGCCGGCGCGGCGTCACGCGGGTGGAACACCAGCAGGTGCATGTGATCGAACGCCGCGGCCAGACGCGGTCCCAGCGCGCGGCGAATTTCCGGCGCGACACGATGGGTCGGTCCGGTGGTGTCCTCGCGGCTCAGCGGGCCGTCGGGATAGGAGCCATAGGGGCCTTGCCCCTTGGCCGCCGCGATCGCCGTTTCGATCGCCCGGCGCAATTCCGGCGAAGCCCCGCCGGCGGCCAGACCGGCGGCGTAGAACGCCGCGGTCTCCGCGCCGCCATGCAGGCCCGTGACGAAGGCGGCCACTGCAAAACGCTCTGTTGCGGTGACATTGCCAGGAAGTTCCGGTGCGAAGAGCGCGCGATAGCTGGCCTGCGCCTGGTTGCGCGCATCCGGCCGTCGGTGGCGGATCGCGTCCAGCGCGGAGCCAGGCTTAATCCCGGCCAGCGTGTCGATGACGTCCCCATCAATCCCTGGATCCATCACTGGCATTGCCATCCTTCCCTTGCCCGCCGTCACGCGACTTGCCGCGCGGCCTCGCCGTCGTTGCGCACCCAGCCCAACGCTGGCGCCACCGCGCCGGCGACCAGTTCGATCGACCGCAGGATGAATTGATGCGGTGGATCGATCGAATGCGATTGAACGGTCATATCGGTGGCGCGGGCCAGCGTGCTGTCGGCTTGCAACGAGGCGATCACGTCGTCCGGGTTGCCGACATGGATATCCATGGCGGCGATCTGGTCGTGTACAGACATGCCCTCGACAAATACCGTGCGACCGATCGCGGCGTACCGTGCCCGCTGCCGCGCCAGGCCGATTTCAGCCAGCCGCATCGCCTCCTTGCGGTCGTCGGCGACGAACACGGTGCGCGAGGCCAGGATGCGTGGCGCGCGGCCCCGGGGCAGCGCCTCCAAATAGGCGTCGATCATCGGATGCTGGATGTCGGGTAGCGACAAATGGGGCGCCTCCGCCGGTCTGGGCTGCGTGCGCGACAGCATCAGCCCGTCGCCCGCCGCGCCGGCCCGCCGGGCGCCGGCCACGGTGAAGGTCGCCTGCCAGACGCGATCCACCAGGCCGGGATTGGGCGGATACAGTCGGTCGCCGCCGAGCAGCTGCCGCCCCGCCCAGGCGTCGAGCAGCACGCGATGATGCCGAACCAGCAGCGCCGTGCGCTCGGCGCTGTCCAGCCCGAACGCCTTGTAGGCCGACAGGTTGCCGCCGGGCCCGACCCCCACCTCCAGGCGGCAGCCACACATCAGGTCGAGCACCGCGGCATCCTCCGCCACCCGGATCGGCAGCTCCAGCGGCAGGGTGACGATCCCGGTCCCCAGGCGGATCCGCGTGGTCTGCGCAGCGACCTGGGCCAGGAACACGAAGGGTGCCGACAGGCCGCCTTCGTCCTCGTGAAAATGGTGCTGCGCGACCCAGGCAGAATCGAACCCCCAGCTTTCGGCATGCACGATCTGCGCGATGGCTAAACGGTAGCGCTCGGCCGCGTCCGCCTGATCGAGCAGGCGGGTGAAGAAGCCGAGGCGTATCGGCGGCTTCGCTGTCGTCACCCGCTAAACCTCGTGCTGTGCTGGGGGCGGCAACCATAGCATAGCCCAGCTATCACAGGCGGCCGGGATGGCAATGGGGGTGGGTGAGATGTTACTCTTTTGCCGAGCATCGTGCCGCCAGGCTATAAACCGTGTTCTGCCTGCGGGCGGAGACGGCGGGCGCATGTGGGTTCTGATGAGGAGAAAACGGAATGTTCAGCCATGTCATGATCGGGAGCAACGACACCACGCGGTCGAAGAAATTCTACGATGCCCTATTTGTCGCGATGGGCGGCCAGCCCGGGACTGAGGACGCCAGAGGCCGGCTGGCCTACACGCACAATGGCGGGCGCTTCATGGTTTCCAAACCGATCGACGGCAAGCCTGCCTCCCATGCCAATGGCGGCACGATCGGCTTCTCGATGAGCGGTCGGGAACAGGTCGACGCATGGCACAAGGCCGGGGTCGCGAACGGCGGCACGACGATCGAAGACCCGCCTGGGGTGCGCCAAGGGGCCGCCGGCCAGATGTATCTCGCCTATCTCCGCGATCCCGATGGCAACAAGCTGTGCGCGCTGTACCGCATGCCGGCCGCCTGATCTTCGGGTAGTCATTGTGAGGAGCGAAGCGACGAAGCAATCTCGGGCCGCGGGGACTCCATGGCACGAGATTGCGGCGTCGCCCTGCGGGCTCCTCGCAATGACGCGCTAACGCGTCTGCCGCCGCGCGTCAGCCGTTTTGGAGCCGGTAGCGCAGCCAAACCGCACCACCCTCCAACACCTCGGTGCTCGCCAGCGTCATTGAGCGGATCGGCGCTGGGGTGCCGGAATCCTCCTCGCTGGAGTCGAAGATGCTCGGCGCGCCCTTCGCGCCATCAATTGCGGGGCAGATCGCCAGGCTGATCTCGTCGATCAGGCCGGCCCGCAGAAACGCCCCGTTCGAGCCGCCGCCGCCTTCGAGCAGCAGGCGTTCGAGCCCCAACTCGCGGTTCAGGATCTCCAACGCCAATCCCAGATCGAGCCCCTGCTCGCCGGCGAAGATGTAGGAAACGCCATCCTGGCGCAGGCCCGCCAGATGCGCGTCGGAGACCCGTTCCGTCAGCACCGCGACGATCGGATCGCCGCCGATGTCGGATCGTCCCCAGGCGATCTTGCCCTGCGCATCGAGCGCGATGCCGTAGGCGTCGGCACCACGCCGGGCGAACCAAAGTTCCCGCGGATAGGTCTGGTCGGTGTAATCGGAGTACGCCGCGGTCTTGGCGTATTCGCTGCCGGTCACCCGGCCGATCAGCCAGGAGCCGCCGCCGAGCTCTTCGTGCAGGCGCTCGAACAGCCCCGGCATTCGGTTCTCGGCGGGCCGCCACCGGCTGCCGAGAATGCGGCCGTCGACGCACGCGTTCATGTGGCAAATCACATAAGGCTTCATTTCCGCACCATGGCCATGCCGCAATTTGCCCCTTCTCGGACCTTCCCGCGGAAGGCTCCGGGCGGCTCAGTCGGGCCAGAAGCGGCCCTTTGATGGCCGGCTGGCAAACGTTCGGCAATAGGGCCAAACGCTCCATCATCCGCGCGCCACAAGCTGCCTGAGCACGGTCTCTATCTCGGTTTGGCCTTTGAGCGAGCCCTGTTCGCCATTCTCGAACTCAATCCAGCCCTCGTTGAAGCCGTCGAGCATCTGCGCGCGCGGCGTCGGGTTCTTCGTCCCCTGCGAAGCGAACAGTCCCTCCCAGGCATCACGGGGAACGGCTTCCATGCGTACCGGACGGCCGAGGATTTTGGCAAAGATTTCGGCGATTTGATTAGGAGTGATGCGTCGCGGTCCCTCCAGTTCGACGACGCGGCACCCCGTCCATGTCTCTTGCAGGAGCGCAGCTGCTAGGTGGCCAATGTCGGTCGTCGCGATCATTGGCACGGGTTTGTCGAGAGGCTGCAGAAAGCTGGGCACGACACCTAGATCGCGCGCTGGTGCGACATCCCAGGCCGCATTTTCCATGAACCAAGCGGCCCGTAGGAAGCAGACTGGCACCGACAGGGTACCCAGCGCCTGCTCCACCAAGCCGAGTTGGTTGAGCAGATTCGGCTGCGTCGCCTGCGCGCCGATGGTCGAGAGACAGACAACCTTGGGTGGCTTCGAGGCTTCTATCGCCGTCGTCAGGGCGGTGATGATGGCCTTGACCTCGGGGAAGTCCGGCATCGGGTCGAAGTTCGAGGGAATCAGCACGAATACGCCGTTCACGTGGGTGAAGGCGGCGGTCAGTGCTGGGACGTCATTCACTTCGGCAAGGGCGACCTCGCAGCCGCGCTCCTGCCAGGCGACCCCCTTAGCGGCGTCGCGCACAACGGCGCGAACGGACAGGCCAGTATCCAGCAGAGTGCGCGCAACGCCGCCACCGACCTGCCCGGTAATTCCAGTAACTGCATGCATGTTCGGTCTCCGATAATTCCAGGCTGCTTTGCGCGGACTAGGCCATCTGTTGCACGAGATAATAGTGGTCGCGCGTGCCCCTGAACTGCCCTTCGTCAGAGCATCCCTCTCATCGCCAAGTCCGCCCCGAGAAGCACCATTCCCGAAAAAAACCAGCGCCGGAATGTTTCGGGCCGCACGACGCGGAGCAAGCGTTGACCCGCAAGCATTCCAGCCAGAGCGGGGACGAGGGCCAGGAGCGAATAGAGGCCGGTGCTAAGGTCAAGTATTCCGGAGCCGGCCAGAGACCAAGCAAGTGCAACCGTCGAGACCGTGAAAGACAGGCCGAGCGCCTTCATAAGGTCTTCCCGGTCGAAGCTCAGCGCCTGAAGGTATGGCACGGCTGGTATTACAAAGACGCCCGTGGCGGCGGTCATGAGGCCCGTTGCACCTCCGACAAAAGGTCCAAGCCACCACTCGGCCGAAGCCGGCACTTGCGGCACACGCACATTCATCAAACCAATGGCTGCGTAAACCAGGAGGGCGACGCCCAATGCGACCGATGCCAATCCCGCTTGGGAGCCAGTCATCAGACCTGCGCCGGCCCACGTACCAAGGCAAACCCCCAACTGCATCAGCCAAAGTCGTCGGATGAGTTTTCCAAGGCCGGACCCGCTGATCATCTGCCAGACATTCGTTATGAACGCCGGCGCTACGATGAGGGCTGCGGCGTGGGCAGGAGGCATCGTCAGGCTGAGCAGGCCGATTCCGACCGTGGGGAGGGCGAGGCCAGTGAACCCCTTGACCAATCCCGCCAGCACCAATGCAGCGGCAACGACGCCAAGTCGGATGATCGGGTTAGGCATGCCGGCAGATTTGGCTCCCGGTTACAGCAACCACAATGAGCCATTCTGTAACCGTGCCTTCGTCGGTAACATAGGCAGAATGGCCATCCGAGGGAGGTGCGCCATGCATTTCGACCTGACCGACTTGCGCCTATTCGCCGCCGTGGTCGAAGAGGGCAGCATTACCGCTGGTGCCTCGCGCGCAGCCATTTCTCTCCCCTCGGCAAGCGCACGTGTGAGAGGGATGGAGGAGGCACTTGGAACAGCCTTGTTGGAACGACATCGGCGAGGCGTACAACCGACACCCGCCGGTGCGGCGCTCTGTCACCACGCCCAACTCGTTTTGGCGCAAATGGAGCGATTGCGCGGCGATCTGCGCGAACACGCGCGCGGAGGGGTGCGGGGCCACGTCAGGTTAATGGCGAACACGACGGCGCTGGAAGAATACCTTCCGGACGCACTCGCCGGCTGGCTTGCCGCCAATCCCGGCGTTGATATTGCGTTGGAGGAGCGACTCAGTCACGAGATAGCGCCGGCCGTGGCGCAGGCCCACGCCGATATTGGGGTGCTAACTGACTTGGCTGGTGCGGAGGGGCTGGAGACTTACCCTTTTCGCATCGACAGGCTCGTGGTCGTGGTGCCGCGCGGCCATGCATTTGAGAGCCGGCGTGACATAGCATTTGTTGATGTGCTCGATGAGGAGTTTGTCGGCCTAGTTGCGGGGAGTGCGCTTGCGGAGCATCTCGCATGGCAAGCGACGCGTCTTGGCCGATCCCTCAACCCGCGTATTCGGCTTCGCGGACTGGATTCTGTTTGCCGCATGGTGGAGCGTGGCGTGGGAATCGCTGTCGTGCCGGAAACGGCCGCGCGGCGCTGTCGGCGAACCATGGCGCTCGGCATGCTGCGGCTCATAGATACATGGGCTACGCGGCAACTAATTGTCTGCGTGCGCGGCCTCGATATCCTGCCCACACATACACGACGACTGGTTGAGCACCTGGCAGAAACTGGCCGAACAGATGCGTAGATTTGCTTGCTGCCGAGAGTGACCGGTGTCGGCGCTGAACCGACTACCGGCCGATGGCCACAGAGAAACCATCTACCCTGCGCGTCACGGGGCCTGCAAAAATCTTCATGTTTGATGCCGCTCAGCCGGGAAGGCGCCAGCCCACCCAGTTGCACAGGGCTTCGCCCATGACGAGGTCGAGATCGCGACCTTTCAGCCAGGGCAGCTCCTCGGTGAACACGGTCACGCATTGCCGCCAGGAACAGGGCATCCGCGTGACGTCGGTGCCCCAGAACATCCGATCCGGACCGAACGCGTCGAAGACGCGGTGCAAATGCTCATGGAAGCTGCGGAACGGATACGCGTCTTCCGCGTAGCCGGGCTGGCCGGTCGCCTTGACCGCGACGTTGGGGTATTTGGCGAGCGCCAACAGCTCGGGCTGGAGGCGATAGGCAGATTCGCCGCGGCTCCCCGGCGGCACGGCCATGTGGTCGACGATCAGTTTGAGCCCCGGGTGACGCTCGGCGATCTGGCCGACAATCGGCAGGAACAACGCGGCGGCGAGCGCCACCGGCACGCCGGCCCGCTCGGCCGCCGGCCATAGCCAGTCGAGGCTGCCGTCGGTCATCCACTCCCGCTTGTGCCGCTCGTTGAAATAGAAGCGCAGGCCGAGCATGCCCGGCCGCTCCTTCCAATGCGCGACGAGGTCGCGACCCCTCGGGTCGTCGAGATAGAACCATCCCATGATGGCGAAGCGGTCGGGGTATTTGCGCACCGCTGCAATGGCCAATTCGTTCGAGTCGGGATCCCACAGCACCGGGTGGACCAGCGCCCGGTCCACCCCGGCCTGGTCCATCGCGGTGATCGCCTGCTCCGCGGAAAACGGCTCCTGGCGATGTTGCGGGGACGGCGTACCCTTTTCCCAGAGATGAATCTGGCCATCGACGATCAGCATCCGGCGTCTCCTTTATCCAAAGATATTCATCTCGGTACGACGATCCTTCCCCTGCCCGCGCCCTCACGCAACGTTCCGCTCGGC
>DASRQX010000046.1:0-4138 GCA_035696165.1 Acetobacteraceae bacterium | reverse complement strand
GACCGCCGAAGGGCAGGGGACCGAGGTGCTGTATCGCGGCATCGCCGGCCGTGCGTTCGAGCGCCGCTTCGTGCTCGCCGACCACATGGTGGTCGAGGGCGCGGACCTGAGCGACGGGCTGCTGCATGTCGGCCTGAAGCGTGTGGTGCCGGAAGCGCTGAAGCCGCGCAAGATTGCGATCGGCGGTGGCGTGCCGACGGCGATTGCCAACGACACTGCCGTCAACGTGGCGGCAGGTGCCAAGGCGGCCTGACGCGTTTTACCGTAGGACTGAACGAAGGGGCCGGGCGGGCGGCCCCTTCTTTCGTTGTCATAACAGCATTGTACCGACCGTCCGCTGATCCGGTCCGATCCGTCCAGGCGCGGGCCACCTCGGCCACAGTGCGAATGCGTGCAAACCGTGGCGCTATTTCGCAATTACGCCGACGTTGGCACGTGGCCCTTTATCGCGTTGGCGCGCGCCTGATGTGTGACAGGTCCAGAGACGTCGGCTGACATGCGTGCGCGCACGCGTGCCTTGAATAGTTCGACCTCGCTGGCCGGCATCGCGGCGAGGGTCGGTCGGATGCTGCCCGTGATGGTGCTCGAGTTCCAGAATTCTTCAAAATCGGCGAAGGTCCGTCGCACAGGGATTTCGCGGGTCTCGACCGCCTCAAGTCCCGCGCCCGTCCACAGATCATGCAGTGCCGTCAGGCGTGAGGCATCGGGGCTAGGCGGCAGCGGCGGCGTGACGCCCAGGGCGCGCAATTCGGCGTGGATCGGGTCGAAGGGGAATCCGCCACCGGCCATATCCCATGCGTATGCCGCAACGATGCCGCCTGGGCGAACCACGCGCGCCATCTCGGCGACGCCTTTGGCGGGTTCGGGAACGAAGAAGATCACCAGGGCCATGACGGCGGCGTCGAACCGGCCGGCCTCGAAGGGCAATGCCATGGCGTCGCCCTGGAGAAATGTCGCACCGCGCGCCGCCGGGCGCGTGCGTGCGAAAGTGAGTTGTGCTTCGGACGGATCGATCCCTTGGATTTCGGCTGGCGCGCATCGCTGGACGAGCAGCTCGGTGAAGGCGCCACTGCCGCAGCCGACGTCGACCCATCGCAGGCCGGAGGCAGGTGCCATCCAATCGAGGAAGATCTGTCCCGCGAGCAGGCTCCAACTGCCCATCCCGCGTTCGTACGCTGCTCCGTCATCGAAACGAATGGGCTCTTGAGCCATTGGCGTTGTCCTCCGTTTGTTGCGGCATTGGCAGTACGGCCGGATGTCGATCCAAATTGAGATTCCTGTGATAACCGGCAGCCGGTCATTTCCCGTTGATTGGCATTGGGTGCGGCGAAGTCGGCGGAATGCGCTACGCGTTCATCCCGCGCACCGCCTCGCAAACCGCGCGCGTCACTTCCTTCGTCGTCGCCTTGCCGCCGAGATCGGGCGTCAGGATCCCCGCCGCGCAGACCTGCTCCACCGCGCGCATCAGCAGCGCGGCGGCCGGCTTCTCGCCCAAATGCTCCAGCATCATCGCCCCGGTCCAGAAGCTCGCCACCGGGTTGGCGATGCCCTTGCCGGTAATATCGAACGCGGAACCATGGATCGGCTCGAACATCGACGGCCCGCGCCGCTCGGGATCGACATTCGCCGTCGGCGCAATCCCCAGCGAACCGGCCAGTGCCGCCGCCAGGTCCGACAAAATATCGGCGTGCAGATTTGTCGCCACCACCGTATCGATCGTGCGCGGATGGCGGACCATGCGCATGGTCATCGCGTCCACCAGTTCCTTGTCCCAGCTCACGTCCGGATAATCAAACGACACCAGCGCGGCGATCTCGTCCCAGAACACCATGCCGTGGCGCTGTGCATTCGACTTTGTAACGACCGTCAGCTTCTTGCGCGGCCGGCCGCGCGCCAGCTCAAACCCATAGCGCATAATCCGTTCGACGCCGGCGCGGGTGAAGATGGCCGTTTCGGTAGCGACTTCGATCGGCAGGCCGCGATGGGCGCGCCCGCCGTGGCCGGCATACTCGCCCTCGCTGTTCTCGCGCACGATCACCCAGTCGAGATCGCCCGGGCCGACATCGCGCAGCGGCGAGGTGATGCCCGGCAGGATGCGCGTCGGACGCACATTGGCGTACTGGTCCAGTCCCTGGCAGATCGGCAGCCGCAGCCCCCACAGGGTCACGTCGTCCGGAATGTCCGGATCGCCGACGGCGCCGAAATAGATCGCGTCGGCCGTGCGCAGCCAGGCCATCGCATCGGCCGGCATGAAGCCGCCGTGCTTGCGGTAGTAGTTCGATCCCCAATCGTAATGCGCCACGCTCAGGGTGAAGCCGCCGTCGCGCGCCGCCACCGCGTCCAGCACTTCCAGCCCGGCGCTAATCACCTCCGGCCCGATGCCGTCGGCGGGAATGGAGGCGATGCGGTGCTCGACCATGGCTCTGTCATCCGTGCGATCAGGTGGTGGCGGGTCGTACCAAGCTGTCTCGCCGCTGACAACCGGCATTGGCGCGCTGGCCCGTGGTTGCCATGCCGCGCCGGTAGTAGGGTGGGTAAGGTCTTGCGTCCCCCACCGCTTTACGCGCGACGATGGCGGTGTGGGGTAAGGCAGGTGGGTGGCGCAAGAGCTTACCCACCCTACTGCCGACTCGGTAGTTGCGGGGCGCGGAGAGCCGCGAAGGGGCATAGCAAGAGGGGCGCAGGATGATCCCGCCGGAAGACGATTTCGACGGCACCTGGCCGTTCGCAGCACGGTTTTGTGATGCCGCCGGGTTCCGCCAGCATTACGTCGACCAGGGGCAGGGCCGGCCGATCGTGCTGCTGCATGGGCAGCCAACCTGGGGTTATATCTGGCGGCGCTTCATTCCGGTGCTGGCGGCGGCCAACCGTGTGGTCGTGCCGGACCACATGGGGTTCGGCAAAAGCGAAACGCCCGGTGACCGCGAATATACTCTGCGCACCCATGTCGAAAACCTCGGCGCGCTGATCGGGGCGCTGGATCTGCACGATATCACCTTGGTGATGCAGGACTGGGGCGGCCCGATCGGCATCGGCTACGCGGTGCGCAATCCTGGGCGCATCCACAGCCTGGTGCTAATGAACACCGTGGTCGGCTACGGCACCGCCGGGCGGCGGGACCTGCCCAATCCGTTGGAGACCCCGTGGTTCCGCTGGATCGTCGACGGAATGGCCTCCGGCCGGACCGAGGCGGTGCTGTCGCAACTCGGCTCCACCATCCTGTCGGTGATGCAACTGGTCGGGCTGGAGCGGCTGGACCGCGTCGATCCCACCTTCATCCGGGCCTACGCCGCGCCGTTCCCGACGCCGGCGGATTGCAAGGGGGCGATCGCGTTTCCGCTGGACCTGGCGCTGGGCCGCATTCGGGATTTCGTGCGGCAGGGCGCGGCCGGCGCGCCAGCGTTGCGCGACAAGCCCGCGCTGCTGATCGAGGGAATGCTGGACCGCGCGATCCCTCCGGCGCTGGCGCTGGCCGATTTCGCCGGGTTGTGGCCGAAGGCACCGGTGATCCAGGTGACCGACGCGGGCCACTATATCCAGGAAGATGCACCGGAGGTCGTGGTGCCGGCGTTGCTGACTTTCCTGGGGATGCTCGGCTAGGGGACGACCTTGCCGGGCGTTAACTAAAGGGGCGTTGGTCGTGGCCGGCGGTCCCACAGCACGTCATGCCCGTGCCACGCCGCGTCGCGTCACGTCGGATCCCCACAGCACATCACGCCCGGGCTTATCCAGCGCACCTCACGCAGCATTGTGCGGAAATGCCCAGTGGGTCAGCTTGACGTCACCTGCCCACCAAAAGCGGCGGCAGACGAGGGCGGCTCAGTCTGAACGGCCGGTTTCGACCCATGCACGAACCCGCTTCGCGTGGCCGGGCCATGTTGGACCCTGAGCAGACCTGGGTTTCAGCAACTAATACCAGCCCCAAATGATCGACCCTGCGGTACTGCCCTTGTCATGCCGGCCCCCGGGTCAAGTGCTCGAGGGCAGGCTCCGAGCAGTATCCACGACTCATATGAGGTGTCCCCCGTCAAGTGGAAATTCGCTCATCTCGCCACCTTCCCTTCCGTGTTCGGTTGCTGCGATTGAGTGCTTAAACGGCACCACTGCATCCGGCTTGGGTGACGGTGCCGGGGTCAAG
>DASRQX010000045.1:0-9123 GCA_035696165.1 Acetobacteraceae bacterium | reverse complement strand
CTATCCAGCACCGCCTGGCAGAGCGGTTGGCGAGAGAACAGATCGTCACCGAGATAGACCGGGTCAAGCGCGGCGTAGCGCTGGGCGTGGGCGGCCAACCACCGCTTGGCCGCCATGTTCTCGCAATCCTGCTTCTCCGCCCCATCTTGCGGGACGATGAATTCCGGCTCCAGCGGGATCACCTTATCGTGCCCGGGTGCCACCAATGTGGCGGCCAGCACACTGTGGTAATATTCCGTTCCGCGATTGCCTCTGACCCGCGTCGAGCAGTGCCGGCAATGGATCTTCCGCGAACAGTGATACTCGCTGCCATCCAGCGCGATCAACACCCGCCCATCGAGCCGGCGGAACATGTCGAGGCCGCCGTCGATTTGCCTGAGTTGCTCGATGGTTTCGGCGAACACCAGACGCAGCAGCGCTGGCGTGGCCGGATCGAGCATGTCGCGGATGTGGTTGTCGGAGGGGATTTTGGCGATACCGAAAAGGCTGGCGCAGTTGGAGCGGCCGTGGCCTTCCTCCAGCTGGCGCTGATGCGCCAGGAACGACGGGCTTTGCATGAAGAACACCGAGAAGGCCGCCATGCCGATGTCGCCGATGCCGTAGGTCAGGTTCATGCCGCGGCGCTTGTCCGGGAACCGGTCCAGGCACCCCTGCAATGATCCGAGCAGCGAATCGAGCGCAGGCATGAGCGCCAGGAATCCCGTTCCGGCGCTTGTGCGAATCCGTTTTTTGCGGCGGCCAATCAGTTCACTGCCGACTGTTGCATTCCGGACTCACCCTCGTCGCCGCGACCGCGACTCAATCGCATTGAGAGCTGCTGCTGGCCGGTCCAATCGATTGACAGGGTTTCGGCGGCGCGATCAACGTCACGCCATGCGCAGCACTGGCCTGATCGATCTGCAGGTGAACGGCTTCGCCGGCGTCGATTTCAACAGCACCGCACTGACCGCCGACGCGCTGGATCACGCGCTGCAGGCGATGCTGCGCGCCGGCGTGACAAGCTGCCTGCCGACGCTGATCACCGCGCCTGAAGACATGCTGGCCGCCCGCTTCGCCGCGCTGGACGCAGCGGTGGCGGGCTCGCGGCTCGGACCGGTCATGGTTCCCGGCTACCATCTGGAGGGGCCGTTCCTGAATCCCACGCCGGGCTACGCCGGCTGCCATCCGCCCGCAGCGATGATCGCGGCCGAGCCCGCTCTGCTGGATCGCCTGGCCGCCGGCCTGCGTCGACCCATCCTGCTGCTGACGCTGGCGCCCGAGCGCCCGGGCGCAGGGACACTGATCGCCTGGGCGCGTCAGCGTGGCACGCTGGTGGCGATCGGCCACTCGGCCGCGCGCTCGGCCGAGGTAGCGCACGCGGCGGACCTGGGCGTGGTGCTCAGCACGCATCTCGGCAACGGCCTGCCGCATCTGCTGCCGAAATTCGACAATCCGTTGCTGGCCCAACTCGCCGAGGACCGGCTGAGCGCCAGCTTCATCGCCGACGGCATCCATGTCCCGCCCTTCGCGCTGCGGGCGCTGCTGCGGGCGAAAGGCCTGGCGCGAACAATCCTGGTCACCGACGCGACGGCGGCTGCCGCGGCGCTGCAGGGGCACTACGAACTGGCCGGAATGGCGATCGAGCGCGCGGCCGACGGTGCGGTGCGCGTGCCCGGGGCCTTGGTGCTTGCCGGCTCGTCGCTGGAGCTGGACCAGGCGGTGCGCAACGTCGTCGCCTGGAGCATCGCGTCGGCGAATGAGGCGATCGGGTTGGCCTCGGCCAATCCGCGCGCGCTGCTGGCACCGGCACTGGCGGTGCACGGCGTGCGGCTGGCCGAGGGGGCCGTCGAATGGTCACCCGACCTGCGGCCGGTTTCGGTGCAGATCGGGGACGAATGCGGCTGACAACACGCGGACGGTTTGACGCACGGGCCGCTACCCCCGTCATGCCGGCGAAGGCCGGTATCCACGACTTGCCTTCGTTGCAGCAAAGAAAGTCGTGAATACCGGCTGGAGCCTGCCCTCGGGCGCTTGACCCGGGGGCCAGCACGACGGGGGCCAGCAACGAAGAGTCGATCATTCGGACGCCTGGTAATACGTCACGCCCCCAAGCGAACGCCAACCGGGATCAGACGCGTGGTGGAATGATCGTCACCACGTAATGCATCGGCGCGGCAACATGTCCCCAAAACCGATGGGCCAACGTTACCTCGGTCCGCGTCGTGTCCGGCGTTACGAAGGGCGCTGTCTCGGCCAGGCAGACACGGTCATCGCTGACGCACACCGAAAGCAACCCATGTTTCGCCAGAGCCTCCGGCGTAACCCAGGCATTGCGGGAATAATCGAAGTGCAGGAACACGTGCGGCCGATCCGTACTGTAGAAAGCGATCGCATTCTCATACCAATCGCTGCCCCCGACATAGGCGAGCGGCAAAGACGTGTGCTTGTGCCAAAGCCGGGTCGCCGCGGTTGCCACTTCCTGCAGCGGTGCGACCTTCATCGCCGTGGATGACAAATACGTGCGCGCCGCCGCGATCGCCGGCGACAGCGCAAGTGCCCCAAGGGTCAGCACTCCGGCCAGCCGGAAGGCGATCCGATAGAGCCGATCGATATCCCGCAGGGCGGCGAGTTCAATCGTCAGCAGCGGCAACAGCGCGAAGGTTCCGATCGTCATTTCCGGCATGCTCCGCGTGCGCAGCGCCAGGGCGCCCGCCATCGTCAGAAACAGCGGCGCCAGGGCAAGCGTTGCAAGCACGCGAAGCTGCGGGCTGCGCGCGTCGCGGCTGAACGTCGCGGACCCGTCGCTCCGCGATATCCAGGCAACCAGCCCGACAACCAGGAAGACCCCGAGATTCATGCCCAGTGCGCCGATCAGGGTTTTCACCGCAAGAACGGTCACGCCACCCCACGGCTCGCCGGAAATGTTGGCGAGATAGCGCAGCGGAGGCGCCCGATTGGTCAGCAGCCACGCAACGTGCGGCGCGCAGATCAGCGCCGCCACGGCCGAGGAGATATAGGGCGACGCCGACGCAAGGTATTTCCACCGCGCGGGATGCTGCAGAGTGGCCAGCAGGCAGGTCGCGACCAGGATCGTCGCATAATACTTGGACATCAAGGCAAGACCGACACATATGCCAAGGCCCATGGCGTCCGCGAACTTCCGATCCCGCACCGATTTCATGAAGTAGTGCTGAGTCCAGGGCCAAATCGACAGAAATATGGTGTTGGCGTTGTACTTATAGGCATAGAACGTATAAAGCGGCGTGAGCAGCAGCAGCAGCCAGGCCGCCATGCGCTTGCGGCCGCCGGCGAAGTCGCCGATCAGCCTCCACGCGCCCCACAAGCCGATGCCCGCGTTCACGCTGCTCAGCAGCGCGAAGGCCCATCCGGTGCGCGGAAACACGAGAAACCACAGGCCGCACATCCAGGCCCAGAACGGCGGGTGCTGGTTGTAGCCAAGTTGGAATTCCCGTCCCCAGGCGTATGCCTCCGCCATGTCGTGCTTAATTGCGCCGGGCGCCTCGGTGATCGTCAGATAGACCGCCCATATCGTCACGAAGGCCGCCAGCACTGCGACGATGGTCGGCCGGCCCGGCTCCCATACCGTTTCGGCATCGATGGTTTTCGACGGCGCCGCAATTGCATTGCGCCCTGGTGCTTCAACGTTCATGTATCGACAGTCTCCTGCAGATGTCCGGCATGGGCTGAGTTCACTGCTTCCGTTTGATACTAAAATCACTTGTCCGAAGTGATGACCCTTCCATCACTTCGGGACCTGATATCGAGCGCTGGGTTGGCGGGACGGTCGTGCACCTGGATATGGTCGACGCTCGCCGCATGATGGCGACGTGCCAACTCGGCCGCACCCGCGTTGCCACCAATCCCTTCGAGCACCGACTGGCGTTGCTCCAAACGCGCAAAATCATCGGGCGGCAGCTGGCCCCGGCAGCCTTCGACCACGCGCCTGCCGCGCTCGACGATACGCTGGCGCAGCGCAGCACCCTCGACCGTGACGGCGACATCCTGCAGCAGCCGCAGCAGCCGCAGGCTGACCGCGGCGTCGGTCGTGGCATACGCGCGGATCTGCTCGATCGCCGTGTTCAGCAATCCATCAAGGTCGATCCACAGCAGCACCACGCGCAGCACATGTGGCGGCTGATACAGCAACGATTCCGGCCGGGCGCGGCCGAGCCAACGGATCAGGATGCGGCTAAGCTGGTCGATGCAACTGATCGCCGTGCTGGGGTCATTGACCGCCGGCGATATGGCGCGCAGCGCGATGTCGACGATCTGGATGACACCGAACTCGACATCCTGCTGCAGCGTGCGCATCGGCCCGATGTCGAACGCCCCGGTCAGCTCCACGGCGTGGTCGCGGTCCAACAGGCTGCGCCGCGACAGCATCAGCAGCGGCACACCCGCCGGCACGAAATGGCCGACCGAACGGGTGACGCGCACCCGCAGGCGGTGTGTCCGGGCGAAGCTCACCAGCCGCCTGGTGTCGATGAAGCGGATATAGCCGGACACCTCGTTCAGCACCGGGAATTCCGGCTCCTCCGCCAAGAACGGCGGTGGCTCCTGCCGACCGTGGCGTGCGATCGGATGCGGCATCAACTCATCGATCACCAACTCCGTCTCCCGCGCGATGCGATCGACGATGTGGTTGACACTGATCGCCTGCGAGATGTGGTGGATGAAATACAGCAGCCACCCGACGCACATCAGCGCCAGCAGCATGGCACCGCAGACCGTCGTCACCGGCGCGAACGGGTGCGGCATCGAGCGCGCGGCCGGCAGCGCGGCCACGCAATAGCAGAAGGTGCCGAGGAAAATGCCGAGCGTCCATTGCGTGCCGCCGTCGCGCACGAAACTGATCAGTATGCGTGGCGAGAACTGCATCGAGGCGAGCGTCAGCGTCATCAGCAGGATGGCGAAGACGATCGACACCACCGTCATGATCGAGGTGGCGATGACGCTGAGGATCGTCTGGGCGACCTGCGGGTCGTCATGCGAGGGGAACAGCGTGACGGGAACCCACGCAGCCGCCAGCGGGTTGGCCTCCTCGATCGACGACAGCACGGCGCCGCACAGGCCGAGCACGACGGCGATCACCAGCGGGCGGACCAAGAAGCCGCCGCGCAGCGCATAGGCGGCCGATCGCAGGCGCAACGGCAGTTGTTTCAACACGCGGGATCCCCTTCGCCTCCCTGAGTAGCCGGTTGGTCCCGGCTGGGAAACCGAATCCGGAGGGCGCCTATACTCCACCTCGCCCGCTCTTCGCGGGAGAGGTCGAGGCGTGGAGCGACGAGGGTGAGGGCCTTGCTCACGGCACCACCCTCACCCTCGTCGCTCCGCGCCTCGACCCGCGAAGTGAGGGCGAGGTGTCCGTGGGTCTGGATTCTCCCCGCCTCAATCAGCACCGCCCGGACGTATGCAACACGGCGGAGACTGCCACGACCAGGCCAGGTGAGTTTCCTGGCGGCCGATCTTGCCTGTGACATGTCAGCATGCAAGAAGCGATCGAACAGCCATCGGCTGCGGGCAAGTCAGCACCGCACCTCCGACAAGGCCAGGATCAGGAGGAAATTATGATTCGACGCCGGGACATTCTCAAGGCTTCCGCCGGCCTGCTGGCCGCCCCCGCCATCATCACCGTCGCAGCCGCCCAATCGACCTTCGACTGGAAGCAGTTCAACGGCCAGCACATCGAGGTCAGTCTCACCAAGAACCCGCGCAGCGACGTGCTGCAACGCAAGCAGAAGGAATTCGAGGACCTGACCGGCATCAGCGTCGGGGCGGAGCAGATCCCCGAACAGCAGCAACGCCCGAAAGTCGCGCTCGAGATGGCCTCGGGCCACCCCAGCTTCGACGTCCTGATGGTCTCGCTGCACGTTTCCAAGCGGCTGTTCGGCCGCGCGAAGTGGCTGGAGGACCTGCGTCCGTACCTCGCGAACCCGAAACTCACCGCGCCCGACTACGACTTCGCCGATATCGGCGCCGGGGCCGTGACGACCGCTACCCAGGCCGACGGGCGGATGGATTCGTTGCCGATCAATCCCGACCTGTGGATCGTCTATTACAACAAGGCGTTGTTCAAGGAGCGCGGCCTGGCCTTCCCCACCAGCATGGACGCCCTGCTCGACGTCGCGCGCCAGCTTACCGACAAGAACAAGGGCACCTACGGCTTCGTCGGCCGCGGCCTGAAGAACGCCAATGTGCCGGTGTGGACGAGCTGGCTGCTCGGCCAGGACCAGTACACCGTAACCCCGGACGGCAAGACGCTGCTGACCGACACGCCGCAGGCGGTGTGGGCGGCCGAGCTTTACCAGAAGCTGATGCATGACTGTGCACCGCCGGGCAGCATCGGTTTCAACTGGAACGAATGCCAGACCAGCTTCTCGCAGGGCAAGATCGGCATGTGGCTCGATGGCGTCGGCTTTTCCGCCCCGCTGCTCGACCCGAAATCGTCGAAGGTGGCGGACAGTGTGGGCTTCGCCGTGGTTCCGAAAGGACCGAAAGCGCAGCATTCGGCCAGCTTCGTCGACGCGATGGCCATTCCGGCCGCCAGCAAGACCAAGGGCGCCGCCTACCTGTATTGCCAATGGGCCACCAGCAAGCCGATCATGGCGGAGGTGCTGCGCTCCGGCTCGGGCACCCCGGCACGGCTCAGCGTCTACACCGATCCTGCCGTCGTGCAGGCCAACAAGTTCGGCAAGGAATGGCTGGATACCGTGATGCAAAGCCAGAAAATCTCGGCGCCCGGTCTGCCGGAGATCGTGCCGGTAACGGAATTCCGCGATACGATCGGCATCGCGCTGACCAACCTGATCGCCGGCGGTGACGCCGCGACCGAGCTGAAAAAGGCGACCGCCGCGTTCCAGCCGGTGCTCGACAAGTCGAACGCCGCCTGACATGGCCACAGCACTGACCGCGGCCGCCGGCACGGGAACGATCGGGTCCGTCCCAGGCCGCCGCCGCAACTACGCACGCCGATATTGGGCGTTCGCCGCGCCGGGCACTGCGGTGGTGCTGGCGGTGATCGTCTTCCCCTGGCTGTTCACCGTCTTCATGTCGTTGCACGAGTGGCAGCCAGGTGCCGGCACCAGCTGGGTCGGACTGGCAAACTACGTCCATCTGTTCACCGATCCCGATTTCGGCTGGGCGCTGCTGCGCACACTGTATTTTTCGGTGCTGGCGGTGGTCGCCCCGCTGGTGCTCGGCATCGCCGCGGCGGTGTGTTTCCACCAGCGCTTCCCGCTGCGCGGCGTGGCGCGCACCGTCTTCATCCTGCCGATGATGGCAACGCCGGTCGCCGTCGCGCTGGTCTGGTCGATGATGTTCCACCCTCAGCTCGGCGTGCTGAACTACATCCTGACCTCGCTCGGCCTGCCGCCATCGCAATGGACCTACAGCGCCGACACGGTGATCCCGACGCTGGTGATGGTGGAGACATGGCAATGGACGCCGCTGGTCATGCTGATCGTGCTCGGCGGCCTGGCCAGCCTGCCGGTCGACCCGTACGAGGCGGCGAAGATCGACGGTGCCAGCTTCTGGCAGACCTTCCGCCACATCTCGCTGCCGCTGCTCTGGCCGTTCATCGTCGTGGCGATGGTGATCCGCACCATCGACGCACTGAAATCCTTCGACGTGATCTACGTGATCACCGTGGGCGGTCCGGGCAATGCCAGCACGACGATCAATATCATGCTGTACCAGCAGGCGTTCTCCTACTACCACTTAGGCTACGCTTCGGCCATCGTGGTGGTGTTCTTCGCGTTGATTCTGGCGATCAGCTACCTGCTGCTGGCCGTCCGCCAGAATGCGCAATGACCCGGCGGGTGCAATGACCCAGCGGACGCACCGGCCATGAACCGCCACAAACTCAAGAAATTCGCCGGCAAGCTCGGCCTCTATGCTTCGGTGCTGGCGCTGGTTTCGCCGGCGGCGTTCGTCTTCCTGTGGATGCTGTCGCTGTCGCTGAAGAACGAGGTCGACAACATGGCCTTCCCGCCGGTGTTCATCCCGCACCCGCCGACACTCGCCAATTTCATCAAGGTGTTCGCCGACAACGACTTCCTGCGCTACACGATCAACTCCTGCATCGTCTCGTTCGGCGCCACCGGGCTGGCGCTGCTGGTCGGCGTGCCGGCCGGCTACGGCGTGGCAAAAGCAAAGGCCACGCGTGCCGCGATGCTGATCCTGATCGCTCGCGTGACCCCTGGCCTGTCCTACCTGATCCCGCTGTTCCTGCTGTTCCAATGGTTGGGCATGATCGGTTCGCTGACGCCTATCGTGATAACCCACCTGGTGCTGACGGTGCCGATCGTGGTCTGGGTGATGATCGGCTTCTTCGAGGGCCTGCCTGGCGAGATCGAGGAAGCGGCACTCGTCGACGGCGCAAACATCTGGCAGGCGTTCCGATATGTCGCGCTGCCACTGGCCCGCCCCGGTATCACCGTGGCCACGATCCTGGCGTTCATTTTCAGTTGGAACAATTTTATTTTCGGCGTCGTGCTGGCTGGGCGGGAGACGCGCACGCTACCGGTCGCCGTCTACAACGTTCTCACCTTCGAGCAGGTGAGTTGGGGCCCGCTCGCCGCCGCCGCGCTGGTGGTGACCGGACCCGTGCTGATCCTGACGCTGCTGATGCAGAAAGAGATCGTGGCCGGTCTGACCGCCGGCGGCGTGAAGGGCGGCTGACCGGCTGCCGGCGATGGCGCCGGGCGATCTCACTTGGTATGTTTCTAGACCGCACCATTACCGTCCGTGCGCGTCGTCTCAGGGCGCCGCCCAGCAAGCAAGCAATCAAGCGCACACAGAGTTTCACTGAGAAGATTTTAATGGCGCTTCGCGCTGCTGGCGTGCCGGTCAAAGCGCCTTGCGCGTAGCGCCATTTGCTTTTCTCAGTGAAACTCTGTGTACCCTCGGTGTAATACCAGGCGCCCGAATGATCGACTCTTCAGTGCTACCCCCGTCATGCCGGCGCAGGCCGGTATCCACGACTTTCTTTGTCGCAACAAAGGCAAGAACCTATGCGGGTGGGAGTGGCAGCCAGGCGCTGGATCGGGTTCGATATGCGTCCCACAGCACGAGGGAGCAACCGATGCGTATCGAGACCCAACCGCAAGACCACCCGACCGCCAC
>DASRQX010000044.1:0-18737 GCA_035696165.1 Acetobacteraceae bacterium | reverse complement strand
GCCGGGATCGTTTCCTTTTCCAGCAGCTTGCGGATGCGCGGCATCGCCTGGCGCGCGCCGTATTGGCCCTGGCTGATGCGCATCGGACTTTCATCGTTATCACGCAACGGAATGGTCTCATGATCGGCGTCGAAGCTGATCGCCACCGCACAGCGCGCGCCATCCGGCCACGCCTTCGGCTTCAGGCTGCGGCCCGCACGGGCGCGCCCGACGATCTGCCGCCAGGTTGCCTCCGGCCATTGCCAGGGCTCGCCATCCTTGTGCTTGGCTGCTCCGCTCATCGACATGCTCCTTTTCCGGGTTCCCACCGCATCGGCCCGGCGCCATGCTGCGCCGGTTCACCACAGATCGGGAAGAGGCCATGCCGGGCACTGACGCCGCACTGCTAACCGCCGAGGAGATGCTGACGCTCTACGCGTCCCGCGCGCTGAGCCCCGTCGACGTACTGCAAGCAGTCACCGAGCGCATCGCCCGGCTCAACTCCACCTACAACGCCTTCGCCGTGCTCAACCCACGCGCGCTCGACGCAGCGGGCGACAGCGCGGCGCGCTGGGCCGTCGGGCGCCCGCTGGGCCTGCTCGACGGCGTGCCCTGCACGGTAAAGGACCTTGTCGATGTCGCCGGCTTCCCGACCCGGCGCGGCAGCCGCGCCACCGATCCGACGCCGGCGACCGAGGACGCGCCCGCCGTGATCGGCCTGAAGGCCGCCGGCGCAGTCATCGTCGGCAAGACCACCACCACCGAGTTTGGCTGGAAGTCGCCCGGCGACTGCCCGTTGCACGGCATCACGCGCAATCCGTGGAACCCTGAGTTCACCACGGGAGGTTCGTCCTCGGGCGCCGGCGCCGCCGGTGCTGCCGGGTTTGGCCCGTTGCATATCGGCACCGATGCCGGCGGCTCGATCCGCATCCCGGCCGCCTGGTGCGGGCTGGTCGGCCTGAAGGGCAGCTATGGCCGCGTGCCGCAATGGCCGGCCAGCGTCTTCGCCTCGGTCGCCTGCCTCGGCCCGATGACACGCAGCGTCCGCGACGCGGCGCTGATGTTTTCCGCCCTGGCGCGCTACGACCTGCGCGATCCGTTCTGCATCCCAGACGATCCGCGCGACTGGCGTGACGGCATCGAGGACGGCGTCGCCGGCCTGCGCGTCGGCCTGCTGCGCCGGCCCGGGTTCGACGCACCGGTGGACGCGGACGGGCTCGCCGCCGTGGAGCGCGCAGCCTCAATCCTCACCGACGCCGGCGCCACGATCGAGGAGACAGAGGCCGGCTTGCCGGATACCTCCGCGGTGTTCTCTCGCGTTTGGGGGGCGGCGCTGGCACGCCTGGTCGCGGCGCTACCGCCCGACCGGCGCGACCTGATCGATCCCGGTATCCGCGAGGTCGCGGACCGCCTGGGCGGCTTGTCGGCGGTCGAGTTCATGGACGCTGAGGCCATGCGCGCCGCCGCCGGCCACGCCATGGCGCGGCTGCACCAGCGCATCGATCTGGTGCTGTGCCCGACGGTGCCCGCCGGGCCGCCGCCGGCCGACGCGCCGACCGTCGATCCGGTGCAGGCGCTGTGGCGCGATTGGGCGCCGTGGACCTTCACCTTCAACCTGACGCGCCAACCGGCGATTACCATGCCGCTTGGGTTCACCGCGGCCGGGCTGCCACGCAGCGTGCAGCTTGCCGCGGCGCAGTATCGCGACGACCTGGTGCTGCGGGCGGCGCGGGTGCTGGAGCTAGCAGAACCGGTGCCGGTGGCGGATCTGGGCTGACCACTTGCGCTGCCGCGATGGGATACCTGTTGTATATACAGGTAGAGCGAGTATGAAGACATGTCGGTCACCCTGCACAAATGGGGCAACAGTGTCGGATTGCGGGTACCGAAGCCGCTGTTGGATCAGCTCGGGCTCAAGCAAGGCGTGCAAGTCGACGTGAAGGTCGAGGGCAATCGCCTTGTGATCGAACCGGTCCGCCATCGCCGCTACACGATGGCCGAACTGCTTGAGGGCTTCACGCCCGACAACAGACCCGGGGAAGTCGACTGGGGCGAGCGGGTCGGTCGCGAAGTCTGGTAGTGGCCTATCTGCCTGACCAGGGTGATCTGGTCTGGATCAATTTCGATTCGCAAGCGGCGCGCGAACAGGTCACGAATCGACCGGCGTTGATCCTGACTGCTTCCGACTTCAATGCCGCCACTGGAATGCTTGTTGCGTGTCCAATCACCCGCACCGAGCAATCGTGGCGCACGCGGGTCGCACTGGTCGGCACGACAACAAGCGGCTTCATCATGATCGAGCAGTTGAAAAGCCTCGATTGGCTCGTACGTGGCGCCGCCTTCATCGAGCGCGTGCCGCAATCCCTGTTCGACGACGTAAAGTCACGCGTCGCGACCATGCTCGACATGTAATATCAACGGCTCTAAACATTGACGCACGGGCCGCTATCCCCGTCATGCGGCCGCAGGCCGGTATCCACGACTTTCTCTGCCGCAACGAAGGCAAGTTGTGGATACCGGCCTGCGCCCGCATGACGAGGGGGCAACGCCGAGGGGTCAATCCCTTCGCCACCCGGTTTAATACCAAATGCCGGAAGGAACGACACGACGGCGTTGCGGTCGGGGTGTACGCTGTCGATCTGTTCATCGCTAGCCTGGATCAAGCGGTCGGTTCGGCCGTTTTGCCAGTGATCAATTCAATCCCCGCGTAGAGTTCGGCGAGCGGCACATCGATGCCAATCTCCGGCATACTCAGGTGCGCCCCGTCGCCGGCGACGATCTCCGACGGCCACATGTCACCCTGACGCGCGAACACGATCGCCGCCGCATGCGTCTGCTGCACGATCACATAGCGGTGGACAGAAGGCGTCGCCCGGTATTCCAGGTTCTTGTCGATCAAGTTGGTGTTGACGGTGCCGTCGCTCAGTACCTCGAAAACCACGACTGGATTGTCGACGACGGTCGCCTTCGCCGACACAGGTGCGCGGGCGACGATCACGTCCGAGTAGCGCACCTTGCCGTCGGCTATGATCTTGACGTTTGGCCCGTGCGGTTGGCAGGGGCCGCTCGCCAATCGCACTTCCAGGGCCTTGCGCAGGTTGAGGGTGATCCGGTCATGCCCAATCGTTCCGCCTGTCATGGCGACCGGCTGGAAGCCGTCGAACTCGTAGCGCAGCTCCTTGCGTTCCTCCCAGGCGAGGAACTGGCGCAGCGTCATCGGCTTGCGTAGGGCGATGTTCATACAATCAGCCTAGCAGGACCATCTCCGCGCAGCCCGGACAACACGGACCAACGGAACCTAGCCGAGTGGAAAGTGCCATACCGGCTGTTGACCGCGAACCGGGCGGCGGGCTTTCTGACCGTAGAGCCAGCCAGGCCTGCGGTCGGCGCTCGACGTTCTCCGGGGGCAGGCTCCGCCGCACGCGGACATCAAGCAAAGGACCCTGCATGCCAAACCAAGCCACCGGAGCCCAAATCACCGCCTGGCTCGCCACCCAGCAGGACGCCATGATTGCCCTGCTGCGCGAGATGGTCGATATCGACAGCGGCAGCTACAACAAGCCCGGCATCGACGCCGTCGGCGCCGTGGTCCGCCGCTTCCTCGCCAGCCAAAATATCGAAGTCGAAACCATCACGCAACAAAAGCACGGCGACTGCCTGCGCGCGGCCGTCCCGTGGGACGGGCCGCAAGGCAACGCCGGCGGCAACATCGTGCTGATGGGTCACCGCGACACGGTGTTCCCCGACGGCGAGGCCTCCCGCCGCCCGTTCACCATCACCGACGGCATCGCCTACGGCCCCGGCGTGGCCGACATGAAGGCCGGCCTCGTGATGAACTGCTTCGTCCTCGCTGCCTTCGCCAAATTCGGCGGCGCGCCAGCCCCGCTGCTCGGCCTGTTCACCGGCGATGAGGAGATCGGCAGCCCGGAAGGCCGCGCCGTGATCGAGGCGGAAGCCCGCCGCGCCCGCGTGGTGTTCAACTCCGAACCTGGCCGCGTCTCCGGCAACGTGGTGACCGGCCGCAAGGGCGGTGTGTTCATGGGCTTCCGCATCACCGGCAAAGCCGCGCACTCCGGCGCCAACTTCGCGGACGGCATC
Source organism: Acetobacteraceae bacterium (assembly GCA_035696165.1). GTDB lineage: Bacteria > Pseudomonadota > Alphaproteobacteria > Acetobacterales > Acetobacteraceae > Palsa-883. Next base: position 14,660 of record DASRQX010000044.1, on the reverse strand, counting down.
AGCGCGATCGAGGAACTGGCGCGCAAAACGCAGGCGATCCACGCGCTGACCGACCTCGACCGCGGCATCACATTGAACGTTGGCCTGATCAGTGGCGGGCAGAGCGTCAACACCGTTGCCCCGTGGGCCGGGGGAGAAATCGACCTGCGCTACGTCGATCCTGCCGACCGCGAGGACGTCATGGCCCGCGTTGGCGCGATCATCGATCGCGCGTTCCTGCCCGGCACAAAGGCGGAGCTTTCCATCAAAGGCGAGTTCCTGCCGCTGACCCAGACCCCGGCGGCGAAGCGCTTGTTCGAGATCTACGTCTCCGCCGCCGCCGACACCGGCTTCAAGACCGAAGGCGAGTTCACGGGCGGCTGCGCCGATTCCGGCTTCACAGCCGGCGTCGGCACACCCACCATCTGCGCGGTCGGTCCGGTCGGCGGCAAGGCGCACAGCGCCGACGAATTCATGCACGTCGACAGCCTCGTGCCACGCGCCCAGGCCTGCACGCGCGCCATATTGCGGCTGGAGCAGGCCGGGCTGTAGCCCTCGATCGGCGGGGCAGGACGTCTGTCGCCGCCCTAGTGGGCCGATTCACCCGACGTTCACTACCCGAACGTCGGTTGAATCGGCCCGCCAAACCAACAGCTAGTGGGACAATCTGACGGCTCTTTCCGTCAGATTTTATCCACTAGACGGCTTCTTTCAGTTCCTTGGCGGCCCGGAACGCGATCTTCTTGCTCGCCTTGATCTTGATCGCCTCACCGGTCGCGGGGTTGCGTCCCATCCGCGCCGCCCGCTTGCGCACCTGCAGGATGCCAAGGCCCGCCAGGCGGATCTTGTCGCCCTTCTTCAGGTGCTTCGTGGTGAGTGCAACCAGATCGCCCAGCACCGCCTCGGCCTGCTTTTTCGGCAGGTCATGGCTTTCGGACAACGCGGCGGCCAAATGCTTGAGCGTGATAGTGGCTGGAGCCGCGCCCTTCGCCGCTGCCGCCTTCGCCGGGGCGGCGCGCTTCTTGGCTGCGGGGGCAGCTTTCTTGGCTGGTAGCATAACCATCTCCCTAAATCCGATTCGCGACATACACCCTGCCGGCACCGGGCGGATTCGAGTCAACTCCGCTGACGTGCCGCTCTGCACGGAAACACGAAAAAAACGCCGCTCTTGTAGCATCGGCCGCCGCCGAGTGGTCATTGCGCCGAGTATGGCCTTTCCGCCCGGGCTATGTCGCGTCCAACAGCCAAGGCCATTCGACAGCAAACGTCAGACAGCAAACATCATAAGCGCGAAAACACCAAACGTCCGGTCGTAGGGGCGTGCCGTGCCGACGGCGCACCTCGCGGCAGGCTTCCTCCGGGGTATTCATCGGACGGCCGCCACGGGTGAGGTCCTCAGGGTTGCCCATCAGCGCCACGCTTGCCCATCGACGATAGCAGGACCCTGGTTCCACGGTTCGAGCCGGTCCACGGCCCTATGGTGCCGCGCTCACTCACCTGTGTTGGCCCGATCACCCATCCGTGTGCGCCGCACCCCGATCGCCGGCCAATATTGCATCTCGGCGCGAACTCCAGAAGGGAACTCATTATGTCGCACTCCACTCCGCGGATTGACCGTCTCCCGGTTGCGATCACCGCGCGGCCGGTTGCCGGGTCCGCCCGGTTCGCGCGCTCGGTTGCAATCACGGCGCTGATGGGCGCCACAATGCTCGCAACGCCGCTGGTTGCAGCCCACGCCGGCGGCATCGTGGCTACACCAATCCAGTTGGCGCAGACGCCGGCGACGACACCACCGCCTTCACCCCCTGTGCCATCGCAGGCCCCAGCGGCAACGCAAGCCCCGGCCGCGACCGGAACACAGACCCCGCCCGCCGGCGATGCCGCCCAAGCGCCCGCCGGCGACGCCGCCCAAGCGAAGGCCGAGACAGTCGAGCAGCGCATCTCCAGTCTCCACGCCGCGCTGGAAATCACGCCGCAACAAGAACCGAAGTGGGATCGCATGGCGCGGGTAATGCGTGACAATGCCGCGGCCATGGAGAAGCTGGTCGCAGAGCGGGACCAACAGGACCCTGCAAGTGTCACCGCGGTGCAGGACCTGACCGAGTATGAGAAATTTTCTCAAGCACACCTGGCCGGGCTGCGAAAACTGACGGCGGCGTTCGAGACGCTGTACAATTCGATGCCTGCCGCGCAGAAGAAGGTTGCCGACCAGGTGTTCCAGACCTTCGGTCACCACAAGTCTGCCGCGGCCCACAGCTAGCGGCGCGTTGCGTGACACCACCCCGGGCGCACGGCGGCCAGGCTTGTGAAGCCAACGCTATCAAGGAGGTCGATTTGACCTGGATCATCGATACCGGACCGAAACGGCACCTGTCGAAGCGACTGGCGGGTGGGTTTGTGCTGGCCGCCCTGCTCACGCTGGGAACGTATGTCGCCCCTGCCGGCGCGCAGCCACGCCACGACGATCACCACGACGATCACCACGGCGGGGATCGCCGCGTCGTGCGCCACGACGATGATCGTCACGACTACCACGGGGGTGGTTATTATCCCGCGCCCCCGGTGGTTTATGGCGGACCCGTCTACGCAGCGCCGCCGCTGGTGTATGGTCCAACCATCGGCATCAACCTGCCGGGCTTGAGCATCGGCATCCAGTAGGCGCCGACCCGACAGCCAGCACGATCAGAACCCAACCGCCGGCGGATCGTCGCGCGGTACCGGCCGCGATCGGGTGCAGGCCCGATCGCTTGGTGCCCTCCGGCGCGGCTGACGTGATCGGCGGGGCACCAGTTCGGGCGGCTGGCATCAACCGACAAGTTCGCGCAGCGCCGTCGCCACCTCGGCGATCACGCTGTCCCAGTCGCCAAAAGCCGGCTGCCGGAACAGCCGCGCGGTGGGGTACCACGGGCTGTCGGCTCGGCCGTACAGCCAGCGCCAGCACGCATCGTAACGGTTGAGCACCCAGACCGGCTTGCCCAACGCACCGGCCAGATGCACCACGGACGTATCTACACTGATTACCAGGTCCAGCCCGGCAACCAGCGCCGCGGTATCGGCAAAATCCCACAGTTCATCGGTCCAGTCATACAGCGCCATCCCCCGCGGTGGCGCCTTGGCCTGCTCCGCGCCAGGACCCTTCTGCAGCGAAACGAAACTGACACCCTCCACCGCGCCCAGAGGCGCCAACCGCGCCAACGGCATCGAGCGTCGGCGATCAATCGCGCTAGCCGCCCGATCGGAGACGCGGGGATTGCCCGCCCAAACCAGCCCTACACGCAGGCCCGGCAGCGCGGCGAGCCGGATGCGCCAAGCACGTTCCTGGTCCGGATCGGCCGAGAGATACGGCACCGTGGCCGGAATAGTCTCCAGCGTGGTGCCGAGCGCCAGCGGCAAGCTCATCAGCGGGCAATGCACATCGAATTCCGGCGGCGCCTCGCCGTGCGCAATGACGTGCTGCGATCCTGGCATGGTGCGGATCAGCCGCGCCAGCGCGTACGACACCTCCAGCACGACGTTGACTTCCCCTGAGACGCTCCCCGGGATCTCTTCTGGGACATCCCCACGGCCACTCCCTGACCGCCCCAACGCCGCGACTAGCGGCGCGAAGCGGCAAAACTGCAGCACGTCGCCATAGCCCTGCTCGCCGTGCAGCAGAATTGTGCGGCCTGCGAGCGGCGTCTCGCCCAACCAGAGCGGCTGCGGAAACACACGATGCCCCAAACGCACCAACTTGGTCTGCCAGCGCCATTCATGCTCGCGCCAGCCGCCTTCGTAGTCACCCATCGCCAGCCGGCACAGCGACTCGTTCCAGTGCACGTTGACGCTGTCCGGCGCGATTGCCTTGGCCTGCCCGTAATCGGTCAGCGCGTCCTCGTGGCGTCCCTGCATCGTGAGCAGGATCGCCCGGTTGACCAGCGCGGGCACCATCGTGGGCTCGTGGGCCAACGCCTTGTCGTAGCCGGCCAGTGCAGCATCCAGCCGTCCTAGCGCGCCCAGTGAGGTGGCGCGGCGGCAGGCGGCGCCGGCGTGCGTCGGGTGCAGCGCGAGAGCGGCATCGAAACTGTCGATCGCCTCGATATGGCGATCAAGCGCTTGCAGCAGGTTGCCGCGGTTGTAGTGCGCCGGCACCAGTCCCGGCATGTCGGTGATGGCCCGGTCGAAGCTGGCCAGAGCCTCGGCCGGACGATCAAGCCGCTCCAGCGCCTCGGCACGATTGAATGCAGCCTGCGCCAGGTTGGGGCGCAGCTCCAGCGACCGATCATAATCGGCCAGCGCCTCCGCGACGCGTCCGAGCGCGAGCAGGGCGCTGCCGCGGTTGCACAACGCCTCCGGCAGATCGGGCCGCACCGCCAACGCGGAGTCGAAATCGACCAGCGCCTCGGCCGGGCGCGCCAGGCGCGATAGGGCGGCACCGCGGTTGTTGAACGCCTCCGCATCGTCGGGCCGCAGCGCGATCAGCCGGTTGTAGCTGGCCACCGCCGGATCGAACCGGCCAAGCCGCATCTGCACAGCGGCCTGCTCGGCCCATAGCCGCGCAAAATCTGGGGCGATCAGCAGCGCGGCGCTGAACATCTCGACTGCTTCGGCCAGTCGATCGGTTTGTCCCAGCAGCAGACCCAACCGGAACAGGGCATCCCCGTTCCCAGGATGGCGCCGCAGCAGTTCGCGGTAGATCGCCTCCGCCGCGCGAAGATCCCCGTGCTGGTGCAGTGCGGCGGCCTCGGCCAGCAGGTCGCCGACTGTCCCGGCGGTCGCGCTCATCCGTTGGCGCCGGTCCGCGCGGCCAGCCGCTGCTCCGCGAGCGCCAGGTTGTGCCGTGCGATGGCACGCTGGCGCAGCCACCGCGGACCACCGAGCGCCGCCAACGCCTGGCGGTAGGCGTCGATTGCCCGGCGCAGGCCGTCGGCATCGCCGACGCGCTCCCCCAGTGCCGCCAAGGCGTTGGCGAGATTGGTCGCCGTCATGGCCCACTCTTCGGGCGCGGTATCCCGTGGGGTGGCGGTCAGAGCGACCTCGCATGCGGCGACCGCCTCACGTAGGTGTTGCAGGCTGCTTTGCGTGTCCTCGCTCCGTTCGGCCAGAAGGCGCAGCGCCTGCCCAAGGTTGCTGTGGGTCAGCGCCCAATCCGACAGCGCCGGGGCGGCCCCAGGAGAGGTTACCGGGGCGGCCGCCGTCGCTGATAGCGCATACACCTCCAGCGCCACACGGTAGCAGCCGATCGCGTCGATCAATGCACCCGGGTCGTTGGCCACCTCGCCCAGCAGCGCAAGCGCCGCGCCGCGGTTGCGCATCATGCGCGCCCAGTCTCGCGGGAAAGTCGCACGCGGAAACCCTTCGGTCGCCTCGGCGTAGCTCGCGGCGGCCTGGGCGAGTGTGGCAAGGTCGCCGTCACGCTCCCCCAGCACGACATAGACCGAGCCCAGGGCGGCCCGCGCCCGGCCCCAGACCTGCGGCGCTGTGGCCAGCGGCGCCACCGACAGCGCGGCCTGCGCCGATCGGATCGCGTCGTGCAGCAACTCGACATCGTCGAGCAGCGCACCGAGCAGGCGCAGCGCGACGCTCAGCCGGGTTTGCGTCTCCGCCCAATCAAGCGGCGTCCGCGCGACCGGCGCAAGATCGAGCGCGGTGCGAAACGCAGTAACGGCGTCGGTGGCAGCCGTGATGGCGGCATCGCCATCGCGTGCCAGTTCGGCCGAACGCAGAAAACCTTCCGCCTCGGACATCGTTTGAAACCAGGATGCGGCAGCGTTCATCACGTGTGATACCTCTAGCGCCGCCCCCGGCCGATCGGGACCACTTATACCTCTCCCACCCTTCGTGGGAGAGGTCGGCGAGCGGGGCGAGACGGGTGAGGGGCGCGCCGCCGCACGACCCTCACCAGCGTCGCACTACGCCGCGGCCTCACCCAACGACCGGGACAATGTGTATGTAGTCCCAGTCAACCCAAACGTGCTCTAAGCTGAAACCGTGCGAACGCCTCACCTGCGGGCGGACAGGCTATCGCATCCGCGACCGGCGCGTTATAGCGCGATCACGCAATCGTGCATGACCCGACAGAACAGATCGGGGCGACAGGTGGGAGTCTCGGGTGGAGCAACGGGTCCGGTGGTTTCGCGACGACGCCCTCGTCCAGCACAGCCACGCGACGGCAGCCAGCGCGGGCGATGGCGCCCATCGGCATGAAACCGCCATGACGCTGGGAGATCTTCCAACCGAGCGGATCGTGCTGCTGCTGGGCGCTCCACGTTCCGGCACCTCGTGGCTTGCCAAGATCTTCGACAGCCACCCGGACGTGCTGTATCGGCACGAGCCGGACTCTGTCCTGCGCACCTGGGATCTGCCGTGGATGTGTACGCGCGAAGACGTGGACAAATACGTCGACGGCGCGCGCGTCTATCTGCGCCAATTGATCGAGACCGCGACGCTGAAGACGGCCGGCAGCCTGCCGATGTTCCCGAAACGCTTCCAAAGCGCCCCGGCACGCCTCGCGCGGGCGGCGATCATCCACGCGCTGCAAGTGGCTGACCTTGCCAAAGTCTCCCGCCGGTTGACGCGCAGCGTGCAGATCCCGGACTTCATCGACCCATCGCGCCATCCGGAGCTGCGCGTGGTCATCAAGTCGGTCAGCTCGCGCGGCCGCGCGCGGCTGTTCGCCGAGGCACTCCCCGGGGCCAGGATCATCTTCATCGTGCGGGATCCGTGGGGCCAGGTGGCTTCGATGCAGCGCGGCGCCGCGTTGGGCAAGTTCGAGGACGACTTGCCGATCGCGGAGCTGCTGGAAACCGAGCAGGCGGCCCGCTACGGCCTGACCGAAGCCCACCTCGCCAGCTTGCCGCCGGTCGAGCAATTCGCCTGGAACTGGGCCATCCTGAACGAGAAGGCGATCGAAGACCTGGGCGGCCTGGATCGCGTCAAGATACTGAAATACCAGGATCTTTGCGAGCATCCTCTGGAGCAGGCACGCGCTTTGCTGGAATTTGCCGGCCTGGCCTGGGACAACCAGACAGAAACCTTCCTGCGCCGCAGCACCACCTACGCCGGACCGGATCGCTACTATGCGGTGTTCCGCGATACGGCATCGGCCCTCTACCGCTGGCGCCAGGACCTGAGCGTGGAAGACCAGGAGCGGATCAACAACGTGGTGCAGGCGACCTCGCTGGCAGCGCTCTGCCCGCCGCTGCACCCGTAGCAAGCCATAACCTTCTCCCCCTCTCTCAAGGGCAGGGGGAGAATCTTTCCCTGCCAAACCGTTAACCCAATGCCAATGGCGCAAAGCTCTTCGCCCGGGGGCCGAACGAAGCCTTAACCTTCTGTCGATCATGTGATCGCTGCAGCGGACTCCATACCGCGCGCTTGCGTCGTGACCGGGTTTCCGACCAAAAGGCATCCATGATCGTCACTCCCCCAACGGACCCGGGCCGCACCCGGGACGCCGCATAATGGCCGCCACGCTGCCCCGCCATCTCCAGGTCCTCGAGGCCGAGAGCATCGGCATCTTTCGCGAGGTCGCCGGCCAGACCAGCCGGCCGGTCCTGCTGTATTCGATCGGCAAGGATTCCTCGGTGCTGCTGCACTTGGCGCTGAAGGCATTCCACCCCGCCCGTCCGCCGTTCCCGCTGCTACATATCGACACCACCTGGAAGTTCCGCGACATGATCACCCATCGCGACCGCACCGCGGCGCGCCATGGGCTGGAACTGCGACTGCACACCAACCCCGAGGGCCTGCGCCAGAACGTCAATCCGTTCGACCACGGCAGCTCGCTCTACACCCAGGTGATGAAGACTGACGCGCTGAAGCAGGCGCTGACTGAGGGCCGCTACGACTGCGCGATCGGTGGTGCCAGGCGCGACGAGGAACGGTCCCGCGCCAAGGAGCGGGTCTTTTCTGTGCGCGGCCCCGGCCACACCTGGGACCCCAAGCGCCAGCGGCCGGAACTATGGCAGCTCTACAATGGCCATCTCGCACCTGGCGAAACGCTGCGGGTATTTCCGCTGTCGAACTGGACGGAACTCGACGTGTGGACCTACATCCAGGCCAAGGGGATCGACGTCGTGCCGCTGTATTTCGCCGCCGTGCGGCCAACGGTGATCCGCGATGGCGCGCTGATCGTCGTCGATGACGACCGCATGCGGCTTGAACCGGGTGAAGTGCCGACACCACGTTTGGTCCGCTTCCGCTCGCTGGGCTGCTACCCGTTGTCCGCCGCGGTGCCGTCGGAAGCCGGTACGCTGGCCGAGGTCGTCGCCGAAATGCGCACCACGCGCATGTCGGAACGGGCCGGGCGGCTGATCGACCAGGACCAGGATGCCTCGATGGAGAAAAAGAAGCGGGAGGGTTATTTCTGATGCCCGACTCGCTGCTGCGCGTGCTGACCTGCGGTTCGGTCGATGACGGCAAGTCCACGCTGATCGGCCGCCTGCTGTTCGAATGCGGCACCATTCCCGATGACGTAATGACCGTGCTGGAGCGCGACTCACGGCGTTTCGGCACCGTGGAGGGCGGCGTCGACTACGCGCTGCTGGTCGACGGCCTGGCTGCCGAGCGCGAGCAGGGGGTGACGATCGACGTCGCCTACCGCTACTTCGAAACGCCGCGCCGGCGCTTCATCCTGGCCGATACGCCGGGCCACGAGCAATACACCCGCAACATGGTGACCGGCGCCTCGCTGTCACAGCTCGCCGTGCTGCTGGTGGACGCGCGCAAGGGGCTGCTGGACCAGACGCGGCGGCATGCGGCGATCGTCTCGCTGGTCGGCATCCGCCAGGTGGTGCTGGCGGTGAACAAGATGGACCTCGTCGGCTTCGACCAGACGGTGTTCGACACGATCGCGGATGATTTCGCGGCGCTACACGACAAGCTTGGCCCGATCGAGGTAACCGCGATCCCGGTCTGCGCACGCGATGGCGACAACGTCACCGGCGCCTCGACACGGATGCCCTGGTACACTGGCGATACCCTGCTTGCAGCGCTGGAGGCCGCGGAGCCGCCCAGCCACGCCACCAAGCTGCCGTTCCGCATGCCGGTGCAGCTCGTTGCGCGCCCGGACCACAATTTTCGCGGCTATGCCGGCACGGTCATGACCGGCGTGGTGCGCCCGGGCGATCCGGTGGTGAACGCGGTGTCGCGCACCCGCGCTCAGGTCGCCCGCATCGTCACCATGGACGGCGATCTGGCGCAGGCCGGGCCGGGCACGCCGGTCACGCTGGTGCTGGACCGCGAGATCGACGTCTCGCGCGGCGACGTGATCGCGGCCGAACCGGCTCCGGAGCTGGCGGAGGAAATCGCCGCCTGGGTGGTCTGGATGGACGAAACGCCGTTGTTCCGCGGCCGTGCCTATACGCTGATGCTGGGCGCCCGCAGCGTCACCGCGACCGTCACCGACATCGTCAACCGCCTGAACATGGACACGCTCGCCGCCGAGCCGGTGCGCGAATTGCACCTGAACGAGATCGGCCAAGTGGCGCTGTCGCTGTCGCAGCCGGTGGCCTGCGAGACCTACGCGACCAGCCGCGAGCTGGGCGGCTTCATCCTGGTTGACCGGCTGACCCGCGGCACCGTGGGTGCCGGGCTGGTGACGGAGTTGCGCGCCGGCGCGCGCGCCGACATCTACTGGCACCACCTGGACGTCGACAAGACGGCCCGCGCGGCGCTGAACGCGCAAAAGCCGGTCGTGCTGTGGTTCACCGGCCTGTCCGGCGCCGGCAAGTCCACCATCGCCAATCTGGTGGAGAAACGACTGCACGCACAGGGCCGCCACACCATGATCCTGGACGGCGACAATGTCCGCCACGGGCTGAACCGCGACCTGGGCTTCACCGAGGCCGACCGGGTCGAGAACATCCGCCGCGTTGCCGAGGTCGCAAAACTGTTTGTGGAAGCCGGAACGATCGTGCTGGTGTCGTTCATCTCGCCCTATCGCGCCGAGCGCGGGTTGGCGCGCGACTGTGTCGAGCCCGACGAATTCATCGAGATCTACGTCGATACGCCGGTGGACGAATGCCGCCGGCGCGACCCGAAGGGCCTGTATCAGCGCGCCGACGCCGGGCAGATCCGCAACTTCACCGGCATCGACGCACCCTACGAGCCGCCCGAAACGCCGGAGATCCATCTGCCAACGCTGGAAGCGTCCGCCGAGGCGCTGGCCGAACGGGTTTTCGCCGATCTGCGCCGGCGCGGGATAGTTACCTGAAGGAAACGATTATGCGAGCCGCCGCCGCGGCACGCGCCTGCCGGGTCTGCGAAGCCGTACTGCCCCTGGGCCCACGCCCCGTTTTCCGCGTCTCCGCCACCGCCCGCCTGCTGATCATCGGCCAGGCCCCCGGCACCAAGGTGCACGCCACCGGCATTCCCTGGAACGATCCGTCAGGAGATCGATTGCGCGCATGGCTGGAGATGTCACGCGAGACCTTCTACGACGAGCGTCGCATCGCCATCGTGCCGATGGGTCTGTGCTACCCTGGCCGCCTGCCGAACGGTGGCGACGCGCCGCCCCGATCCGAATGCGCGCCGCTGTGGCACAAGCGGCTGATCGACCGCATGCCGCGGATTCGCCTGACCCTGCTGGTTGGCGGCTACGCGCAGACCTACGTCCTCGGGCGCGGCGCAATGACCGACCGGGTGCGTGGCTTTCGTGAGATGCCGCCACAGTATTTTCCCCTGCCGCACCCGTCCTGGCGCACCACCGCATGGGAACGGCGCAATCCCTGGTTCACCGCCGAGGCGCTGCCGGCGCTGCGCCAGGCGATCGCCGCGGCATTTGCTTGAACGAATGTTCAGAGCTCCGCCGACCGTGCCAGGCCGCACGCCATCCGCGCCGGCCATGGCCTTTTGCTGTTGCCTAGAAGCCGCTACGCTTGGCCGCAACCAACAAGGAGGATTGAGCAATGCCGCTGTCGATGTACCAGGCCTGCGTGCCGGTGATCACCCAGATGCTGAACGGATTGTCCGGCGTGGTGGACAAGGGCGCCGCGCACTGCGCCGAGAAGAAATACGAGGAGTCGGCGTTACTGCAGGCGCGGCTGTTCCCGGACATGTTCACGTTCGGCCGACAGGTGAAGCAGGCGACGGATTTCGGCCGTAACGCCCCGGGGCGTCTCGCCGGCGTCACGTTGCCCACCTTCCCGGACGCCGACAGCAGCTTCGCTGAACTGAAGGACCGGATCGTGAAGTCGCTTGAATTCGTCAAGGGATTCACCCCGGCACAGATCGATGGCACCGAGGAGAAGGAGATTTCCTGGACCGCGGGCACGCGGCAGATGTCGTTCAAGGGGCAGGAATATCTGCTGCACTTCTGCTTCCCGCACTTCTTCTTCCACTGCACCACGGCCTACGCCATCCTGCGCCACAACGGCGTGGAGATCGGCAAGCGCGACTACATGGGCAGCCGCTAGGCGCCGGCCCATACGTACTCGATATCCGGCTCCTGCTCTTCGTTGTCGGAGCCGTCCGAGAACCGCACCGCCGCAAAGCCGTTCGCTTCGTAGAACGCACGGCTGCGGCTGTTCCGCTGGAAGCAGAACAGCCGCAGCCCTGCCGGGTTGTAGCGCTTTACGATCGCCAGCAGCGCGGTGCCAATGCCCTGCCGGCAGCAGTTGGGTACCAGATAGAGCTGCTCCACCCATCCATCATGCAATGCAATGAAGCCGAGAACCGTGTCATCGCGCTCGGCAACCCAGGCGTCTGTGCGTAGCAGCAGCACGTGAGCGATCCAGCCGCTGACCTCGGCATCGGTGTGAGCCTTGTGCAGGCCGGGCAGCGCATCTTCGCGGGACGCCAGATAAATTCCGGCGATGGCTGGCACGTCCGCGGCGATCGCGCGCCTTATCGTGGGGCGGCTTGTATCGTGATCGACCGTGGCGGCGGCCTCATGCTGCGGGCGGCAGATTGAGATGCTATTCAACGCGGCGAAGCCGCTGCTCCGGCTCGCTGATCAGGATTCCATGGCCAAGCACGGATGCATGATACCCGATGACGGTCTGCCGTAGAGCGGATACCTGGGACGTCAGATCGTCGATCCGCCGATCCATCGCATCGAGCCGGCGATCGATCACGTTGAACCGCCCATCATGCCGGATCACCGTGTCCGCCACTTCGCGCAGCAGTTGATACACTGCCGCGATATCGATCCCGTTCCCGCTCATCGCATCTCACTCTGTAGTCGATGCATGCCGCGTCAGGATCATCCGAGGCAACCGCCTCATGAAGCGGGCGGCAGATTGAGGGGCTGTTCCCGGGCCAAAGACGCTGCTCAGGCTCGCTGATCAAGATACCATGACCTAGCACCGACGCATGGTACTCGATCACGGTCTGCCGCAACCCCGACACCTGGGACCGCAGGTCGGCGACATCCCGTTGCAACGCTTCGAACTTCCGATCCATCACGTCGAATCGCCTATCTACCGCGTCGAAGCGCTTATCATGCCGGAGCACGGTGTCCGCGACCTCGCGCGACGACAGATATACAGCAGCGATATCGACGCCGTTGCCGCTCATCTCACCGCACTCGATTATCGACCAGCTCAGTCACCACCGCCGGATCGGCCAGCGTGGACGTATCGCCCAAACTATCCGTTTCGTTCGCGGCGATCTTGCGCAGGATACGCCGCATGATCTTGCCGCTGCGCGTCTTCGGCAGCCCCGGCGCCCACTGGATCGCATCCGGCGAGGCAATTGGCCCGATCTCCTTGCGCACCCAGCCCACCAGTTCCTTGCGCAGTGCTTCGGTCGGTTCCTCGCCGGTTTTCAGCGTGACATAGGCGTAGATGCCCTGGCCCTTGATGTCGTGCGGGAAGCCGACCACGGCGGCCTCCGCAACCTTCGGGTGCGAAACAAGCGCGCTCTCGACCTCGGCGGTGCCCATGCGGTGGCCGGAGACGTTGATCACATCATCGACACGCCCGGTGATCCAGTAATACCCATCAGCATCCCGCCGCGCCCCGTCGCCGGTGAAATACAGGCCCTTGAAGGTGGAAAAATAGGTCTGCACGAACCGTTCGTGGTCGCCGAACACGGTGCGCATCATGCCAGGCCAGGAGTCGGAGATGCACAGATTGCCCTCGCACACGCCATGCATCTCGTGCCCGTCGCCATCGACGATCATCGGCTTCACCCCGGGCAGCGGCAGCGTCGCCGAGCCGGGCTTCAGCGCCGTCGCGCCCGGCAGCGGTGAGATCATGATGCCGCCGGTCTCGGTCTGCCACCAGGTATCCACGATCGGGCAACGATGTTCGCCGACCACGCGGTCGTACCACAGCCATGCCTCCGGATTTATCGGTTCGCCGACGGAACCAAGGATGCGCAGGCTCTTGCGGCTGGTCTTCCGCACCGGCGCCTCGCCATCGCGCATCAGCGCACGGATCGCGGTGGGCGCGGTGTAGAAGATGTTGACCTGGTGTTTGTCCACCACCTGCCAGAACCGGCTGCTGTCGGGGTAGTTCGGGATGCCTTCGAACATCAGCGTGATGGCGCCGTTGGAAAGCGGGCCATACAGGATGTAGCTGTGCCCGGTCACCCAACCGACATCGGCGGTGCACCAGTAGACCTCGCCCGGGCGGTAGTCGAACACCTTCTCATGAGTGTAGCTGGCCCAGACCAGGTAGCCGCCGGTGGTGTGCAGCACGCCCTTCGGCTTGCCGGTGCTGCCCGAGGTATACAGGATGAACAGCGGATCCTCCGCGCTCATTTCGGCAGCCGGGCAATCGGGCGAGGCCTTAGCGGTCAGCGCCGCATACTCGTGGTCGCGCCCGGGCTTCATATCGATCGCACCGCCGGTCACCCGCACCACGATCACGTTCTTCACGCTGGGCGAGGATTTCAGCGCCTCATCGGCGTTGGCCTTCAGCGCGACCTTGCGCCCGCCACGACGGCCCTCGTCGGCAGTGATCAGCAGCGACGAATCGCAGTCCTGCAGCCGGTTCGCCAGGCTGTCGGGGGAAAAACCACCGAACACCACCGAATGGATCGCGCCGATCCGCGCGCAGGCCAGCATCGCCACCGCGGCCTCCGGCACCATCGGCAGGTAGATGGTGACGCGGTCGCCCTTGCCGACGCCCAGGGTTTTCATCGCGTTGGCCAGCCGGCAGACCTGCTCGTGCAACTGGCGATAAGTCACGTGCTTGCTGACCGACGGATCGTCGCCCTCCCAGATGATCGCGGTCTGTTCGCCGCGCGCGGCCAGGTGCCGATCAAGGCAGGAGACCGACGCGTTCAACGTGCCGTCCTCGAACCATTTGATCGATACGTTGGCGGCGAAGCTGGTGTTCTTGATCTTTGTCGGCGATTTCATCCAGGCGATGCGCTTGGCCTCGGCCGCCCAGAACCCGTCGGGGTCACGCGCGGCGCGCTCATACTGGTCGCGATACTGTGCCGCCGTGACATGCGCCTGCGCCGCGATCTCCGGCTTCACCGGGAACGTCTGGGCTTCGGGATGTTGGGTGTCTGGCATCGGCGTTTTCCTTGTCTCTCTTTGGAGATTGGCCTCTTTGGAGATTGGTCTCTCTGCGTCACAAACCGGCATCCTCCGGCACCAGCAAGGTGCCGTCGTTGATCTGGATCATGACCGGCTCCAGCCGGTCGCCGAGGCAGGGGCCACGCAGGCACACACCGTCGGCGATGCGGAACTCCGCGCCATGGGTGGCACAGACGATACGGCTGCCGTCGGCCGAAAGGAAGCGATCGGG
>DASRQX010000043.1:0-44442 GCA_035696165.1 Acetobacteraceae bacterium | reverse complement strand
CCAGCTTGATTGCGTTGGAGCCGCGCGCGGTGTTGCGCGAGCTGACGCGGGCTGGGTGGCAGTCGCGTGTGTATGAGGTGAGTGTGGCGGGCGTGGCGACGCGGGCGCTGATTCGCGATGTGCAGTTCCATCCGGTGTCGGATGCGCCGGAGCACGTGGATTTCCAACGTCTTGCGGCCGGCGAGAAGATCCGCGTGGCGGTGCCGGTGCATTTCGAGAACGAGGGCCTCAGTTCCGGGCTTAAGCGCGGTGGCGTGTTGAACGTCATCCGCCACGCGGTCGAGGTGTATTGCGATCCGGACAGCATTCCGGAGCAGTTCACCGCCGATCTCTCGGGTCTCGATTTCAACGCCAGTGTGCGTTGGAGCGACCTGAAGGGGATCGAGGGGACGCGGCCGGTGATCACCGGGCGCGACTTCGTGGTCGCCACCGTGGCACCGCCCACCAAGATGACCGAGGCGTCGGAGGAGACGCCGGCAGCTGCGGCGGCGGCACCTGCCGCGGCGGCGGCGGCGGCTGGGGCACCAGCGGCCGCGGCGGCGGCGACACGGGCGCCTGCGGCCAAGGCACCGGCCGGCGGCAAGGGCGGCGGCAAGGACAAGGGCAAGCGGGGCTGATCCCCGCCGCGGGGGCGTCATGCAGCTCTGGGTCGGGCTCGGCAATCCGGAGCCGGGCATGGCCCGGAACCGGCACAACATCGGCTTCATGGCGGTCGATGTGATTGCCATCCGCCACGGGTTCGGCCCGTGGCGGCAGCGTTTCAAGGGCCTGGTGGCCGAGGGCATGGTGGGTCAGCACAAGGTGCTGGCGCTGAAGCCGCAGACCTACATGAACGTCTCGGGCGAGTCGGTGCAGGCGGCGGCGGCGTTCTACAAGCTGGCGCCGGAGGCGATCACCGCGTTCCACGACGAGCTGGACCTTGTGCCGGGCAAGGTGCGGGTGAAGCGCGGCGGCGGCGCGGCCGGGCACAACGGGCTGCGCAGCATGGACCGCATGCTGGGGACGCCGGACTACTGGCGGGTGCGTATGGGGATCGGTCATCCGGGCGAGAAGGAGCGCGTGCTGGGGCATGTGCTCGGCGATTTCGGCAAGGACGATCGGGACTGGCTGGTGCGGCTGCTGGACGCGGTTGCCGATGCGGCGGAACTGCTGGCCGACGGCAGGCCGGAGGATTTCATGACCAAGGTGGCGCTGCTGGCGCGGCCGAACGCACTGCCGGGCGAGGGGACGGCGTAGATGGGCTTCAACTGCGGCATCGTCGGGCTGCCGAATGTCGGCAAATCCACGCTGTTCAACGCGCTGACCGCGACCGCCGCGGCGCAGGCGGCGAACTATCCGTTCTGCACGATCGAGCCGAATGTCGGGCGCGTCGCGGTGCCGGACAAGCGGCTGGACGTACTGGCGGCGATCGGCAAGTCGGCCAAGATCATTCCGACCAGCCTGGAGTTCGTCGACATCGCCGGACTGGTGCGCGGGGCCAGCAAGGGCGAGGGCCTCGGCAATCAGTTCCTCGCCAATATCCGCGAGGTCGATGCGATTATCCACGTCCTGCGCTGCTTCGAGGATGCCGACGTGACGCATGTGGAAGGCTCGATCGATCCGCTGCGCGACGCCGAGACGGTGGAGACCGAGCTGATGCTCGCGGATCTGGAAAGCCTGGAGAAGCGGCTGTATGCGGCGCAGAAGAAGGCGCGCGGTGCCGACAAGGACAGTATTGCCGCGGTGGCGCTGATGGAGCCGCTGGTTGCGGCGCTGCAGGAAGGCCGTCCGGCGCGCACCGCCATCCCGGCGGGGCAGGAAGAGGCGGTGCGGCGACTGCAACTGCTGACCTCGAAACCGGTGCTGTACGTCTGCAATGTCGAAGAGGCCTCAGCCGCGACTGGCAATGCGTTCTCCGCCGCGGTCGAAGTGCGCGCGAAGGCAGAGGGTGCGCGGACGGTGATCGTGTCGGCGGCGATCGAGGCCGAGGTGGCGCAGTTGCCGGAAGCCGATCGCGCGGAGTTCCTGGAAGGGCTTGGACTGCACGACAGTGGTTTGGATCGGGTGATCCGCGCTGGCTACGACCTGCTGGGACTGATCACCTATTTCACCGTGGGGCCGAAGGAGACGCGCGCCTGGACGATCGTGACGGGGACCAAGGCGCCGCAGGCGGCCGCCGTGATCCACAAGGACTTCGAGCGCGGCTTCATCGCTTGCGAAACGATCGCGTATGACGACTTCGTCGCCTGCAAGGGTGAGCTGGGGGCGAAGGACGCCGGCAAGATGCGGGTTGAGGGCAGGGAGTATGTCGTCAAGGACGGCGAGGTGTTGCTGTTCCGCTTCAACGTATAATATGAGCCGGCGGCTGGATTGACCATTCCCGTCATGGCCATTCCCGTCATCGCCGTACTTGTCACGGCCATCCACGACTGCCTTCGCGCGGTCGTGGATGGGGCGGCCGCGCTCACGCCATGGCAGCGACCGCCGTAATCTCCACCCGCCAGCGCGGATCAACCAGCTTGGCTTCCACCGTGGCCCGGCCCGGCGGATTCGCGCGATCGTACCACGCGTCCCAGGCGCGGTTCATCGCCGCAATATCGGCAATGTCCGCAAGGAACACCTGGCAGAACAACACGCGGGACTTGTCGGTGCCGGCCTCCGCCAGCAGCGCGTCGATCTGACGCAGCACGTCGGCGGTCTGACCCTCGGTGTCCAGGGTCGGGTCGTCGGCAACCTGGCCAGCGAGGTAGACGGTATCACCGTGGATGGCGCCGCCGCTCAGGCGGCCGTGCGGTTGCAATCGGCGGATCGTCATGCGCTGTCTCCCTGAAGGCCCGGTCGGTCCCGGGGCAATCTACCCGACTCCACCGAACGATGCATCGGGCATGCAGGTAAGCAATTCGGCCCCAAGGTCGTGCGGGAGTCGCCGCGAGCCTCGAGGCTTAGGGGACAGCTCCGGATTTCCCGCGTCGAGGACGGCCCGTGCCGGAACCTACGGCGTGGGCGGGAGGTCCGCGAACGTCTCGACGAAGCGGGCGGCGGTTTCCAGTGCCGCGGCCGCATCCTCGGCCGTCGTCGTCTGGCTCGGGTCCGTGGCGTAATCGGCGGTACCCTTCAATTCAAATGCCCGCGCCAGAAAGTTGCGCAATTCGGGATCAACGCGCGGATCGTGACCGGTCAGCAAGCATCAAGAATAAGGTGTCCCGGACACCCCGGTGGGTCTTCACCGCCCGATCCTGACGCTCGAAAATGTAGGCCTGCGCGGTATGAAAGCAGGCCAGGTAGGCGGCGCGTCCAGCGTCCTCGGTGAGGCCGATGTCGAGCATGCGCTTGCCCCGCTCCACCATTGCCCGCGCATAGGCAATGAATTGACCGGTCTCCGGCTTCACAGCGCCAGACCGTCGCGCCTGATCTCGTGCATGAGCGGCGAGCGCTTCGCGTACTCCTCAACCCGGAACGGTTTGGCATCGATGAATGCCCCCGCCTCGTCGAAGACCTGTACGCTCAGGTCGGCCAAGCGGTAGGCTTCCGCCAACCGGTTGTCCATGTGCTTCAGGAAGACCGCCACGTCGTAGTCGGACCCCGGCCCGGCCTCGCCGCGCGCGCGGGAGCCGAACAGCACCACGCGATCGAGTGCAGCCCGTACAGCTCCACCAGGGCGTCCCGGAAGCGCAGCACGACTGGGTCGATGGCGACGAGGGCATCCATGTCGGTCTGGATACCACAGATGGGGATTTATGCCCTCCGAATCCCGCGGTTTCGCCCGCTGCAGGCCAATGGTATGATTTTACGGTCCCCCGATCGATCGGACCATCGTAATGCAAACCAAAGATACCGCCAGGCTGTCGGCCAAGTTCCAGATCTCCATCCCGAAGGCCGTCAGAATCAGACAGCACTGGCAGGCGGGGCAGGAATTCGCCTTCATCCCCAAGGGTGAAGCCGTGCTGCTCGTCCCGGTGCCCAAGCCGGAGGACCTCGCCGGTTTGGCGCGTGGCGCCAAACCGGAGGGCTACCGGGATCGAACGGACCGCGCCTGATGCGGCTCGTCGATACGTCGGCCTGGATCGAGTGGCTGATCGGCTCGCCTGTCGGCGCCACGGTTGCCGCCGATCTGCCGCAGCGCGAACAATGGCTGGTGCCGACCATCGTGCAACACGAATTGGCGAAGTGGCTGACGCGGCAGGCGGGAGAGGACAAGGCAGACCGGGTGATCGCCTTCACCGAAACCTGCGTCATCGCCGATCTCGACACCGCCATTGCGCTTTCGGCCGCCGACCTGAGCGTTCGGCGCAAGCTGGCGACGGCGGACGCCATCGTCTACGCCACGGCTTTGGCCCATGGGGCCGACCTCCTCACGTGCGACCGGCACTTCGACGGACTGCGCGACGTTTACTTCGTACCCAAATCGACCGGCTGAACACCGCCCCTTCGTCGGCTACCAAGCACCAGAACCCGCCGCGGGAACACCCCTCCCCGGCACCAGCGTGCGCCCCGCGCCGCTTGCCCGTATGACACCCCACATGAGCGACTCCACACCAGACCGCGCGGCGCGGCGCGCGCTGTCCCAGCACCGCGCGTTCGCAACCGCCTTGCTGGTGTTGATGGCGGCGCTGACGCTGGGCAGCTACGCACTACCGCCCGGCTACGCGACCGACCTGCTGCGCGCCGCCGCAAAGGCCGGTGTCGTCGGCGGCCTTGCCGACTGGTTCGCCGTCGCCGCGCTGTTCCGCCATCCGCTCGGCATCCCGATCCCGCACACCGCGATCATCCCGGCGCAGAAGGCCCGCCTCGGGCGCGCGCTGGGCCGCTTCGTCGCCAACCACGTGGCGACCGCCGGGGAGGTGTCCGGCGTGCTGCACCGGCTCGACCTGCCCGGCATCCTGCATCGGTTCCTGGCCGACCCGGTCGCCACACATCCGGCCGCCGAGGCTCTGGCCGCCATGCTGCCGCGGCTGCTGTCCAGCGTGCAGGACGGGCGGGCACGGCGCGTGGTGGCCCGCATCGTGCCGCGCATCCTGGGCGGTCCGGGGGCGGGGGCGGTGGTCGCGCGGGCGTTGCACAGCCTGGTGGAAGGCGGCCGGCACCAGGAGGTGCTGGGCTTCGTGCTCGGCCAGATCAAGACGCTGCTGGCGGGCCGGGAGGAGGCGCTGCGGCTGGTGATCGAAGAGCGGGTGCGCGAACAGGGCGGAAGGCTGGTCGGATGGGCACTCGGCGCGACAATCGCGCGGCGCGTCCTGGCGGCGCTGAATGCCGAAATGGACAAGATCGGTCCCGACGGTTCCGAGCTGCGCGCGGCATTCGACGAGTGGGTCAGGCGCGAGATCACCCGCATGGAACAGGACCCGGCCCGTGCGGCGGAGATCGGCCGGGCGATCCGCCAGGTCGTCGCGCACGAGACTGTGCAGGCCTGGCTATGGGACGTCTGGTCGCGCCTGCGCCTCGCTCTAGAGGCCGACGCGGCGCGGCCCACCGGGCATACTGTTGCGTTCTTCTCCGGCGCGCTCGCCAACCTCGGTGCGTTGCTGGAGAACGATCCCGCGGCGCGGGCCGGCGTCGAGCATGCGATCGAGGGGCTTGTTGCCACTCTGCTGCCGTCGGCGCAGATCCAACTGGCGGACTTCATCGCCGGCGTTGTGGGCGGCTGGGACGCCGCGACCGTCACCGAACGGCTGGAGCTGCATGTCGGCAAGGACCTGCAATTTGTTCGCGTCAATGGCACGCTGGTTGGATTCCTGGTGGGCGGCCTGCTGTATGCCGCGCTACGTGCCACCTTCGGCGATGCAGGTTTTTGACGTTCGCTCCAATTGCGTTGGCTATTGGATGCCTGGTAGCCGTCGGGCGGAAGGCGCTGCGCTTTTCCGCACTACCTACTCTAGCCCCTGGGCTGTCCGGCAGCTTGCGTCACATTGCAACCCGGAATGGAACGGTCGCCCAGGTCTGCTATTGTGGGTTCGATGAAGATATTGAAGACCGAAGACCTGACGCTGACCGAAACGGTCGACGCACAAATCGTCGAACAGTTGAGCGCGTTCTTCGACGCCGCGTGGTACCTGGAGAAATATCCAGAGCTGCGCTCGATCGATCTCGATCCGCTGCGGCACTTCATCCTCTACGGCGCGGCCGAGGGACGCGATCCGAACCGCTTCTTCGACAGCGCCTGGTATGCCGACCGCTACCCGGACGTGGCACCCTCCGGGTATTCTCCGCTGCTGCACTATCTGATCTGCGGTGCCGGCGAACTGCGCCATCCACATCCGCGCTTCGATGCCGCCTACTATGCCGACCTGCACCCGGAGGCCGCCACCAATCCGCTGCTGCATCATATCCGCGTTGGCGCCAGCCGTGGCTGGCTGACCGAACAGCCGATCGACATTCGTGACTATCTGCCCTCGCAGGCACTGCCGGCATCCTGTCCGGACGGCATCGTCGTCGATGTGATCATTGCCGCCTACCGTGGCCTAAGGGAAACCCAGCACTGCCTGAATTCGGTACTGGAAGATCCCGATCGGCCGCCAGGCCAGGTGATCGTGGTGGAAGATTGCTCACCCGAACCGAAACTGCGGGCCTGGCTTCGCACCCTGGCGCGCGGCGGGCGCGTCACGCTGCTGCACAACGCCCGGAATCTCGGGTTCGTCGCCTCGGTCAATCGCGGCATGCAGGCGGCCGACACGCACGATGTCGCGCTGCTGAACAGCGATACGGTGGTGCCGCACGGCTGGCTCCGCCGACTCGCCGCACAGGCCTATGCGGTGCCGCGCGTGGCCTCGGTGTCGCCCTTCTCCAATAACGCAACGATCTGCGGCTATCCCAGCGTCTCCGGCGTGTCGCCGGCGTTCGGCCTCGACGTGCACGCGATCGACGCAGGGTGCCGCGCGGTGAATGTCGGGCGCCATGTCGAGGTCCCGACCACCGTCGGGTTCTGCATGTATATCCGCCGCGCAGCGCTGAACGATGTCGGGCAGTTCGACCACAAAACGTTCGGCCTCGGCTATGGCGAGGAGAACGATTTCTGCCTGCGCGCCGCCGCGCGGGGCTGGCGTCACATGCTGGCCTGCGACACCTACGTGTTCCACGAGGGCAATGTCAGCTTCGGGTCGGAAGCCGCGCCCGGAAAGCGTCGCAGCCTGCAGGCGCTGAACGCGCGCTATCCCGACTACGCCAGGCTGATCGACCGGCATGTCCGGCGCGACGCCG
Organism: Acetobacteraceae bacterium; assembly: GCA_035696165.1. Classification (GTDB taxonomy): domain Bacteria; phylum Pseudomonadota; class Alphaproteobacteria; order Acetobacterales; family Acetobacteraceae; genus Palsa-883. The sequence continues at coordinate 37,269 of DASRQX010000043.1, read as the reverse complement.
CCGGCCCGGCCCGCTTCGCCCTGACCGCGGCACTGCTGCGCGGCTCGGGCAAGCCGAGTGTGCTGATGGTCTCGCACCAACTCGGCGGCGGTGTGCGGCGGCATATCGACGAACTGGTTACGCGGCTCGGCGGGGCGGCCAATGTGCTGTTGCTGAGCGCCTCGGTGCGCGGGGTCGACCTGTCGGTGCCGGCACTGCCGGGGCACTCGGTCTTCACCTTGGCGGGCGATCGGCTCGACGACCTGATCACCTATCTGCGCACAACGAACTTGCATCGCGTGCATGTGCACCATGTCGCCGGGCTCGGTGTGGATCTGCGCGCGTTGGTGCGGCGCATGGATCTTGGTTTCGACCTGACGGTGCACGATTATTTCGCGATCTGCCCGCAGGTGACCCTGCTGCCGGGTCCGAACCTGCCATATTGCGGCGAGCCGGGTCCCGCAACCTGCAACGCCTGCATCGCGCAGCGGCCCAATCACGGCGCGCGCGAGATCCTGTCCTGGCGGCGCACGCACGCCAGGTTGCTGCTGGAAGCCGAGCGGGTGCTGTGCCCGAGCGAGGACGTGCGGGCCCGCCTTGCCCGCCACGGCCTGGCGCGCAACGCCATACTGGCGCCGCACCAGCCGACTACCGAGACCGCGTGGACCGTCCACTCGGCGCCGTTGCAGGCCGGCCGACCGTTGCGGATCGCGCTGATCGGCGTGCTGGCGGGACACAAAGGCGAGGTCAGCGTCGCGACCCTGGCCGAGGCTGCGCCCGCCACCGAGGTCTCGCTGCACCTGATCGGCCATGCCGAGCGCGAGTTGCCCGCCGGCGTCGCCGCGCGAATGAGTGTCACCGGCAAATACGCGGAAGCGGACCTGGCGAGCCTGCTGGCGGCGGCGAAGCCGCATGCCGTGTGGTTCCCGGCACACTGGCCGGAGACCTATAGCTACACGCTGAGCGCGGCGATCCAGGCAGGGCTGCCGATTGTCGCGGCGCGCATCGGCGCCTTCCCCGAGCGGCTGGAGGGCCGCCCATTGACCTGGCTGGTCGACCCGACCGCCACGACGCGGGAATGGCTGGCGGTTTTCTGCGAGGTGCGGGCCGCACTCGGGCGCAAGGCCCTCCGCGCAGGAGCGCCCGCCACCGCCCCGCGGCGACCCGTCGCGGATTTCTACGCGCACGAGTACGCCGCGCCGCTCCGTGCACCCGCCGTGCGACGCCGCGAGATCGACTTGCGCCAACCCGGGCGGGTCAGTGTCGTCGTGATCCCCGAGCGATTGCAGAATGACGCGCTCAGCCCCTGCGCCTATATCCGGCTGCTGCAGCCGGTGAACCATCCGGCAATCGTGGATGGTATCCCCGGCGCGACCCCCAGGGGAATTCCCGGGGGAATTAGCGTGGTGATGGCCGAGGCGCATGAAATGTCCCGGCTTCGCGCCGATATCGTTGCAACGCAGCGCTACGCGATCCCCGACTTCGCGACGGCCGACGCACTGGCCACGCGGTGTCGCGAGACCGGGGCGCGGCTGCTCTACGACATCGACGACGACCTGCTGCACATCCCGCGCGACCACCCTGAAGCCACGATGCTGCGCCCGCGCGCGAAAACTGTCGCACGCATGCTGCATCATGCCGATACGGTGTGGGTCTCGACGCCGCGCCTGGCCGAGGCGTTGCGTGAGACGCGTCCCACGGCGCGGCCTGCGATCCGTGTGGTGCCGAACGGGTTGGATGAGCGTCTGTGGGGTACGCCGCCAGCGCCATCCCGGTCGCGCCCGAACCAGGTGCGCCTGCTGTTCATGGGCAGCGCCACGCACGGCGGGGATTGGGCGGTCGTGGCGCCGGCGCTGGCACGGATCGTCGCGGCGTTCGGCGCCAGTGTCACGGTCGACATGATCGGCGTCGTTGGACCGGTTACACTGCCTCACTGGGTGAACCGCATGTCACCTTCGAATTCCGGCATGGCCTCCTATCCGGGCTTCGTGAACTGGATTACGCGCCAGCCATCCTGGGATATCGGCATCGCGCCGCTGGCCGATACCGCATTCAACCGAGGCAAGTCCGCAATCAAGGCGCTGGACTACGCGGCGCTTGGGCTGGCCGTGCTGGCGTCAGACGTGCCGGCCTACCGCGGGTCACTGGCCGACGGCGCCGGGGCCGACGGTGCTGGCGGCAGGCTGGTGGCGAACACCGAGGCAGCGTGGTTTCGCGCCGTGTCCGATCTGATCCTTGACGCGGGCGCGCGGCAAACACTGGCCAACGGAGGAAAGTCGGCGTTGGCAGCGCAACACACGCTGGCAGCGCAGGCCGAGTTGCGCCGCGTGGCGTGGCTGGACCTTATTATGCCGACCGCGCCGGCCGTCATCGGACACCCGCGGCGGCGATCGGCGCGGTTGGCTGCGGACTGATGCCAACCGAACATCAGTGCGCGCCGCGGCTGATATGCGCCTGCAGGCCCTTTCAGACATTCGCGCCAGTCGAACCGAGGGATAACCGGCGAATGCTTTCCTCATTCCGGCGAGCTGTCCTGACCGCGATCGCCATCGCCTCTGTCGCGGCAACTGCGTTGCTTCCGTTCCCCGCCGGCGCGGATGAACTGGTTGCCGGCCTGGGAGATCGGGTCTCGAAGCCGCTGCCCACCGTGGTGACTATCGAGACCATCATCCTCACACCGGCTGCTGCGCCAGGGACCCCGCCACGCCGCGGCACACTGTTGGGATCGGGTTTTATCATCGACCCCAGTGGGATCATCCTGACCAATCAGCACGTGATCGCGGCGGGGTGCAGATTAATATCACCGTACGCGGTATGCCGCCGCTGCAGGCAAAGACGATCTATGCCGGCAGGCGGATCGATATTGCGGTGTTGAAAGTCGAAGTCGGCGCGCCCCTGCAGGCAGCGAAGCTCGGCGACAGCGATACAGTGCTGGTCGGCGATCCGGTGGTAGCGATCGGCAATCCGCTCGGCATCGGAGAGTCCGCCAGCGCCGGAATTGTCAGCGCGCTGAATCGCAACTTGAGAGAGTCGATCTACGACGATTTCATTCAGACCGACGCATCGATCAATCACGGCAACTCCGGAGGACCGCTGTTCAACATGAACAGCGAGGTCATTGGCATCGACTCCGCGCTGGAGGCGCCCGGCACGGAGACCGGATCAGTCGGCCTTGGCTTCGCGCTTCCCATCGACGTCGTGAAATTCGTTGTCGACCAGGTGCTCAAGGCGGGTCAGGTGCATATCGGCTACATCGGCCTGCAACTGCAGCTGATGACCCAGAAGCTGGCGGCTGGGGCCGGGCTGTCTCAGGCGCGCGGCGCCATCGTGGCCGCCGTCAACGCGAACGGCCCGGTGCAAGGGATCGTTCAGGTGGGTGACATCATTCTCGCGGCTGGAGGCCGGCAGTTCACCGACACGCGGGCCGCGGCGCGGATCGTCGCCATGACCCCGATCGGGCAGTCCTGGCCCATCCTGTTGCGGCGCAACGGCGTCCAGCAAACGGTTTCGGTCACCGTGGCCGAGTTGCCCACCATCGCGGAGCCTGGCACGCCCGCCAGGTCGCCAAAAACCTTGCTCGCCGTCGTGGCCAACCCCGGTCTCACGGGGGCCCCGATCACGAATGCGATCCGCGCCAAAGACAAACTCCGCGCAAGTCAGACCGGCGTGGTGGTGACAAATGTCGTCCCGGGAGCATCGCCGCCATCAGCGGCCTCAATCCCGGCGACGTGATCGTTCAGATCGGCAACGACAAGGTGACCACACCAGCCCAGGTGCAGCATGGCCTGCAGAGCCTACGCGCGCAGAAGCGCCCCTATGCGCTGGTGCTGGTGCAGGGTCGCCACCCGCCCCGCTGGGTGGCGTTCCCGCTCGCCGGCGGGCAATCGCCCTAGTGTTTGCCAAATGCCCACCAACGCAACGCCACGTGCTTGCTCATTGCCGTTGCGGTATGGTGTTCTCACACAATCTCTGTCGAAGGACGCCACTCACTCAAGAGCTACTACCCAATCGGCGAAAGTGCTGACGCTTCCGTTGTGCGAGTTGTTCGAGGCGCGCAGAATGCCGTCATGGGCGAGATCGTCAACCTCCGGTCAGTGAAGAAGCGCTTGGCGCGTGACGCGGCGGCGTCTGAGGCGAAGCAGAACCGCATCCGTCACGGCCGCACCAAAGCCGAGAAGGCGAATGATCAGCGCGCCGAGCAACGCCGCACGACGCAGCTTGATGTGTTACGGCGCGGCGAAGCGGGCGAATGAGGTGGTCCACCCCCACCGATTGGTACCATACCGCGGCCGTAAGGATTGAGCCACCGACAGTGCCCCCCGGTCGTGCCGGCCCCCGGGTCAAGCGCCCGAGGCTAGGCCCCAGCCGGTATCCACGACTTTCCTTGCTGCGACGAAAAGAAGTCATGGGTACGAGCAGTTCGGCTCACCCGAACGGCGATGCCCGCATAACCTCATCCCGCGACATCCCGAGCGCCACCTTGCCGTGCGCGAAATGCGGGTTGGCGAACGGCAGGAACATCCAGCTGAACACCGCTTGATCGGATCGCGCGGTCGGCACGATCTTGGGCAGCAGCAGCATCACGCCGGCCAACCCGCGCTGCCGCCGCCCCCGCTCGCCCATTGTCTGGTTCATGCCATCGACGAGCGCCTGATCGACCTGCCGGTGGACCGCGCCGACCGACAAGACCAGGAACCCGGGCTGGCGCGCGTTGATCCGGCCCTGCGCGGCGATCAGCGCATCGATCGCGGCCGCGCGCGTGGCGGCGGCGTTGGCTCCCGAGCCGCGCGGCCAGTCAAACCCGTCGAAGCGGCGCACATGCACCGGTATGCGCTCGGTCGGCGACGTCTCGATATGGAATCGGTCAATTCGGCCACCCCCGCCCGGCGGCGCCACCGCAATGCCTCCGCCTGGCGGTGTGAACCCGATCCGGTTGCCGTCCTTGACCATGCACCGCGCCGCGGCGAACACGGCGAGCGAGTGGGTGGAGAACCCGCTCGCCGCTGCGCTGGCGGCCATCGCCGGGAAAAGTGGGTGCTGCGACCAGACCTGCGAGAACTCACGGAACGCGCCGAGTTGAACCGCGGCAACCGTGTCGGGATCCTCGGCCAGGCACTTCCAGCCTTCGGTGGCTACACCCGGCGCCAACTGCCCCAGCGCCCAGGCGAGCGGCAGGCGCGCAAGGCCACCGACCGCGTCGCCGGCATTGGGGTCGCCCATTGGGTCGCCGATGTTGGGCGGCACGGCGCGACGATGCGCGGCAAGTTGCCCGCCACTCAGCCGGTCGTACTCGGCGGCAGCCGCGGCGAGCGTTGCGTCCGATATGTCGAACGGGGCGGCGGGTAGGTCACGCGGGGCACTCAGGCGATCGACCCGTGCCAATTCGTCGCGGTCGCCCAGCGTCACGCCCGGCGCCAGGGTGATTGGCTGCTCAACCGTCATCCGGTTGCGTTCGGCGGTGCGCACCCCGAACGGCACCACCTGATCGGCACCCAGTCCCGGCGTGGTGGTAATGGCGCCGCAGGCGGCACACTCGATGTCGATCGCCAGCAGCGTCCCCGGCCGGAGGCCGCACGCCAGGACCGAGGCGCCGCAGCGGCAGGCCAGTTCATTCGTACTATCGCCCACAAAGATCGGGGCGTCGCCGACCTGCAGGAAGTGCGGCGCCCGTTCCAAGCCGGAGATCAGAACAAGCTGTCCAGCCAGCTCTTCGCGCGCGGCTGGATGATGGGCGTATCGCCCTGTTCCTGGCTGCGCCCAAGCGCCGCGTTCTCGCGGATCCGCTGCGCTTCCTTCTGTGGATCGACAACGATCCCGGGCGGCGCCGGCTCGCGCCAGAACATCAGTGTGTCGACGAAACCTTGGTTCTGCTGCGCCGCGGCCGCGGCCTCGCCATTGACCTCGGCGCGGATATTGGCGGGTGGCGTCGGCCCGGCCGCCTGCACCAGCGCGGCCTGGCCGGCGCTGGCCTGCCCGGTCGGCTCGCCGGTCAGCGCGGTTTGCGGCACCATCGCCTGTTCCGCCTGCTGCTGCTCCGACACCGTCTGCGGGCGCGATGCCCCAGGGTTCGGCGGCCTGATACTGTAGTCGGGCGGCATCGACAACGGCACCTGAGTGGTAACGGTGAACTCATCGGGTGCGTCGCGCGTCAGCCCGAAGCTGCGCGACAAATCGGTGGTGTTGCCGCAGCCCGCCAGCGACGCAGCGGCCAGCGCGAGCGTGAGCAGAGCGGCGCGGCACGAGACGGACTGTTTCAGTGCGGAATCGGGCATGTGCATTTTCTTAGCCTTGTGGCATCGTGACGGCAAGGCGCTGGATGGGTGTGAATATCTACCGTCGCGGCAGAAAACCGAGTGGGGCGCCAGCATGTCGAGCGACAGGTGGGTTCCGCCACCAAGCGCGGTCGCCGGACACCAGGCGAAAGCCGCCAGCTTCCTATTCCGCCGGCTTGTCCGCTGGCACGCGGCGCGGCCATTGGCTGTCGACCACCAGCGCGATAACGCCGCAGACGATCGCCGCATCGGCGACGTTGAACACATACCAATGCCAGTCACCCCAATGCGCGTCGATGAAGTCAACCACCCAGCCGAAGCGCAGGCGGTCGATCACGTTGCCGATCGCGCCGCCGGCGATGGCGCCCAGCGCGGTGGCCGCCAGCGGGCTCTCGGCGCGCCGCAGCCAGACCACGAGTGCCACGACCACGCAGATCGCCAAACCGGACAGCAGCAGGTGGCCCCATTCGCCGAACCCGGTCAGCAGGCCGAAGGTCACGCCGCTGTTCTTCACCATCGCGAGGTTGAGCACCGGTGCCAGCACGATCCGGCCGCGTTGCGGCAGGTCGATCAGCGACAGGATGGCCCACTTGCTCGCCTGGTCGGCCAGCAGCACCAGCACGGCGGCGACAAGCCCCGTGCGGAGATAGCGGTCCCGGCTCACGCGTGCCTGGTTCACGCAGTTGGGGCTCACGCAGTTGGCCGGCAGACCAGTCCAGACTCCACGGCGTCGGTGCAGCGCGCGCAGAGCGTGGGGTGGTGCGCCTGCTGGCCGACTTCTTCCAGCACACGCCAGCAGCGGGCGCACTTGGTGCCGGGTGCCCGCTTGATGACGGCCAGCGGTTCGCCGGTATCGTGCACGATCCTGACCTTCGATACGATCGCGATTTCCGCCCATTCCTCTTCGTTGAGCAACGGCTCATCGTCGACATTCAGCGGCAGTTCCACCGCGGCCTCTAGCGATGACCCTAGCGCGTTGATCCGCCGAGCCTCTTCAATCGGGACCGTGATACGTCGACGGATCGCCCGGATCGTCTCCCACTTCGCCGCCAGCGCGTCATCGCGCCAAGCCGTCGGCAGCGTCGGGAACAATTGCAGATGCACACTCTCATTTTCACCGAAGCGCGCGCCCCAGGCTTCCTCCGCGGTGAAGCACAGCACCGGCGCCAGCCAGGTCGTCAGGCAGCGATGCAGATGGTCCAGCACGGTACGCGCGGCGCGCCGGCGAAAACTGTCTGGACGATCGCAATAGATCGCGTCCTTGCGGACATCGAAATAGAACGCCGACAGATCGGTGGAGCAGAACGCGTGCAGCTCCGGATACACGCCGGTCCAGTCATAGCTCTGCACCGCGGCGTGGATGCGCGCATCCAGTTCGGTCAGCCGGTGCAGCACCCACCGCTCCAGCTCCGGCATCTCCGCCTCGGGCACGCGTTCGGCGTCGGTGAAGTCCGCCAGGCTGCCCAGCAGCCAACGCAGCGTGTTGCGCAGCCTGCGGTAAAGTTCAGCCTGTTGCTTAAGGATTTCCGGGCCGATGCGCAGATCCTCGGAGGTGTCCGACATCATCACCCACAGCCGCAGGATGTCAGCGCCAAACTTGTCCGAGACCTCCTGCGGCGCGGTAACGTTGCCGAGCGACTTCGACATCTTCCGCCCGTGCTCGTCCATCACGAAGCCATGCGTCAGCACCGTCTTGAACGGCGCCACGCCGCGCGTGCCGACGGATTCCAGCAGTGACGAATGGAACCAGCCGCGATGCTGGTCGGAGCCTTCCAAGTACAAATCGGCCGGCCAGGGCAAATGCCGTCCCTCCAGCACGAAGGCATGGGTCGAGCCGGACTCGAACCAGACATCGACGATGTCCATCACCTGCTCGAAGTCGTCAGGATCGCGCTCGTTGCCGAGGAAGCGCGACGGCGGTGACGAGTACCAAGCGTCGGCGCCCTCGGTCTCAAATGCGGTGACGATACGCTGCACCACGTCGGGATCGCGCAACACCTCGCCGGTGCGTTTGTCGACGAACACCGCGATCGGCACGCCCCAGGCGCGCTGGCGGCTGATGCACCAGTCCGGTCGCGCACTGATCATGCCGCCCAACCGGTTGCGCCCGTGATCCGGCACGAACACCGTTGCGTCGATCGCCGCCATCGCTTTTTCGCGGATGTGTTCCGGGCCGTCCATGCGGATGAACCATTGCGGTGTCGCACGGAAGATCAGCGGCGCCTTGGACCGCCAGGAATGCGGGTAGGAGTGCACCAGCTTGCCGCGCGCCAGCAACCCGCCGGCTTCGTCCAGCGCTGTGCACACCGGGTCGGCTGCCTTGTAGACGTGCACGCCCGCGAACAGCGGCACCCACGCGTTGAAGGTGCCGTCGCCGCCCACCGTGTCGGCGACCTCCAGCCCATGCTCGCGGCCGAGGTCGAAATCGTCCTCGCCGGCGTTCGGCGCGATGTGGACCAGGCCGGTGCCTGCCTCGATCGTAACGAAGTCGCCGAGCAGGATTGGCGTGTCGTGATCATAGCCGCGACCGCGCAACGGATGCGCGCAGACCGTGCCGACCAGTTCCGCGCCCTTGAAGATGTGGTCGAGGTGGTGCGCCGCGATGCCGAGGTCCTTGCAGACTTGCGGCAACAGTTTCAGCGCCACCACGAGCCGTTCGCCGACCTTCGCGCGCGAGGCTTCCGTGACGCCATCGATATGCACCAGCGCATAGTCCAACTCCGCCCCGGCCGCGATCGCGCGATTGCCGGGCATGGTCCACGGCGTGGTCGTCCAGATCACCGCCGACGCGCCGACCAGCGCCGCGATCGGCGAGCGCAGGATGGGGAACCGCACCCAGATCGTGGTGCTGGTGTGGTCGTGGTACTCCACCTCGGCCTCGGCCAGCGCAGTCTTCTCGACCGGCGACCACAGCACCGGTCGCAGCCCGCGGACCAGCGCGCCGTTCAGTAGGAATTTGCCGATTTCTGCCTCGATCGCCGCCTCCGACGGGCGGTCCATCGTGGCGTAGCGCTCGCGCCAGCCGCCTTCGACACCCAATCGGCGGAACTCGGACTGCTGCACGCCCATCCACTGCTCGGCCCAGTCGCGGCACTCGGCGCGGAATTGCAGCACCGGCACCGCGTCCTTGTCCTTGCCGGCCTCGCGGTAGCGCTCTTCGACCTGCCACTCGATCGGCAGCCCGTGACAGTCCCAGCCCGGGATATAGTAGGCGTCGTAACCCGCCATCTGTCGGGTGCGGTTGATCACGTCCTTCAGGACCTTGTTCAGCGCCGTGCCGATATGCAGATGGCCGTTCGCGTAGGGCGGGCCGTCGTGCAGGATGAACATCGGGCGGCCGACGGAGGCGGCGCGAAGCTTGCCCCACAAATCCATCCCGTCCCAGCGGGCCAGGATCGCGGGTTCCTTCTTCGGCAGGTCGCCGCGCATCGGGAAACTGGTCTGCGGCAGGAAGACGGTGTCGCGATAGTCGCGCTGCGCCTCGGCTGGAAGGTCGTTCATGGCAGGTCCGTGCGGCGGAGGCCGCGTCAGGGTGTCAGGGCACGTCAGCCGGTCCGGGGCTCAGCGAGCCACCGGGCCGATAATTCGCGCCTGCCTATACACTGTTGCCATGCGGGCGACTATGTGGAGGCGAGCACCGGGCGGGTCAACCCCACGCTCTGCCGGCGCCACGCCATATCGTTTCGTATGCGATGCAAAGTCGCCATCCGACGTGCGTCCGCGCTGTCCGGGTCCGTCGCGAATTCTTGAAGGAGGTGCGATTGACCGCGGCGAATCTCCTTGACTAATGCTTGCGTGGGAGGCGCAACGATGCTCACCGCTCGTCATCGTTTTCTAGCTCTCTGCAGCATTGCCGGCATTGTTCTGCTTGCCAGTCTCGGGCCGGCGCACGCCCAGGGCGTCACGGTCTCGCAAAGCACGGCAAGCGTCAGCGCCGACTGCGCCGGCGGCGACGCCGTCATCCAAGGCAGCCGCAACAGCATCACTTTGCACAATTCCTGCCGCTCGGTGACGGTGAACGGCAGCGGGAATTCCATCACGGTCGATCTGCAGGCAGGCGGGTCGATCACGCTGAACGGCGCCGGCAACACCCTGTCCTACCGGCCGGTCGGCGGCCCGCAAGGCGCGTCGGTCGCGGACAATGGAAACGGCAATACCATCGCGCGGCAAGGCGGCGCGCAGCCGGGAACGACCACGATCATCGGCGGCACGTCAGGCCCTGGTTCCTTGACCGTTCATGGCGGCAATGGCGACACCGTGCAGATCGGCCCGGGCGGCACTACCGCGATCCCCGGCGCTGGCACAACCGGTGGTGTCGTGCAGATCGGCCCGGGCGGGATGGCCGCCGCGGCCGGTGCCGCCGCCGGCGCTGCCGCGACGCTCGCCGCCCCGGCGGGCCCGGCAACAGGCCCGCAATTGGTGTTCTCCGGCGACGGACAGAACCGCGACGCGGCCTGTGCCGGCGAGAGGGTGTATGTGACCGGAGACAACGGCCACTTCACCCTGCGCGGCGGTTGCGCCGGGCTGGCCATCCAAGGCGATCGCAATACTGCCCAGGTGGAGCTGGCACCCGGCGCGCCGATCGCCATCACCGGCGACAATTCGGTCGTCTATGTCGTGCTGACCACGCCTGGCGCCGATCCGACGCTGATCGTCTCGGGCAGCAACAGCCATGCGATCCGGGTGAACCACCTCGGCGAGGTCAGCGGCGTCGAGATTCCGGCCGCTGTGCGTCAGGGATCGCTGGCGCCGCAAGCTGGTGCGCCAGTTGCCGGTGCAGCCATCGGGGTGCTGACGCCGCAGGCGGCCTTGGCCACGGCGCGCGGCGAGACCGTTGTGCAGCTTCAACGCAATCTCGGTGCGGTTCAGACGCCGCAGGGTACCCAGGTCCGCTTGCCCGGAGACGTGCTGTTCGACTTCGACAAGGACACGCTGCGTCCCGACTCACAGCGCAGCCTGGCCGAGCTGTCGGTGCTGATCGCCCGCGACCATCCCCGTGGATTGCAGATCGTCGGCTACACCGACAGCTTCGGCACGCCGCAGTATAATCTCGATCTCTCCGATCGCCGGGCGCGCAATGTCGAGCGGTGGTTGCTCGATTATGGCCGCGTGCAGACGGCTGCATTGGACGTGCGCGGCCGCGGGGCCAGCAATCCGATTGCGCCAAATGTCCTGACGGACGGTGGCGACAACCCGGCCGGCCGGCAAGCGAATCGACGCGTCGAGGTGTTGCTGGAGCAATAGGTCGGGCGAACTGCGTTCGCTCTTTGCTCCACCGCCTTCGTAACGACCGGTGGCGTGACAGCGAGCCGCACGCTCACTCCGCCGCCTTCAGATGGCGCGCCTTCGCGTAGCGGTTGAGGTGCGGCTTGAGACCCAGGTTCTCGCGCAGCGTCGCCCCCTCGTATTCGGTGCGAAACCTGCCGCGGCGTTGCAGTTCCGGCGTGATGAAGTTCACGAAGTCCTCGCAGCCGCCGGGTAGATGGGTGGGCGTGATGTTGAAGCCATCGCATGCCTCGGCGTCGATCCATTCCTCCATCACATCGGCGATCTGCGACGCTGTCCCGATCAGGTGGAAGCCGCCCCCACCCGCCACCGACTTGTACAGCTCGCGGATCGTCATGTTCTCGCGCTTGATGCGTTCGCGCAGGCGTTCGGTGCCGCTGCGCATCTCGTTCGGCCCGAGCACATCGAGCGGCACCGGCCCGTCCAGTGGGTACCCCGAAAGATCGCCAAAAGCACTGTGCAGCCGCGCCAGACCGACCAGCGGATCAAGCAGTTCCTGCAACTGGTCGAACTTCGCTTGTGCCTCGGCCTGAGTGCGACCGACGATCGGGCGCAGGCCGGGCATGATCTTCAGGTCGTCCCAATCGCGCCCGTATTTCGCCATGCGCTGCTTCACGTCGACATAATAGGCGCGCATCGTCGGCACGTCAGACTGGATCGCGTACAGAACGTCTGCGGTTGCCGCGGCGATCTCCCGCCCCTGGTCCGACGCGCCGGCCTGCACCAGCACCGGCCTGCCCTGCGGATTGCCGGCCATGTTCAGCGGGCCGCGCACCTGGAAGTGTTTTCCCCGGTGATTCAGCGTGTGCATCTTGCTTTCGTCGAAAAAGACCTTGTTGACCCGGTCGTAGATGAACGCGTTGTCCTCCCAACTGTCCCACAGCCCGGTGACGACCTCGACGAATTCCTGCGCGCGCTCGTAGCGGGTTTCGTAGTCCAGGTGTTCCTCGCGGTTGAAGTTCTTCGCTTCGGCCTCGGACCACGAGGTGACGACGTTCCACCCGGCGCGGCCATGGCTGATCAGGTCGAGCGTCGCGAATTTGCGCGCAATGTGGAACGGTTCGTTGTACGTGGTGGACGCGGTGGTCACCAGGCCGACACGCTCCGTGCGCACGGCGATCGCCGGCAGCAGGGTCATCGGCTCCATCTCGACGATCTCGTAGCCCGATCGCGAGAGGGAGCCGCGCGGTGCGTCACGCTCTCGGATGCCGATGCCGTCAGCGAAGAAGATCATGTCACACTTGCCGCGTTCGGCCGTCTGGGCGTTGTGCAAGTAGTGTTCGAAGCGTAGCGTGCCGTCGGCCGGCACGTCCGGATGAAGCCAGGCCGCCGGGTGGTAGCCGATCCCGCGGATCGACATCCCGAGCTTCATCATCGGCTTGGTCATGCGCGCTGCCCCCGTTGGTCAGACGGGCAGCACAGCACCGCTCGGGGCGTTACTCAACATCGATACACCATGGCCGCCGTCGGATTTGAGGCGGCGGACATTGCCCCGTTGCCCATCCGTACTACACTCGCCCCAACCAAGGACCCCCGAGGACGCCAATGCGGATCATCGACGCCCAGGTGCTTATCTAGTCCAGCGGCACACCCATGGAGCCGCACCGCCCAGTCCCAGTCTTCACCAGGGACGAACTGCTGGCCGAGATGGCGGCAGCCGGCGTCGACGGCGCGGTGATCCACCCCCCAAGCTGGGACCCCAACTCCAACCAGGTCGCCATCGAGGCCGCCCGGCAGCACCCGGACAGGTTCGCCATCCTCGGGCATTTCCCCCCCCCCGACCGGCCGGAGAGCCGCGCGCTGGTCGACACCTGGACGACCCAACCCGGTATGCTTGGCCTGCGTTACGCCCTGGTCCGTCCGGAGCAGCAGACCTGGCACGAGGACGGCACGATGGACTGGCTGTGGCCGGCGGCGGAGCGGGCCGGCCCTGCCGGTGGCCCTGCTCGCCAGCCGCTTCCTGCCGATCTTCCGCGGCGTCGCCGAGCGCCACCCTGGGCTGTAACTGATCATCGACCATCTGGGACTGGTGCGTCGCACGAAGGACGAGGCCGCATTCGCCGCGCTGCCGGACCTGATCGCGCTCGCGAAGCTGCCCAATGTCGCGATCAAGGCCACCGGTGCGCCGTCCTGCTCCAGCCAGCCATACCCGTATCGAAACATCCATGACGGGCTACGCCGCATCTGCGACGCCTATGGTCCGCACCGCTTTTTCTGGGGCACCGACATCACGCGGACGCCGTGCAGCTACCGCCAATGCGTCACCATGTTCACCGAGGAACTGCCCTGGCTGACCGGCCGCGACCTGGAGCTGGTGATGGGGCGAGGTTTCGCGGACTGGCTCGGCTGGAAGGTGTAATAGCGGGTCTTGGCCGGGCCTCGGCCGGCTACAAGACAAACGGCCACAAGACGGCAACATGCGCCCCGGAGCACAGCAAGCGCGCGTCAGATCAGCGCGATCTCCGTAGCGACACGCCGTCACGTTGACGCTTCTGCGCGTGCTCCGCGATGGACCTTGTCGGACTGGCAAACCGAATGGGGCCGGTCGGGCCGCGGCACGCGAACCCGCGGCGTAGCGGGGAAGTAATCGCCGCTATTCCGGCGCCAAATTCCTGCCGCGTCGCATGTCCCGAAACCGCCCGGCAACCCCTTCCTCGTCATACTTCAATTGCTCGGCCGGACTCCCCTGCCCCCCGGGCGCAGCCGGTGGACGTCTCAGGCTGTCATGCCTCGGCGTCCACCGGCCTGCCGCTGCATTCGCGCTCCCCTTGTTTTGCGTCCGAATCCCCGCCCAGACCGCGCCACCAGTCACCGGGCCCCAAACCACTCAAATGCGGCTTGCCGCCGGCGCCGGGTCAGTCCCCAGGAGCGTCAGGATAAAAGCCTGGTCGAGGAAGACTCTCCCCCTCCCCTTGAGGGAGGGGCTGGGGGGAGGGGTCGAACCCCATAGGCGTTAACTTACCGCTTGACCCGGCTCGACTCGGTAGGATTCTCGGGGCGGATGCAAAACACGGCATCTCTCCCAGCGGATCAGTTCGACAGCTTGCTACACCAGCTTCCCGGCACGGTCGATCTCGACCAGATTGCCCGGCAGACCAAGGCGATCGAGCGCCAGCGCGAGATCGGCAGCGGCGCCGACCTGCTGCGCCTTGCCCTGGCGCGCGGTCCCGGTGGCTTGTCGCTGAGCGAAACTGCCGCCTGGGCAACCATGCTCGGCCTCGCCAAGATGAGCGACCCGGCGGTCAAGAAACGGCTCGACAAGGCGGTCGAGTTTCTCGAGGCCGTGATGGCGTGCCAGCTGGCGGACAAGGCTCCCGGTGCCGCGGTGCGCTGGGCTGGGCGCATCCTGCGCAATGCCGACGGCAGTTGCTTCCGCGAGCGCGGCAGCAAGACGACCAGTTGGCGGCTGCATGCGGTCTACGATCTTGGCCGCGGCCGCTTCTCGCACCTGGAGCCGACCGACAAGCGGTGCCAAGGCGATCGAGCGTGGCGCACCCATTCCAGGCGAGATCCGCATCGGCGACCGCAACTTTGACCGCGCCGCGAGTCTGCACCGCTTCCGCGAGGAAGGTGCCAATCAGGCCGACTTCATCGTTCGGGTGGATTGGAACGCCTTCAGCCTGATCCGCCCGGACGGGTCCGACTTCGATCTCATCACCCATCTCGGCACCCTGCCGGCCAACATGGCGCCGCACGAAGTGACCCTGCACGCCAGGGTTGGCGTGCTGGACCCGCCGCTGCCGCTGCGCCTGATCGTCCGGCGCAAGACCCCGGAGACGACCGAAGCCGCCCGCAACAAGTTGCGCGCCGAGGCTTCGCGCAAGCAAAAGGTGCTCGATCCGCGCAGGCTGATTGCAGCGGAATTCATGATCCTGGCCACCTCGCTGCCGGCGGAAGGCTATCCGGCCGAGGAAGTGCTCGCCGTCTATCGCCTGCGCTGGCAAATCGAACTGGCGTTCAAGCGACTGAAATCCCTGCTGCGGATGGACCGCATCCCGACCCGCACCGAGCGGGCGTCGCGAAGTTGGCTCACCGCGCATCTCATTCTGGCCCTGTTGTGCGACGATCTCAGCCAGGAGTTCCTGGAGTCTTCCCCCTGGAGACCTGCTCGATGCCACCTACGTCCCCTCGCTCTGGCGCGCATGGGACATTACCCGGCGCGTGCTGCTGCTTGCTGTCCTCGGCAGCCTCAACGTCGAGGATCTGCTGCACGCTGGACCCAACGTCCACCGCCGGCTCGCCCACTCCAGGCAAAAACGAAGGCCACATGTCCGTTACCCCATCCGGTAGTAAGTTAACGCCCACGGGGTCGAACCCCCCGGCGTTCGTCGCCCCAATCGTTCGTCCACCCGATCGTTCGTCGCCACGGCACGCCGGACCCAAACGGGTCGGGACTACGCATGCGACTGCGATGCAGGCTGGCCCAATTGGGCGGCTTGGCCCATATAGCGCGGACCCCAGCCCGGATTCCTGATGTCACGTCTACTGATCATCGCCCTTGTTCTGCTGACCAGTCTCGGCACCCAGGCCGTGGCACTGGAAAGCACGCCGGCGGTCAGTCCGCGCAACACCGTCTCGCTGGTATCTGACACGGACAAGGTTGCCCCCGGCACGCCGTTCCGCATCGGCCTGCGGCTCCGCCTGGCGCCCGGCTGGCACACCTACTGGCGCAACCCGGGCGATGCCGGGGTTGCGCCAGAACTGGACCTTGCGCTGCCCAAGGGCGCGGCGGCAGGGTCGATCACCTGGCCCGCACCGCAGCGTATCGCCGAGGGGCCGCTGATGACCTACGCCTACACCGGCGAGGTGCTGCTGCCGTTGACCGTCACGCCCGCCTCGGCGCCCCACGGTTCAGGACTGTCGGCGTCAGCAGACGGCACCACCACTATCTCCGCCGACGCGCGCTGGCTGGTGTGCAAGCAGATCTGCGTGCCCGAACAGGCGCACTTCACGCTAGACCTCCCAACGGGCGATCTCCCCGCAAGCCATACGGCGGTCTCGCCCCAGGCGCCGCTGTTCACCGCCGCCGATCGCCGCATCCCGCGCCCGTCCCCGTGGGTTGCGCACATCGCGGCGGACGGAACGTTGTGGCTGCGAGGGGCGGAACTGAACGCCGCCACCGTCACAAATGCCTGGTTCATCCCGTCCGCCGCCGGCACAATCCAGGACGCTGCGCCGCAGCTTCTGTCGACCGGTCCCGGCAGCCTGACCCTGTCGCTCAAGCCGGGACCGGAGTTCAAGGCCGGCTCCGGTCTCGACGGCGTGCTGGCGGTGCTGGACCGCAGTGGGCAGGAGACCGACGTGGCAGTCAGCGCCACACCAGGGGCGCCGCCGCCCGACCTGTCGATGCCGCTTGGACGGGTGTTGGGTTTCGCATTCCTCGCCGGGCTGATCCTGAACTTGATGCCGTGCGTGTTCCCGGTGCTGGCCATGAAGGCGCTCGGGCTGGCCGCCGGGGCGGCACAGGGGCGGATGCGGGCGCACGCCGTGTCGTACACCGCCGGCGTGCTGCTAGCGTTCGCCGCGCTGGGCGGCGCACTGCTGGCGGCCCGCGCCGCCGGGAGTGCCGCGGGATGGGGGTTTCAGTTCGCCTCGCCGGTATTCGTCGCCGCGATGGCCTGGCTGCTGTTCGGCGTCGGGCTGAACCTGTCCGGGGTGTTCGAGGTCGGCAACCGCCTGGCCGGAGCGGGGCAGCGCCTGGCCGCGCGCGGCGGGCACAGCGGCAGCTTCTTCACCGGGATGCTGGCGGTGCTGGTCGCCACCCCGTGCACGGCGCCGTTCATGGGCGTGGCGATCGCCGCGGCACTGGCCGCGCCACCGGCCGAGACGATCCTGGTGTTTCTCGCCATGGGCTTCGGCCTCGCCGCGCCGTACGCCTTGTTGGCCGCGATGCCGGGCCTCGGGCGGCTGGCGCCGTCCCCGGGAAGGTGGATGGACCGATTGCGCCAGGGGCTGGCTTTTCCGATGTACGGCGCCAGCGCCTGGCTGGTCTGGGTGATCAGCCAGGAGGCGGGACCGGCCGGCGTGCTGGGGACGGTGGCCGGGCTGGTGCTGCTCGGCTTCGCCGCCTGGGTGGTCGGTCTGGCGCAGCAGGAAACCGGGCGCGCACGCCGCCTCGCGCAGGCGGTCGCCGCGGCAACGCTGCTGGCGGCGCTCGCGGTGCTGACCGGGATCGGCACGGCGCCGCCGGTCCCGTTGCCCACCGAGGCCGACGCGCAAGCCTATTCCGCCACGCGCCTCGCCGCGCTGCACGCCGAGGGGCGGCCGGTCTTCGTCAACATGACCGCCGCCTGGTGCGTCACCTGCCTGGTGAACGAGCGCGTGGCGATCGCCAGCACACCGGTACGCGACGCGTTCGCCGCGCACCATGTCGCCTACCTGAAAGGCGACTGGACGCGCCAGGACGGCGCGATCACCGCCTTCCTGCGCGAGCACGGGCGCGACGGCGTGCCACTATATGTCTACTTCCCGCCGGGCGAGCAGCCGCCCCACGTGCTGCCGCAAATCCTCACCGAGCAGGCCGTGCTGCGAGCGATCGGCGCCGGCTGACATGGCCGGCCATTGCCTGATCGAAAAGAGGCAAAGGGCCGCCATCGGACCGGCGATCCAGTCGCTGTGCCCACCCTGTCTTGAACGCAAAGGCGCCAGCGCTCATTGCCGAACTGATGCTCAGAATGTCGCGCCAGCTTCTGCTTGTGCTCGTCGCTTTCGCCATCCTCGGCGGGACGACGTCCGAGTTCGCGCACTCGGCGCAGTACGGCACGGTCATGACCATGGCGGCCACGCCCTGTGATATGATGATGCCGGCAGCCGCTACCGACCATGGCAAGTCGACCATGCCGTGCAAGGGCATGACGCCGGATTGCATGAAGCTGATGGGCTGCGTCGCCGATGCCTCATTGCCGGCGCGGTTCGTAAGTCACGAGTTCGTCGCTCACGTCAGCAAAGTCGACTACTGGTCAGCCTTCTCCAAGCTGGCCGGATTGGCCGCCGCACCCGAACCCCTTCCGACCCGAACGATCTGACATAGTCAGCGCACGCTCGAAGTGCGCCCAACCGACAAGTAGATCGTTCTCCGCCTGCCACGCCCAGGCGTTGGTGGGTTACGAAGGGTATTCCAATGATTCGCAATCGTGCTTTTGCGGGCGCCACCGTGCTCGCCTGCGTGCTCGCGTCCTCCGTTCTTCCGTTGCATGCCGCACCAACGGATTATCGCTTCGAGCTGGTTGGGAAACCACAGCTCTCCGGCCAGAAGGACATCGTTCAAGTGCGGCTCGTGCATGCCACGGACGGCAAGCCCGTGCCCGACGCCGTGATCTTCCAGAGCACGGCCGATATGGGGCCGGCCGGCATGTCGACCATGCCGGCGCCCGTGAAGGCGCTGCCGGCGAAGGGGGGTATCTACAGCTTCGAAGTCGACCCCGGCATGGCTGGCACCTGGGCATTGCATCTGGCGGCAAAGGTTCTGGGTGAACCGGAAACCGTCCGAGGAACTGTCGACGTCGATCTGGTGAAATGACGTGCCCCTTCAGTGGTGCAGCTCGGCGCCAGCGCTGTCTTGGCGGCCAGCCTGATCGCATGCGTGCCCGCCTTCGCCCAATCGCCGGACGGTCCGCTGGGTGCGACCGTCGACGGCCTGCTCGCTGCGGGACGGCAATTGAGTCCGGCCCTGCGCGCGGCGGCGCTCGATACGGCCGCCGCCGCGGCCAAGGCCAGTGGCGCGGACGCGCTCGACGATCCGACGATCAGCGACAGCTACCAGTACTACCAGGACCCCGGTGTGTTCAGTGCGCACATGGTCATGCTGTCGCAATCCTTCCCGCTGTGGGGCAAGCGGAGCCTGCGCCGCGAAGCAGCGCTCGCCGACGTCGATGCCGCCCGCGGACAGGAGCGGGCGGCACACGACGCAATCGACGAGAAGATCAAGGTCGCCTACGCGCAGTACTACCTGATCAGCCGGGACATCGCGGTCAATCGGGAGGTCGGCGAGCTAGCGCGCCGCATGCGCGCGCCGGCCGCTGCCCGGTACGGTCAGGGCGGCGGCGACCAGACTGCTGGCATCCAGGCGCTGGGTGAAGAGACCGCCGCGAAGACCGAGGCCGTCAGGTTGGTCGGCGAGAAAGCCGCCGCGCGTGCCCGTCTCAACGTTCTCGGCGGGCGGGCTGCCGACGCGCCGCTGGTCGAACCGACGCGGATACAGCCAATGCCTACCGTGGAGCCGGTCCTCGCGGCGTTGGTCGATCGCGCCCGTGCGGCCAACCCCGCCTTGTCAGCCGGCAGCGCGGCGATCGCAGCCGCCAGGTCACGTAGCAGCCTGGCGGACAAGGCCTGGTATCCGGACCTGACCGTCGGTGGCGGACCACTGATCCCGACCAACAGTCGGCCGGTCGGTTTTGCCGCGACCATCGGGTTCAATATCCCGGTTCCCTGGGGCCGCGAGGCCTCCGGGCAGCGCGAGGCGGCGGCGCAACTCGGGGCGACACAGCAAAGGTACGATGCGACCGCGCTGGAGATCGAAGGCGCCCTGGGCGAGGCCATCGCCAGGCTGCGCGCGGCCCGCGCGACAGAGGCGCTGTTGCAGCGGGAGGCGATGCCGCAGGCCAGCGCGACGTTCCAGACAGTGCTGGCCAACTACAGCCAGGGCAAAGGTGACCTGACCGCGGCAATCACCGCCGAGCATCAGATGCACGAGGTCGAGCTCCGTCTTCTCCAGACCCAGCTCGATGAGCAGGTCGAACTCTCTGCGATCGAACGTCTGATCGGGGGGGACCTGTGATGCGCGCTCTCATCGTTGCATCTGCCGTCGCCGCCCTCGGGTTCGCTGGTGCGATCGTGGCGCAGGGACAGGATCGGCCACCGCTCTACTACCAGGACCCTGACGGCAAGCCGTTCTATGCCGCTCGCCCGGCGAAGACGGCGGACGGGCGTGATTACAAACCGGTCTTCGTCGATGGCGCGACGGCGCACGCAACCGCCTTGCCCCCGCCGCCCGTAAAGCTAGCCGGTGGCGATCACCGCTTCCTTTACTACCGCAATCCGATGGGCCTTCGGATACGTCACCCAAGCCCAAGAAGGATGCCATGGGCATGGACTACCTGCCCGTGTATGCCGACGAGGGCACGCAAGGCGACCCGCCCGGCACTGTCCGCATCAGCCCCGGCCGCCTGCAGACCTTGAGCGTACGGACCGAGGGCGTCGAGATGCGGCCAGCGGCCGCGCGGGCCGTTCAGGCGACCGGCATCCTGCAGTTCGACGAACGGCATCTCGCGACGGTCACAACGAGGGTGTCCGGCTGGATCGAGCATCTGGCCGTGGCCGCGACTGGTGATCCGGTCAAGCGCGGCCAAACACTGGCCGAGATCTATTCGCCGGACCTGGTCGCATCCGAGGAAGAATATCGCGTCGCTGCCCGCATGGGTGGCGCCGCGGCCGCTGCGCCCGTCCAGCGAATGCACGCACTCGACATTCCGGAAGAGAAAATAGCCCGACTGCGCCGGACCGGTCGTTCCGCACGACGTATCGCCGTCGTGGCGCCCGCCGATGGCGTCGTCATCGATAAACCGGTGCAGCAGGGCATGCGGGCAGATCCCGGCGAGGCGCTCTACAAAACCGCCGATCTCGCCGATGTGTGGCTGATCGCACACGTCCAGGAACAGGACCTGGGCATCATCCAACCCGGACAGCGGGCACGCGCGACCTTCGTTGCGTTTCCCGCCCAGGTCTTCGAGGGCAAGGTCGATTTCATTTACTCATCATTGTCCGCCGAAACGCGAACCGCCCGCGTGCGGATCGTGCTGCCCCACCCGGACGGTACCCCGCGCGCGGCGATGTCCGCCAACGTTCAGATCGACGGTTCGGCTGGCGGGGAGCCGGTGCCGTCGGTGCCCAACTCCGCCGTGCTCGACAACGGCACACGGCAGGTTGTCAGTGTCGCGCGTGGCGAAGGCCGTTTCGAGCCACGATCGGTCCGGCTCGGTGTTCATAGCGACGACTGGATCCAAGTGCTGGACGGCCTCACGGCGGGCGATCGCGTCGTGGTCGGCGCCAACTTCCTGATTGACGCCGAAAGCAACCTTCGCGCGGCCCTGCAGGGGTTTGCAGACGGCGCCAAGCCCGGTTCCGCTCAACCGGGAGCCGCGCGATGATCGGCCGCGTCATCGAGTGGTCCGCACACCACAAGATGCTGGTGCTGCTCGCCACTTTCATTCTCGTCGGCGTTGGGGGCTGGTCCGTCATCAATACCCCGCTGGACGCGCTGCCCGACCTCTCGGACACACAGGTCATTGTCTGCACCGAATATCCGGGTCAGGCGCCCCAGGTGATCGAGGACCAGGTCACCTATCCACTGACGACGGCGCTGCTCACCGTGCCGCACGCGAAGGTCGTGCGGGGCTTCTCGGATTTCGGTTTGTCGTTCGTCAACGTGGTGTTCGATGACGGGACCGACCTCTATTGGGCGCGGTCGCGGGTCCTGGAATACCTCAACTTCGCCGCCAAACGCCTACCGCAGGGCGACACGCCGACATTGGGACCCGACGCGAGTGGCGTAGGTTGGGTCTATGAGTATGTCGTGCTCGGCGCGCAGCGGACGCTGGCCGAGTTGCGCAGCATCCAGGACTGGATCGTGCGGTACCAACTCGTTACCGCCAAGGGTGTCGCCGAGCTCGCGAGCGTCGGTGGCTTCGGGCAGCAATACCAGGTCGTCGTCGATTCCAGGAAGTTACAGGCCTACGGTATCGCGCTCGACCGTGTGTCTGACGCCATTCGCGACAGCAATCGCGATGTTGGCGGCCGGACGATCGAAATGAGCGAGACCGAATATATGATCCGTGGCCGCGGCTATTTTCGCGGGACGCAGGATCTCGGCAACGTCGTGCTCAAGGCCGACCCGAGCGGATCCGGCGCTGCCGTGTTGCTCAAGGATGTCGCACGGATCGAGCTGGGGCCGGATGAGCAGCGCGGCATCGCCGAAATGAACGGCACCGGCGAAGTCGTCGGCGGCATCGTGCTGAAGCGCGACGGCGCGGACGTGCTGACGACGATCGACAACATCAAGAACAAACTCGACGTACTGAAGCCGGGCCGGCTGGAAGGAGTGTCGATCGAGCCGGTCTATGACCGGTCGCAGCTTATCGACAGCGCGATCTACACGCTCAAGCACACTTTGCTCGAAGAAAGCCTGATCGTCGCCGCCGTCCGCGTCATCTTCCAGCTGCATGTCCGCAGTGCCCTGGTGGCGATCCTCACGTTGCCGATCGGCGTGCTGATGGCATTCGCGGGCATGCACGCGCTCGGCATCGGCTCCAACATCATGAGCCCCGGCGGACTCGCGATTGCGCTGGGCGCGATGGTCGATGCGGCGATCGTGATGATCGAGAACGCGCACAAGCATGTCGAACGGCTGGAGCCTGGCCCGCCCCGTGGCCCGGCACTAATCGCGGCGGCCAAGGAGGTCGGACCCTCGCTGTTCTTCAGCCTACTGCTATCGTGGCCTCGTTCCTGCCAATCTTTGCCTTGGAGGGCCAGGAAGGCCGGCTGTTCAAACCGCTGGCCTACACGAAAACCTTTGCCATGGCCGGCGGTGCCATCCTGGCGGTCACACTGGTTCCAGTGCTGATGCTGCTCTTAGTACGTGGCCGCATCGTTCCGGAGGCGCGCAACCCGATCAACCGGGTGCTGATCTGGCTGTACAGACCGCTGATCCGACTCGTGCTGCGGGTTCCCCATCTGACGGTGCTCGCCGCGATCGTCGTCCTGGGCATCACGGCCTGGCCGCTCTCGCAACTTGGCAGTGAGTTCATGCCGACCTTGAATGAGGGCACGCTGCTCTTCATGCCGGTGACGCTGCCGGGCCTGTCGGTGACCAAGGCCGCGGAGCTGCTGCAAACGCAGGACCGCATCATCAGGTCCTTCCCCGAGGTCGCCTCGGTATTCGGCAAGGCGGGACGTGCGATGACCGCAACCGACCCGGCGCCGCTGGAGATGAGCGAGACGGTGGTGAACCTCAAGCCGGAAAGCGAATGGCCTGCCGGCATGACGGTCGACCAGCTTGTCGCACAGATGAACACCGCGCTGCAGTTGCCCGGTGTCAGCAACGCCTGGACCATGCCGATCAAGGCGCGGATCGACATGCTGTCCACAGGCATCCGCACGTCGGTTGGCGTCAAGGTGTTCGGTCCAGACCTGCATGAACTGGAACGATTGGCGGGCGAGGTCGAACGCGCGGTGCATAACGTTCCGGGAACGACGAGCGCATTCGCCGAGCGCCTGGAAAGCGGGCATTACGTCGAGATCGAACCGAACCGGCAGGCAGCCACCCGGTATGGGCTGTCGGTAGACGACGTGCAGAAGGTGGTCGCCACCGCACTCGGCGGCGAGACCGTCACCACGACGGTCGAGGGGCGCGAGCGATACGGCGTGAACGTCCGCTATCCGCGCGGACTGCGTGACGATCCGCAAGCCATCGCGAGCCAGGTGCTGGTTCCAACGATGGGCGGCGCGATGATCCCCCTCGGTCAGGTTGCGAGCGTCCACGTTACTTTCGGCCCCCCCAGCATCCACACGGAGAACGCGCAGCTGGTAGCCTACATCTACGTCGATCTGCAGGGTCGGGATCTGGGCGGTTACGTCGCGGAGGCCGCCCGAACGGTCAGCGCGCAGGTGAAGATGCCGCTGGGCTACCACATCGAATGGAGCGGCCAGTTCGAATACCTACAGCGCGCGGCGGCCAAGCTGAAGGTGGTCGTGCCGGCGACGCTGGCTGTGATCCTTGTGCTGTTGTTTCTCAATTTTGGCCGACTCGCCGAGACGTTGATCGTGATGCTCTCCGTGCCGTTCGCGCTCGTCGGCGGCACCTGGCTGATGTGGTCACTGAACTACAGCATGAGCGTGGCCGTAGCGGTGGGTTTCATCGCACTTACCGGCGTTGCGGCGGAGACCGGTGTGGTCATGCTGATCTACCTCGACCATGCCCTCACCGGGATCAGACAGGAGCGGGCGGCAGAGAGTGCCGCGCTAAGCCACGCGCATCTGCGCCGGGCGATCATGGAAGGCGCGGTCGAGCGCGTGCGCCCGAAGATGATGACCGTCGTCGCGATCTTGGCAGGGCTGGTGCCGATCCTGTGGAGTGAGGGAACCGGCTCCGAGATCATGCGACGCATCACGGTGCCGATGGTGGGAGGGATGGTCTCCTCCACGGTCCTGACCCTGCTCGTCATCCCGGCGATCTACACGATCGTCAAAGGATGGCGGCTGCCCCAAGAGAACGCCGCACGAGCCGCCGTCCGCGAGCTCGCGGCGTCGCCGGCCGAATGAATACCACCTGCCCCGCTACGAGCGGTGAGGACGCCAGTTGTGAAAGGAAACCATGCAGATGATGGACCATGGGATCATGCAAGGTGGAGCCATGATGTGGGGCATGGGTCTAGTTGGCCTCCTGGCAGTCGTAACTCTGACGCTTCTCATTGCCACGCTGGTGAAATACCTATTCTTTCGGTAACGTGATGGCCCAGATGCCTTGTTCCGGCCACCTGCGGGCGCTACGCACACGTCGGCGCACACGGGGGCGGTGATCATGGCGCAGGCGATTCGGCCGGTGATGCTGGTGATCCTCGACGGCTTCGGCTGGCGGGAGGAAACCGCCGACAATGCCGTGCGTCTGGCGCGCACCCCAGTGTTCACGCGGCTCTGGCAGACCTGCCCGCACGCGTTCCTGCGCACCTCGGGCCGTGATGTTGGTCTGCCTGATGGGCAGATGGGCAACTCCGAGGTCGGTCATCTCAACATCGGTGCCGGCCGGGTGGTACGCCAGGAGTTGGTGCGGATCGGCGATGCGGTGACCGACGGCTCGATCGGCCGGCTGCCGGCGTTCACCGATCTGATTGGCCGGCTGAAGGCCTCGGGGGGGACCTGCCATCTGATTGGCCTGGTCTCACCCGGCGGGGTGCACTCGCACGAGGATCATGCCATCGCGCTGGCAAACCTGCTGCACGCAGCCGGGGTACCGACAGTGCTGCACGCGTTCACCGACGGGCGGGATACGCCACCGCAATCCGCGGCGGCCGATATTTCCCGGGTCGCCGCCGCACTGCCGGTCGACGTGCGGATCGCCACCGTCTGCGGTCGTTACTACGCCATGGACCGCGACAAACGTTGGGACCGAGTCGCCAAGGCCTACAATGTGCTGGTCGACGCCGACGGCGCGCATTTCGCCGACCCGGTCGCGGCGGTGCGCGACGCCTACACCCACAACACGTTCGATGAGTTCGTCGTGCCGGCCGCCATCGGCGACTACCAGGGAATGCGGGACGGCGACGGCATACTCTGCTTCAACTTCCGCTCCGACCGGGTGCGGGAGATCCTTGGCGCTCTGCTCGAACCCGGCTTCGATGGGTTCCCACGCGTCCGGGTGCCGCACTTCGCGGCGGCGGTCGGCATAACGCGCTACTCCGACGAACTGGCGCCGTTCCTCGAGGTGATGTTTCCGCCCGAGAAACTGACCCATTTGCTGGGCGACCTTACCGCGGCGGCCGCGCGGATCCAGCTTCGCATGGCGGAGACCGAGAAATTCCCGCACGTCACCTATTTCCTGAACGGTGGGCAGGAGACGACCTTCACCGGCGAGGACCGCATCATGGTGCCCTCGCCGAAGGTCGCCACCTACGACTTGCAGCCGGAAATGTCGGCGCCGGAACTGGCCGACAAAGCCGTGGCGGCGATCGGGACCGCCAAATATGATCTGATCGTGCTGAACTTTGCCAACCCCGACATGGTCGGCCACACCGGCGTCCTGCCGGCGGCGATCATGGCGGTGGAGACGGTCGACACCGGCCTCGGCCACATCGCCGAGGCGGTCCGCCAACAGGGCGGCGCGTTGCTGGTTACCGCCGATCACGGCAATTGCGAGCTGATGAAGGACCCCGCCACCGGCGGCCCGCACACCGCGCACACGACCAATCCGGTGCCGGTCGTGCTGTTGGGTGGCGGCGCCGAGGCATTGCACGATGGGCGCCTGGCCGACATCGCGCCCACCCTGCTAGAGCTGATGGGCCTGCCGAAGCCCGCCGAGATGACCGGGGCTTCGCTCATTGAGAATGGTCCTCTCATCATTGGTGCGCCTCATGGATGACATGCGATTGCAGGACAAGGAACTGATTGTTTTAGTTGGAGATTTGTGCTTCGATAGCCTATGAGCGAGCTCCCAGCCATGCACGCCAAGATCGACACTATCATCGAGCGCATGGTCACTCGCGACGACCTGGCCGAGATACGTGCCGCAGTGCACAGTGATCTGGCCGAGATGCGCGCGGTCATGGCTACACGCGACGATCTGGCCGAGATGCGCGCAGCAACGCGCAGCGATCCAAACGAAGTGCGCGTGGCGCTCATGGACCGCATCGATCGGGTCCAGGATGCCGCGACGCTTCAGCACCACGAACGGGTCGTTGATGTCGCCTCTTCGGAACGCGCCGAGAGGTTGGCCAAAGCCGCGCGGGACGACGCCACGGCGATTGGCGAGATCGTAACGCCGCTCATCCGTGTGGTGCACATGATGCGTACGCAGCTTGACGCTCTGGCCGAGCAGGTGCGGATTTTGAAGGAAGGGCGTGCGGCATGAACCGCTCTGCCGCCTGCCTCGGCATCGCGCCAGCATCGCCGTCGGTTCGTTTCGGCGACAAGCGCACCAACTCCGCAAGCGGCTGATGCGCCTGCCAAAGCCCGCAGCGACGACCGGCGCCTCACCGATCCTGCGTCATGCCGCAAAGGCTGCCGAGTAGGCTGCGCTTCGGCGTTCCGATCAACACCGTCCTCGCCCTGGGGACAGTGGCACTCGCGATAGCGACGCTGGGGATAGCGACGCTGGGGATAGCGACGCTGGCAGCCGCGGCACCGCCGACCGCCCCGCCGGCCCGGGAGCCGGACAGTGCGGCCGCGCGCCAGCAGCTGCAGGACACCGAGCGCGCCCGTACCGACAGCCTTGCGGTGCAGCGTGAGGCCGCCGCCCGCGCCGCCGCCGCCGCCGAGACCGAAAAACACCTGGCCACCGCCCGCACTGAGGCTGCCGCCAGGCTGCACGACGCGGAGGCCGCCACATTGGCCGTGGCGCACCGGATCGACGCCCTGGCCACAGCGCGCCGGGACGCGGAGGCTCGGCTGAAAGCCCGCGCCGCCGATCTTGAGCCGCTGTTGCCGGTGGTCGAACGCCTGTCGCTCTATCCGACCGAGACGCTGTTGGCCGCGCCCGGCTCGACCGAGGACGCAGTGCGCGGGCTGCTGGTGCTGAACGGACTGTCGCGCCGCATCGAGGCGGACGCCGAGGCGTTGCGGCGCGCGCGAGCCGACGCGGCGCAGGCGGCGCGCGAGTTGCAGGCCGAGATGCCGCGGCTTGCCGCCGCCGAGACGGCGCAGACCGCCCAGGCGCGCGCGCTGGATCAGCAAATCGCCACCACCGAAGCCGGCCGCCGCGAGGCCGTGGACGAGGCCGCCACCGCGGCGCGCAAGGCCGCCAACGAGGCGGCGCAGGCGGAAACATTGCGTGCGATGCTCGCCGCCCTGGATGCCGAGCACCGCGCCGCCGAACGACGCGCCAAGGCCGAGGAGGTGCGCGCCGAGCGACGTCACCAGCCGGCGGAAGCCGACGCCGCACGGCGCCAGCAGCAGGTACTGGACGCGCCGGCCGCCACCGCCAGCCTGCCCTCGGGCGCGGCACCGCGCGGCCAGCTTACCGCCCCGGTAGCGGGCAGCGTGCTGCGCGGCTGGGGGGCGCCGACCGACGCCGGGCCGGCAACCGGCATCACCTACCAGGCGCCGCCCGCCGCCCGGGTCGTCGCGATGTGCGGCGGGCGCG
The DNA here is from genome assembly GCA_035696165.1 of Acetobacteraceae bacterium. GTDB lineage: Bacteria > Pseudomonadota > Alphaproteobacteria > Acetobacterales > Acetobacteraceae > Palsa-883. The sequence goes on along the minus strand of DASRQX010000043.1, from coordinate 8,886 downwards.
TGGTCTTCGCCGCCGCGTTTCGCAGCTACGGGTTGTTGTTGATCGTCGATTGCGGCGGCGGCTACCATGCGGTGCTGGCCGGGTTTCAGGCGCTGGGCGCCAGGGTGGGCCAGCTCGTGCGGGCCGGCGAGCCGGTCGGCTCGATGCCGAGCTGGACGCCAGGCCAGGCAGGCGGGCGCCCGGCCCTATATGTGGAGTTGCGACGCGACGGACAGCCGATTGATCCGGCGCCGTGGTTGAAAGCGAATGGTTGACTATCCACAAGGTAAGAATTCTGTGCTGGACGGCGTGCCGCGCACGTCCGAAAGATACCGCCATCCTGAGACGATCAGCGCCGCCGCGACCGGTGGCAGAGGAAAACACATGGACTCCACGTCTTCGACCCCACGCCCTCGGCGCCTCCGCACCGGCCTGCTGCTCGGCACCGCCTTCCTGGCAGGCGTCACGCTGGCACCCGTCGCCGGCCGGCTCGGCGCGCGCCTGGGTGTCTCGCTCGGGTTCGCCCCTGCGGCGTTCGCCGATGTCACCGGCAACAGCGACACCTACCGGCTGCTGACCCTGTTCGGCGACGTGTTCGAACGCGTCCGCGCCGATTACGTCGAACCGGTTCCCGACAAGGAATTGGTGGAAAACGCGGTCAACGGGATGCTCACCGGGCTGGACCCGCACTCGAACTACATGGACGCCAAGGCGTTCCGCGACATGCAGGTGCAGACCAAGGGCGAGTTCGGCGGCCTGGGCATCGAAGTCACCCAGGACGGCGGCTGGATCAAGGTGATCAGCCCGATCGACGACACGCCGGCGTCGCGTGCCGGCATCAAATCCGGCGACCTGATCACCGCGATCGACGGCAAGACCGTGCAGGGCCTGGCACTGGCCGATGCGGTCGACCAGATGCGCGGGCCGCCCAACTCAAAGATCACGCTGACCGTCCATCGCGACGGCGTCGACAAGCCGCTGGACATCTCGATGCTGCGCGAGGTGATCAAGATCCAGGTGGTGAAGGATCGCCTGGAGCCGGACAATATCGGCTATGTCCGGTTGTCGCAGTTCACCGAGCAGGCCGATGCGGGCCTCAAGAGCGCGGTGCAGCAGCTCAAGGCCGACGCCGCAAAACAGGGCCCCGCCGGCAAGCTCAAGGCGCTCATTCTCGACCTGCGGAACAACCCGGGCGGTCTGCTGGATCAGGCGATCGCGGTCTCCAGCGACTTCATCGACGAGGGCGAAATCGTCTCCACCCGCGCCCGCCACGCCGAGGACAGCCAGCGCTGGAACGCCAAGGGCGGCGACATCATCGAAGGCATCCCGCTGGTCGTGCTGACCAACAACGGCTCCGCCTCGTCGTCGGAGATCGTCGCCGGCGCGCTGCAGGACCACCGGCGCGCGGTGCTGCTGGGTACCAAGACGTTCGGCAAGGGCTCGGTGCAGACCGTGATTCCGCTGCCCGGCAATGGCGCGATGCGGCTGACCACGGCGCGCTACTACACGCCGTCCGGCCGCTCGATCCAGGGGCTGGGGATCACGCCGGATGTCACCGTGCACGAATCGCGGGACGAGCAGGCGCGGTTCGGGCCGGAGCACGAGGCGGACTACAACCATGTGCTGTCCAACACCGGCGGCACGCCGCAGCAGAAGGAGCCACCGCGCACCGACCTGCCGGCGGTGGCCAAGGAGATCCCGGACAAGCCGCCCGAGAACTTCCCCAAGTTCGATGCGGCGAAGCCCGACCAGACCGACTTCCAGTTGCAGGAAGCTGTGGTACTGGCCAAGGCGATGGCGGCGCAGACGCGCGCCGCCAACTGATCCATCTCGTTGGCGCTGGAGATCCCATCGTCCGAGGACCCGGACCCCGAATTCCGCGCCACTCAAGCCGAATTGGCGCGAGTGGCACCGGCGCCAGCGGCGTGGGGGCAATTGGCGCCGCCCGGGCCTGTTCTGGGCGTGCGTCCTGGCGCTCGCTGCGGTGGGCGGCGCGACGCTGCAGATGCTAGGTTCGCCCACCGTCCGTCCGGCACCCCGCGCCGCCGTCCCGCCACCGCAACCGGGCCTGGTGGGACGGGCGGATCAGGCGGCTGCCGGGTCCATTGCGGGGCCCGACCCGGCAATGCTCGAGCCGGTTCCCGGGGACACGTCGGCCCCTGGATTGCCCCACATCGGGGCGGATGGTCGGGCACGGATGCAGGTCTACGCCGCCCGGTTCGACCCCACGACGAAGGCGCCTCGGATCGCCATCCTGATCGCCGGGGTCGGCCTCGACGAGAGAGCGTGCGAGAACGCCCTACGCACGCTGCCGGCCGCGGTTACGCCGGCGGTTTCACCGTACGCCGCGACGCCGGATGGCGTGGTCGCCGTTGCACGGCAGACGGGGCATGAATACCTGGCATCCATCCCGATGGAGCCGCAGGGCTATGCGCTGAACGATCCTGGCAATCGCGCGCTGCTGAGCAGCGCACCCCCCGCCGACAACGCCCGGCTGCTGGACTGGGTGCTGTCGCACTTGGCCGGCTATGTCGGCGCGACGGCCGCGCTGGGCGATATGCGCGGTGAACGCTTCGCCCAGGCGGAAGACCAGATGGACCCGGTGCTCGCCACGCTTGCGACGCGCGGCCTGCTGTATGTCGATCCGCGACCCGGCGCGCCCCGGCTGCCCTACGTGTGGTCCCGCACGGTCGACGTGGTGATCGACGATCCGCCGACCGCGGTGTCGATCGATGCGCGGCTCGCGGAGTTGGAGAAACATGCCCACGACACCGGTGTGGCGCTCGGTTTGATCGGTGCGATCCGCCCGGTGACGATGGAACATCTGGTGGCGTGGGTGGGTAATCTCGGGGGGCGCGGCTACGTGCTGGCACCGCTCAGCGCCGTCGTGACCGCACCCGAGGTCAAGCTGCCGCAATGATATCACCCGCCCGAAATAATGACGCTACTGTCATTTCGGGCAGGTGGTATCGCGCGCCGAGTTGGCGGGCCCCCGGGTCGGGCCAACGGCCCGCCCGAAGACAGGCTCTGGCGCGCCGAACCAAGACCCATGCCAACGGTGATGCCTTATGACCGTTGGCATGAGGACCTTGCCTTATCGGCAGAACGTCGGCGCGGTGCTGTTCAATGATGCCGGGCTGGTGTTTGTCGCCCGCCGCGCCGACCTGCCGAACGCCGAGGGGCCGGCCGGCGGCTGGCAACTGCCGCAGGGCGGCATCGACAAGGGCGAGGACCCGCGCGATGCCGTGCTGCGCGAGTTGGCTGAGGAGATCGGCACCGGCCGCGCCGAAATTATCGGCGTGCACCCGGATTGGCTGACCTACGACCTGCCGCCGCACCTGCTCGGCATCGCCCTGAAAGGGCGTTTTCGCGGCCAGCGGCAGCGCTGGTTCGCGCTACGCTTCACCGGGACAGACAGTGACATTCGTCTCGATCTCGATCCGCACCCGGAGTTCGACGCCTGGCGCTGGGCGAAACTGGCCGAGTTGCCGGCGCTGGCGGTCGATTTCAAGCGGCCGATCTATGAGGTGTTGGCCAGTTCATTCGCCCGCTTCGCCGCACCGTAGCGCATCGAGCACGCACCGCGCGAGGATATCATACCGGATAGAGAAGAGATTGCCTCTCCGGGTCAACGCCGGCCTGGACCATGCGTGCGGTTTGCCGCAGGCTATCAGGCGTCTGGCACCCCCGGTCGGTGCCGCGCCCCCGCATGAGGATGAAGCGCCATGTCCCATCGCCCCACCATTTCAGGCACCCGCCACGCGGTCTCGGCCGGCCACTACCTCGCCGCCGCCGCGGGCTTCGCCATACTGGAGGCCGGCGGCAATGCCATCGATGCCGGCTGCGCCGCGGGCATCGCGCTCGGCGTGTTGCAACCTGACCTCGTGAACGTCGCCGGCGTGGCGCCGATCATGCTCCGCCTCGCAGACGGAACGATCGAGAGCATCGCCGGCCTGGGCTGGTGGCCGAAGCGGCTGCCGGCGGATCTGTTCATGCGCGAACACGGGGGGAAGATGCCCGACGGCGTGCTGCGCACCGTGGTGCCCGCCGCGCCCGATGCCTGGATCACCGCGCTGCGCCGGCACGGCACTATGCGCTTCGCCGAGGTCGCCGCGCCGGCGATCCGATTCGCCGCCGAGGGCTTCTCGGTGTATCCGCTGCTGGCGACCTCGATCGCCTCGCACGCGGACGAGTATCGCCGCTGGCAGTCCAACACGGCGATCTTCCTGCCCGGCGGGAAGGCGCCGAAGTCGGGCGACAAGTTCGTGCAGACCGATCTGTCGCGGACGTTGCAGTTCATGGCGGATCAGGACCGCGCCGCCGGGGACGACCGGCTGGCCGGACTGCAAGCGGCGCACGACGCGTTTTATCGCGGTGATATCGCGCGCGAGATCGTACGGTTCCAGCAACAGGAAGGCGGCTACCTCGCGGCGGACGATCTGGCGGAGTACCATTCCCCGATCGAACCGGTGGTGCGCCGCCACTGGCGCGGGCACGAACTGATCACCTGCGGGCCATGGTGCCAGGGGCCGGCGTTGCAGCAGGCGCTGGCGCTGGTGGAACGGGTCGGCATCGACGGGCTGGCGCACAACTCGCCCGACTACCTGCACCGCATCGCCGAATGCGTGAACCTGGCGATGGCGGACCGCGAATATTTCTTTGGCGATCCGGCTTTCATCGACGTGCCGGTCGATCACTTGCTGGACCCCGCCACCATCGCGCGCCGCGCCGCCGCGGTGCGCGACGACCAGGCGTTCGGGCAAATGCCGGCGCCGTTGGATCGTCCCAACACGCCGCGCGCGGTGACGGCATCCGAGTTGCCGAAAGTCGAGGCCGACACATCCTATTGCTGCGCGGTGGACCGCTGGGGCAATGCGTTCAGCGCGACGCCGTCGGACGGATCCGGCAACGTGCCTGTCGTGCCGGGGCTGGGGATCACGCCGTCCGGCCGCGGGTCGCAAAGCCGGCCCGATCCGCGCCATCCCGCCGGCGTGGCGCCGGGAAAGCGGCCGCGCCTGACGCCCAATCCGGCGATGGTGCTGACGCGCGACGGCGGCGTGATGCCGTTCGGGACCCCGGGCGGCGATGTGCAGACCCAGGCGATGCTGCAGGTGATGCTGAACATCCTGCATTTCGGCATGGAGGTGCAGGACGCGATCGAGGCGCCGCGCGTGGCAAGCTACTCGTTCCCGTCGTCCTTCGCGCCGTTCGAGTATTTCCCTGGGCGGCTGGCGGTCGAGGGACGCATCGATGCGGCGACGCGGGCGGAATTGGCGGCGCGCGGGCATGAGGTGAAGGACTGGCCGGACTGGACCTGGCTGGCGGGATCGGTCGAGGTGATCCTGACCGATCCGAAATCGGGACTGATGGCGGCGGGCGCCGATCCGCGCCGCCCGGCCTACGCGATCGCGATCTGAGCGGGGCGCGGGTCAATCCGAGGACAGGCACGCGGACTCAGGCAGCTGGTCCAAGCCGTCGGCGGGCTTCCTTGTCCTACTGCTTCGTCAGCCAGCGCCTGGCGATGCGGCAGGCGACTGTGAAGGCCGGGTTGAAGACATTCCCGACATCGTAGCGGACGACCTGGCCCATCAAATGGCTGGCCGCACGGGCGTCCAGCCCGTAGTCCTCGGCGAGCCAGCGCAGCATCTCAGTCGTCGCGTGCTGCAGCGCCTGATCAAGCGGTCTTGCATTGCCGACGGTGAAAATATCCTCGGCAGTCTCGCCGCGCGGCCAGGTGATCGTCCGCTTCAGGACGCGGAACGTCACTTCCATCTCGAACGAGGTCTCGATGCCGGTGCCGACGATCTCACCGTCGCCCTGGCAGGCATGGCCGTCGCCAAGATAGAACAGCGCGCCCGGCACCGAGACCGGGAACCAGGCAGTCGTCCCCGGAGCGAACAGCCGGTAGTCCATGTTGCCGCCGTTCTGCGCGCTGGTTGCGGTGGACAGGGCCTGGCCGCGCGCCGGCGCGACCCCGAAGCAGCCGATCATGGGTTGCAGTGGCGGGGCGAAATCCTCGAGCCCCTTGGGCGGTTCGCGCAGCCGCACGGTCCCGGTATTGCCGCCGATATCCCAGACAACGCGCTGCGACGCAGGCCGGTCGGGAATCGCAGCCGGGTCCAGCACGGTGAAGGCGAGCGGCGAAAATGTCCAACCGGTCGCCCGGCTCGGCGTCAACCGGTCGATGCGGACGGCCAGCGTGTCGCCTGGCTCGGCGCCTTCCACGAAGAATGGCCCGGTCATCGGATTAGGCCGTTCGGCGACGGTAACCTCGTGGGCATCAAGACCGGACGCGTCGATCGTATCGGTCACCAACGTATCACCATCGGCGATCCGAAGGCACGGCTCGGTGGTGCCGATAACGTTGAAATAGCGGGTGGGATGGAAGCGGTGCGTGGCCATCGGGCTCCCCCAGGAAATTGCTCATGTCGCGGTTGAGCCGGGCACGCTAGGAACCGCACAGGGGGACGGTCAATAGGCGCCCGAAAGGCGCGTGTTCCGCTGGCGATCAGGAAGCCGGGCGGGCGGAAGATCGCAGCGGCGCAAGATGGCTCGCTGCGGCCGGGTACGCCACCGATCTTCTCGCAGAAGATGGTCCCACATCCGACGACCTTGAGTTGGGCCACCTGGCCTCATTCTGCGACCAAGGCAATGCATGAGAACGCGACCTTGGCCTCGGTCGGGACCCCAAACCTGGCGGTTGGGCGGGCGGGCAGTCCACCCGGAAAATGCTTCACGTATTCGGCGTTGCAGGCGTCGTAATCAGCTGGATCAGTAATCAGCATCGTGATCTGTACCACGCGATCGAGCCCGCTGCCTGCCGTGCTGAGCACTTCGGCGATGTAGCTCAGAGAATGTCGAACCTGTTCGCCCGCGGTGTCGCCGCGATAGATCCCTCGGGTTGGATCATGCGGAGCCGAGGATCCCGAGACGAATACGAGACCGGCGGCTTTGGTGGCGCGGCTAAAGGGACGACGAGAGCCCGGTTCCGGCGAGCCGATGAAATCAATCATGTGGTCTGTTCCTTGTACGACGTGGCACTCTCGAGCAGTCATTGAGATCATTATCAGAAGCGCAGATTCGGAACCTCGCGAGGCTTCACCAGATGCCGGATAATACCACCGGCCGAAAGTCCCGACTCTCCACCCGTGGTGGCCGGCGCAGGCCGGCCTCGACGGGGGTGCGCAGCGTACGTCAATCCTTTCGGCCGCTGGTATAAGTTTCCACCGGCACGACCGACCCGCCCTGAATGAAACAAGTTGGTGGATTTTGGTCCGGTCAGGAGAAAAATCCCTCTTGGTTCTGTTTAGGCCCCAGTACGGAAAGTCGGGGTGCCCGGGAAAACGGCGGCGTTTGCGGTGCGTGGGGACCGACCCGCGCGGGCGGTCTGCGGACAAGATTCCGGGGCAGCCAGGTCGTTGGTCCTGCTGGTTACCGCGAGCCGTCGGCGAAATGATCCATTTCGGAACAATCCCCCGCACCGCAAGCGGGGCGGCGAATTCCTACAAACCCGCCCCCACAACCTCAGACAATCCCGTCCCGACGCAACCCCGCAACCGTGGTGCCATCCAGACCAAGCCAGTCGGCCAGCACCTCGTCAGTATGCTCCCCAAGCAGCGGCGCCGCCTTCACCTCGGTCGGGACGCCATCGAAACGCACCGGCCAGGTGGGCATCGTCATCGTCCGTTCCCCATGCGTCATCGTCTGCAGGATCCCGCGCGCCCGGAAGCTCGGCTCGTTGGTCAACTCCATCGAATCGAGCACCGCCCCGGCCGGCACGCCAACCCCGCTCAACTGCGCCATTGCGTCGTGTTTCGTGCGCTGCCGAGTCCAGCCGGTCACGATCTCGTTCACCTCGGCCTCGTGCTGCAAGCGTGCCTCGGGGGTGTCGTAGCGCGCGTCGCCGATCAGTTCCTCACGCCCGATCAGCTTCAACAGGCGCGGCCAATGCTCGGGATTGGCGCGGCTGGTCAGCAGGTAGACGTAATCGTTGGGACCGCCGGGTTTGCACGCAAAGATGCCGCTGGGCGGGTTGTTGCCGGGCGGTCTGCGCGGCGCCGCGGCACCGGTGCGCGCCTGCGCAATGAACATGCCGCGGCTGTAGTGCATGACTGAATCCTGCATCGCCACCTGCAATCGCTTTCCCTTGCCGGTGCGCCCACGATCGAACAGCGCGCTGACGATGCTGAACGCCAGCAACATTCCGGTGCCGGTGTCGCCGATCGTCGGGCCGGGCTTCACCGGCCTGCCGCCGAGTTCGCCGGTGATGCTCATCGCCCCGCCCGCGGCCTGTGCGATCGGGTCGAACGCCAGGCCCTTTTCGTATGGGCTGCCGGCGCCGAAGCCCTTGACCTGGGCATAGATGATGCGCGGATTGATCGCGCTGACGACGTCGTAGCCCAACCCCAGCCGCTCGACCGCGCCGGGCGCGAAGTTCTCGGTGAAGACATCGGCCTTCTTCACCATCTCCTTGACGAGCACCAGGCCACGGTCTGATTTCAGGTTGACCGTGATCGACCGCTTGTTGGCGTTGTACATCATGAAATAATACGCGTCGCCGAAACCGGTGCGGCCGGCTTCGCCACCCTTCGGGTTTTCCACTTTGGCAATGTCGGCACCCATCCAGGCAAGCGCCTCGGTGCAGGTCGTGCCGGCCTCGAATTGGGTCAGGTCGAGCACGCGAATTCCGGCCAGGCAGCCGGGAGATACGGGAGTTACGTCCATTGTAGACTCCTTTTCGGGAGGAAGTTGTCACCCCGCGAAAGCGGGTCCGGGGCAAGCAGCAATGGTGCCCCTGGATTCCCGCTTCGCGGATCAACCAAGTCGAACGTACCCTAATCGGCCGCTGCCGGTCCTTAGCGAATTCGACTATATGAGAGATTGGTCCTGTCTCTGCGCTGGAGGAGG
>DASRQX010000042.1:0-2525 GCA_035696165.1 Acetobacteraceae bacterium | reverse complement strand
TTCTTGCCGAACAGTTCCAGCGCTTCCATCAGCTGGTCAGGATGTTCCGAGCCCGGGGTCTGGAACGACAGATCGACGACGCCGGCGCCGATCTGTTCGCGGCACTGCTTCAATTGCGCGACGATCTCATCCGGCCCGCCGCAGAAATTGATCGGCAGCACCCGGTTGACATGGGCCGGCCGCCGCCCCTCGCCGGCGACAGTGCGCTGGTCGAGCTCCAACAGTGCCGCGCCGACCCCGGCCTTCAGCGGGAACACCGCCTCCCGCGGATACTGGGCCAACGCCTGCTGCGCCTTCTCGTCGGTCTCCGCGATCAGGATGTTGGCGCGGTATATGATCTGGTGCGGCTCCGGCTGCCAGCCGTAGCGCGCGCACTGGTCCTTGTAGTAGCCGGTCACCTTGCCCATCGCGTCGAACGGGCCGAACGACACGCCGAGGCCGATATGGTTGCGCGCCGCGAAATCGCTCGCCTCACGGCTGGTGCCGAGGGCGTACATCGGCGGCAGCGGCTGCTGCAGCGGCTTTGGCCACACCGACACGGTGCGATAATGGAAATGCCTTCCTTGCCAGCCGAAGGGTTCCGGTTCCATCCAGGCCCGCAAGATCAGCTCCATGCCCTCGTCGGTGCGCTCGCGCGATTCCTCTGGGTTGAGGTCGTAGGTCATCATCTCGTTGGTGGTGCCGCGCAGCATGCCGACGATCAGCCGCCCCTCGGCCATCGTGTCGAGCATCGCCATTTCCTCGGCGAGCAGTACCGGGTTGCTCTGCGGCACAATCGGCCCGAGCAGCGCGATCTTGATGTGGTGCACGTGCGAGGCGATGTAGGCCGCGGCGATCGGCAGCGACGGGGTCAGGATGCGCGGCGAATAATGGTGCTCGGAGACGCTGACCCAGTCAAACCCCAGTTCCTCGACGTACCGGCTGCGCTCGACCATGCCGCGAAAGGCGCGCAGGCCTGCCTCGCGGTCGTAGGCGCCGGCCGGCATCGGCCATTGCCGCGGCAGGTTCGAGGGTGCGTAGTAGCGGCCGGTTTCGAAATACGAGACCTGCATTTTGGCGCCTCCCCCGTTCAGCGGGTACGGTTGTAGGCATAGTCCTCGCGCTCGCCGGCGCCGAGCCGCAGCCCCTCCGGCAAAGGCGGGCGCCGCGCCTGCAGCTTGGCGTGGGCGTCGAGTGCCGCCTGGTCCTTCCACAATTCGAGCAGGACCAGCTTGTCGGGATCGAAGACGCTCTGGAACACCTCGAACTGTTCGCAGCCAGCATCCTGCCGCGAGACCTCGCAGCGCGCCTTCATCGCCTGCGCGAGTTCGGCGCCCTTGCCGGGCGCCGCATGGAACGTGACGACGAGCCGGACCGCCATGGCCTTTTCCTCCCGTGGTCGAATCTGTATCGACCAGTATCATGACCCGCCCGCTGCCGCGTCAAGTGCGCCCCGGGATGGCGAAGAAGCTCACCGCGCGTCGAGTTGCGGGTGACGCCGAAGCGGGACATAGGTCCGGAGACGATCGCACTGCCGCTCGACCCGGGAGCGGATGCCCCTCGTCGAGTGCTGCCCGCTGTAGGTGCGCCTGCACTTCTTTGGTAGACCAGGACCTGATCGGGAGCCACTTGCAGCGAAACGCTTCCGAAAACGCGGCCGATTGGCTTAAAACGTCTGCCTGCACACCCTGCCGGCCGCAACAGGCGCTGCCGCCGCAACCTTGGAGGAGACTGCCATGCCATTCTTTCAAAAGGGCGACATCCGCATTCACTACGAGGAGGCCGGCTCCGGCTTCCCGCTGCTGGTCACTCCCGGTGGCGGCCTCAATTCGCGCGTCAGCAACTGGCCGACCGCGGTGATCAACGCGATGGAAGAGTTCAAGAACGACTTCCGCTGCATCACGATGGACCAGCGCAATGCCAATGGCGGCGAATCCAGCGGTCCCGTGCAGGTCGATAACCCGTGGGATGCGTTTGCCGACGACCAGCTCGGGCTGATGGACCACCTCGGGATCCGCGAATTCTTCTATATGGGCTACTGCATCGGCGGCTGCTTTGCCGGGAAGCTGCTGCAGCGGGCCCCCAACCGGGTCGTCGCCGCCGTGTTCTGCCAGAGCGTCGGCCATCGGCCGGAAAACCCGACCGTCATGTACCGCCATAGCAAGGAGAACTGGGTGCCTGACTTCATGAAGGGGCGGCCCGACGTATCGGTGGAGACGATCGAGAAATACCTGCACAACCTGTACGCAGTGCAACCCGATTTCCTGTACAGCGTGTCGCGTGACTTCATCAGGAACTGCCGCACGCCAATGCTGGTGCTGCCGGATGACGTACCAGGGCATCCCTTGCAGACCTCGATTGATGTCGCCTCGCTGGCGCCGAACGCCGAGATCACGGTTTACCCGTGGAAGGAGCCGGAGGAGCTGAGACAACGCACGATCGACCGGGTGCGCCGTTTCTTACAAGCACACATCCCGATGCGCGCTGCAGCGCAGTAGTCGGCGGTTTCCGTCAACCCGTCGTCCCCGCAAAAGCGGGGCCCGGGG
>DASRQX010000041.1:0-18968 GCA_035696165.1 Acetobacteraceae bacterium | reverse complement strand
GAAGAGCTGCCGATCCAGTCGGCGCCGCAGCGGGCGAGCGTTGCACTTCCCCGGCTTCGCACGGCGGAACGGCGGCAGGTTGCGCTTCGTGCCGTGGACCTCGAGACCCTGCTTGCGGACGACCATCGGGTGCGCCTGGTCTGGAGCTTCGTCGAAGGGCTGGACCTTGCGGCGTTGTACAGCACGATCAAGGCGATGGAGGGCCGGCCCGGGCATCCGCCGGCCGACCCGCGCATCCTGCTGGGGCTGTGGCTGTATGCAACCGTGCAAGGGATCGGCAGCGCGCGCGAACTGGCGCGGCTGTGCGAGGAGCATATCGCCTTCCAGTGGCTGTGCGGTGGCGTCGGCATGAACGCCAAGACGCTGGCGGACTTCCGAGTGGCACATGGCGCGGTGCTGGAGCAGCTGCTGGCCGACAGCTTCGCCGCGCTGCTGAAGATCGGTGCGGCGAAGCTGGATCGCGTCGCCCAGGATGGCGTGCGGGTGCGTGCCGCGGCCGGGGCGGCGTCGTTCCGACGGCACAGTACGCTGGAGGTCTGCCGGCAGGAGGCGGAAGAGCAGGTGCGCTGGCTGCGCGCCGAACTGGAGCAGGACCCTGGCGCGGCCAGCCGGCGACAGGTGGCAGCGCGCCAGCGGGCGGCGGACGACCGCGCACGGCGCGTCAAGCAGGCACTGGCGGTCACCGAAACGTTACGGGCGCAGCAACAAGAGCGTGCGCGTCAGCGTGTCGAGCGGGAGGCCAGGAAGCCTGCCGTTGCCCAGCCTGACGAGGCGAAGCCGGAGAAACCCAAGCCGGAGGTAGAGAAGGAGCCGCGGGCTTCGACCACCGATGCCGAGGCACGGGTGATGAAGATGGCCGATGGCGGCTTCCGGCCAGCCTACAATGTGCAGTTCGCCACGGACACCACGAGCGGCGCCATCGCTGGCGTGGCGGTCGACAACAGCGGCTCCGATATGGGCAAGATGGCGCCGATGAGCGAGGCTCTCGCTGAACACTACGGCCAGCGACCGGGCGAGCATCTCGCCGACGGTGGCGACGCCAAGCCGGACGACATCAAGGCGTTGGCGGAAGCCGGCGTGACGGCCTACGTGCCGGTGCCGACGCCGCGGGACAAGACACGCGATCCGCACGCACCGCAGCAAGCTGACGCGCCCGCGATTGCAGATTGGCGCGAGCACATGGGCACCGAGCAGGCCAAGGAGATCTACAAAGAGCGGGCGGCCACCGCGGAATGCTCCAATGCCCAGGCGCGCAATCGTGGGCTGCGGCAATTCGTGGTGGGTGGTCTCGACAAGGTTCGCAACATCGCGGTCTGGCACGCCCTGACCCACAACATGGTGTGCGGATGGCGCCTGGCGGTGGCCTGATCGAATGCCGCCAGGCGGATGAGCGCCGTCTCTGGAACCGATACCAGCCCGGCGCGCGCCCTCAGACAGCTGGCTGGCCCCCCCGCTGCTTGTCACGGATCTCCCGCTCGCCACTCGCTATTATTACCGACGATACCGATTTGCCACCCATCAACATCGGCCATCCCCGTCCCACCTCGGACATAGCCCCGCATCCGTCCAGCCAATAACCAATTCCCTCCACCCCTCTCGAAGGCCAATACATTTTCAACCTCTCATACCAGCCGTCGAAAAGATTGACCCATCGACTGCTCCATCCGTCATGGCCGGCCTGCGCCGGCCATGACGAGAAGAGTCGTTCTTTTCGGCGTCTAGTATCAGTCGAGCTGGACCTAGATCCCCAGGCCAACGCGCTTGCGGGCGTGAACGGGGCGGGCAAGTCCACCTTGATCAGCGCCATTCACCTGATGTTACAACGCTACATTTCCGCTATGCGGCTTCGCCGAACCGTCGGTCGGGCCCGATGCTTCGGGAGCTGCGCAAGGGAACGGACAGCGTTCATCTGGCGGTTGTGGCAGAGAACGAGGGAACCGATTTTTCTTGGTGGATCGACCGCACCTTCAAAGGGCTGCACAGCCGTAAGACCAACGAGGACCTCGAATCTTTCCGCCATTTCATACGCGAGCAATTGAAGTCGCTTGAAACGCCAGACACTGCAAATGTGCCGCTCCTTACGACTTACCCGGTAAGCCGCTCCGTTGTGGACATTCTGCTCCGCATACGGTCCAAGGATGCGACCACACAGGCCGCCGCGTTCCAGGTGACCGCCCTTAGCACTTCCCGAACCTTTCGCAGCTTCTTCAGCTGGTACCGTGACCGCGAGGACTATGAGAATGAGAGGCGCGTCGAAACGCGAAGTTTTCGCGACCCGCAATTGTCAGCCGTTCGGATAGCGATTGAGCGACTGATGCCTGGATTCAGCGACCTCCGTGTCAAGCGGCGGCCACTGCGTATGATTATTTCGAAGGGAGGCGCGGAGTTTGAGGTCGACAGTCTTTCCGACGGTGAAAAGGGATTGCTTGCGCTCGTTGGCGATCTCGCGCGCCGGCTGTCGCTTTGCAATCCCGGACTCAAGGAGCCTCTCAACGGGCAAGGCATTGTCCTCATCGACGAGTTGGAGTTGCACCTGCATCCGGCCTGGCAGCGCAATGCCGTTCACGGCCTGCTCGAAGCTTTCCCGAACATCCAATTCATCTTCACCACTCATTCTCCGCAGGTGCTTAGCGAGCTTCGCGCGCAGCAGATCTTTCTGCTCAGGGATGGCATCGGCTATTCTGCGGCGCGGTCCTACGGCATGGAAAGCGCTCAGATTCTGCGCGAGCTTATGGGTGATCCTGGCCGCCCTACAGCAGTGGAAGACGAAATCAGCGCGCTATATGATCGTCTGGACTCCGGTGATCTTGACGAGGACGAACGTCACCTCCGTCAGTTCGAGGCGACGGTCGGTGAAGACGATCAAGCGCTTTTGGTCGCGCGCGCAAAGGTCCGCCGCAGCAAGGTCCTCCGTAACCGTGAAGCACATCACTAAGGGGATGGGCCGCAGCCCCTGCATGACTGGACACGGGGGCAGCGGGACGCAGGCCTATCACCGGCGTTCGGGGATCTCCGAAACCCGGAGAAGGCTGACTGTCGTGGCGAACTCCTCCGAGAGCAGGGTTCACTATGCTGCTACTGCAATCGGCGAATTTCGGCGGGTCGTATGCATATAGGACACCTACAGCCACAGAGTGTGCGGCATGATCTCGAGGTGGTATGGACAAATCTACTCGGCTGCTGCGAGCCTCAGAACGTCAAAGGGCGTAAGTTTCAAACGCAGTGCCACTGCGGGGAGTACCGGGGATCGCGTCCGGTGGGCGTAAGTCCACTGGATCCGACCTGTGAAACCCAGTTCAAGTATACACTGCGGGGCGACATAGGGCCGAGTCCGTTCGGCAACAAGGCAGCAAGACTCGCGATCAGCAACCTGAACTTTCGGGCCGAGCGGCTGCGTCGCAGTCGAGAGTCGCTGATTGCGGCGGCCTATTCAGATATCGAGGCGCTAACTGAGACTGAATGGTTATCCGTCTATGTCGAGAACCAAGAGAGGGAATTCCCCGAGTTCGCCGCCATGTTCCAGTGGTTCTTTGACGACAGCTGGCGTAACAAGAAGCGAGCTTTGGAAGCCAAGGCGGGGGCTACCGATTAGCGCGAACTACTGTGGCGAGTTGAACACCGGAAGGTCGGGCCTGCTTTGGCTGAAAAGCGCGCACGAGATCCGGTAAAGCGCACCGGCGGCGGCGAACGCTATGCCGCCCCCGCCTCCATCAGCACGCTCAACACCCGTGCCCCATAGCGCTGCAGCTTCGACGCGCCGACCCCCTTGATCTGCCCCAACTCTTCCATGCTCCGCGGGCGCACCGCCGCGATGTCACGCAGCACGGTGTCGTGGAAAATCACATAAGGCGGGATCGATTGCGCCTTCGCCTCGGCCATGCGCCACGCTCGCAGCGCGCCGAAGATACCCTCTGTCGCCGCCCCGCCCATCGCGGCCCCCATTGAGCCTGCCACTGCGCCGCCCACCGGCCCACCCGCCGGGCCGCCATGGGTGAACGCGACCCCCCGGCCGCGCCGCGGTCGCGCCACGCCGACCTCACGCAGCGTCACCGTCTGCTCGCCACGCAGGATCGGGCGCGCCTTCTCCGCCACCAGGAACAAACCCCCATGCCCCTCGGTATCGATGTCAAGAACGCCCAAACCAATCAACTGCCGGATCAGCCCACGCCAATACCCGGACGTCCGATCCGCCCCAACGCCAAAAGTCGGCAACTGATCATGGCCATGCCGCAGCACCGCGTCGGTTTTTTCCCCCCGCAGCACCGCGGCCAAATGCAGCGCGCCGAAGATCTGGCCGGTTCGATACACCGCCGACAACAGTTTGCGCGCCTCCTCGGTGGCATCGACCGTGCTGGGCGGCGCGAGGCAGGTGTCGCAATGCCCGCACGGTTCCGGCAGCGTCTCACCGAAGCAGGCCAGCAGCGCGGCGGTGCGGCAGGACGCCGTCTCCGTCAACGCTATCATTTCTTCCAGCTTGGCGCGCATGACGTGCTTCTGCGCATCCGGCGCACTTGATTGCGCCAGCCAATGCCGCGCCTGCGCGATGTCCTGGCCGCCATACAGCAGCAACCCCTCGGCCGGCTCGCCATCGCGACCGGCACGGCCGATCTGCTGGTACCAGGCCTCGGGGCTGTCTGGCATATCCAGATGCACGACGAAGCGGACATCGGGGCGGTCGATGCCCATCCCGAACGCGATGGTGGCCACCACCACTACCGACTCACCCGAGCGGAAGCGCGTGAGCGACGCGCGCTTGTGCGCCGGATCAAGCCCCGCATGGAATGCAACCGCCGGAATATTCTTGTCCTGCAACCTTTGCACGATCCGCTCGGTCTTCGCGCGCGAGCCGCAATAGACGATGCCGCATTCGCCGGAATGCCGGGCCAATACCTCCAGCAGTTGCGCAGTCTCGCCCACCTTGGGTGCCGCGGCAATCGCCAGGTTGGAGCGATGGAAGCTGGCGACGAACACCTCGCTGTCCGGCATCGCCAGACCACGCAAGATGTCGGTGCGCGTGCGCGGATCGGCGGTGGCGGTCAGCGCGATCCGGGGAATGCCGGGGAAGTGCTGCGGCACGCAGGCCAGCGCGCGATATTCCGGGCGGAATTCATGGCCCCATTGCGACACGCAATGCGCCTCATCGATCGCGACCAACGACAACGCCAGGCGCGACAGCCGCTCCAGCATGCCATTGCCCAACAGCCGTTCCGGCGAGACATACAGCAGATCGAGCCGGCCATCGTCCAGGTCGCGGCTCACGCCTCGCGCCTCGGACGGTTCAAGGTCGGAATGCAACGCACCGGCCGCGACGCCGAGCTGGCGCAGCGCGGCAACCTGGTCGTCCATCAGGGCGATCAACGGCGAAACGACGACCGCGGTGCCGGGCAGGCAGAGTGCCGGAACCTGGTAGCACAGGCTCTTGCCGCCGCCGGTCGGCATCAGGACCAGCGCGTCGCCGCCGGCGACGACGTGGCGCACCACCTGTTCCTGCAGCCCGCGGAAGCCGGGAAAGCCGAAGACACGGCGCACCACCGCTTCCGGATCGGTCAGCGACCGGTGCACCAAGTCATCCATGCTCAGGGACCGCCGATGACGATCTCGACCCGGCGGCTTTCCTGACTGGTCTGCGCAAAGCCGGTGGCGCCCTCCGCACCGATACCGATGCGGTTGCGGTCCACCCCGTCCGTCACAAGCTGGTCCGCCACCACCTGGGCGCGGGTCTGCGACATGGAGTTATTGGCGGCGCCGCTGCCGGTTGGGTCGGCATAGCCGATGACCTTCACAACGGCGTCGGGATGATCCTTTGCCCATTGCGCGGCACCGGTGATCGCGGTGGACGCCGGCGCGTCGATCGCCGCGGACCATTCCTGGAAGAACACAATGAACCGGTGCGGCGCGGACGGCGCCGATCCAACGCAGGCAGTAAGGGTGCACAACAACAGCCAGGCGAATCGGCGCATCGCCGTTCCTTCCACTAAGGCCCGTCACCTACCTGCCGAGTGGTATACGATGCGTCAACATCGATAGCGTTGACATCGATGCCGCGGGCGCCAGGTCCGGCGATTGGTTCCATCGGCTCCGGGTTAACGTCTACGGAACAGATATGGAACGATGGGTGTGCACCGATGCACCCGGACAAAGGATCGAGGGCGTTTGATCCTTTGGGGTTGCAGTTCCCTGACGCAAGCGGTTTGTCTTGCCGCGCGGGGTACGGGCCGCGGGCGCGGGCCGGCTACTTCGCCAACAGCCATTGGCCCCGAAACAGGAATACATTGCCGTCGCGGGTAGCGTCCGGATGCGCGGCGCCGAACCGGTCCAGCAATGCCTGGTTGGGCGTTATCTGCTCCGCGAATTTGAGCACGTCGCCGCGTACCGCCGGCCAATCCCAGTCGTCGCCCAAAAGAACCCCGCCGGCCGGCAGCAGCGCCCACGACGACCTGACTTCAAGGAACGTCTCATCGACCTCGTGCGCGGCGTCCAGGTAGATGACCTCAGGCAACACGGACAGCCTTTGTTCCTGCATCAAACGCGATAGCAATTTAAGACCGACGGAGGACGTGGTCATGATCGGCAGGATGATGTCGTGATGGCCTTGGAACAGGACGTTGGCTAGAAACCGCTCGTAGATGGTGGGCCGGCAATCCTCGACCCGCAAGAAGCGCCAGGCATTCCCCGCGGCCAGCGGCCGTTCCCATGCCCACATGTTGACGTCGCCGCAGAACGGATCGATGCAGACGATCTGCATGGGAATCGAAGCCCGATTGACCGCCTCGGCGGTCCTGATGGCCGAACCGCCTAGCATCGAGCCTATTTCCAGCCAGAACGCCGGGCGAATGATCAGCAGCGTGCTGTCGAGCAGTTCGGGCGCGATATTCGTATGTGTGTAGCCGGAGTCCATGTATTTCATTTGGGCGCAGAGAAATGGGTTGTCGCCGCTGTACAGCTCGAGCGCAGTTCATAGATAATGGCCACACTCAATCTCCCTCTGCATATAGGGGTATGTTCGGTGTTCACTTAAGAAATGGTGAACACGTTGTACCAGACGCCTGAAAAAGTGACCCACCGGCGCTGCCTCCGTCATGCCGGCGAAGGCCGGTATCCACGACTTTCTTTGCTACGACGAAGACAAGTCGTGGATACCGGCATGCGCCGGCATCGCGGGCCGCGCAGCGGAAGGGTCGATCATTCGGACGGCTGGGATTACGCCGCGGCCGCGACCGCCTGGCCGTTCGACAGCCGCCAGATCCGATCCAGCCGCTCGATCCCGATCAGCCGGTGCGTGATCATGATGATGGTCCGGCCCGGGGCGACCTCGTTCAGCGTCGCCAGGAAGGCACGTTCGGTGGTGGCGTCCAATCCCGCGCAGGGCTCGTCCAGGATCAGGATCGGCGCCGGCGACAGCAGCGCGCGCGCCAGCGCCAGGCGGCGTCCCTGGCCACCGGAGAACCGCGCCCCTCCCTCGCCCACCCAGGTATCGACCCCATCGGGCAGCGCGCGCACCACATCGCCGATTTGCGCGGCATCCAGCGCGGCCCACAGCGCCGCCTCATCGGCATCCGGTCGAGCAAGCCGCAGGTTGGCGCGGATCGTGTCGTCGAACAGGTGCGTGGCCTGCGACAGCCAGCCGATCCGCGCCCGTACTTCCGCCGCGCTCAGGTCGGCGGTGTCGATGCCGCCCAGCGCAATGCGGCCTTGATCGGGCGCCGCCACCTTCAGTGCCAGCGCCGCAAGCGTCGACTTGCCGGCGCCCGACGGTCCGAGCAACGCGACGCGCGCGCCTTGCAGCACCTCCAACGTAAGCCCGCGGAAGACTGGCGGCAGTTCCGGCCGCCAGCGGTAATGCACACCCTCGAAGCGCAGGGTGAAGCCGGTCGGGATCGGCTTCGGGGCGGCCGGATCGGGCACCGGCACCGGAATGTCGGCGACCTGCAGCACCCGATGCGCGGCGGCGGCCGCGTGGCCCGCGAGCGCACCGGCGCGCGGCAGGCCACCGACCGCCTCGAACGCCGCCAGCACCAAAAATGCGGCAGCCACCGCGACGGCGGGACTGGCACCGGCCGCCAGCAGAACCGCCAGAATCGCTGCCTGGCCGCACAGGAAAGCGCCGACTGACGCGAATGCGGTGCGCTTGGCAAGGCCGTGCTGCGCGGCGAGCAGCGAGGCCTCGCGCGCCTGCATGGCGGCAAGCATGCGGCCCTCGGCCCCGAAGGCGCGCACTTCGCGCAGGCCGGTCAGCGCATCGAGCGCGACGATGCGCACCGCGCCGGCGGCCCCCGCCAGCGCCGTGCCCGCGTCGGCCGCGGAGCGCGCGGCAAACCAGGGCAGCACAAAGGCCGACAGCGCAAACAGCAGGAGCAACGCGACCGCGAGGGGGACACCATGCCAGCCGACAACCACGCCCAGCACCGGCAGCAGGAAGACCGCGCCGGCCAACGGCAGCAGGATGCGCAGATACAGGCCATCCAGCGCCTCGATATCGCCGACCAGGCGAGACAGCAGGTCGCCCGCCTGGCGAAACCCCAACCCCCCTGCCCCGCCCCCCGCCAGCCGGCGGAAGAACCACACCCGCAGATCGGCGAGCGCGCGGAACGTGGCCGCGTGGGTCACCAGGCGTTCGAGATAGCGCAGCGTGACGCGCGCGGTGCCGACACCACGCAGGATGCCGGGCGCCAGCAGCGCACCGCTGGTCACCGCGGTCGCGAGCACCGCGCCGGCGATGGCCATCAGGCCAACCCCCGCCGCCAGCGCCGCCAGCGAGATAACGCCGCCAAACACCAGCCAACCCGCCCGCCCGCGCCACAGTCCAAGAATGCGCAACAGGTCGCTCACGCCACACCCCTCGCCCGCACCGCACGGCCATCGCGGATATCGACCCGCTGGCCGCGCACGCTCTGTGCAGCGGTCGAATGCGCCGCCATCACCACCGTGCGCCCGATCGCCAGCCGCCGCAGGCCATCCAGCACCTCGGATTCAGTGGCAGGATCCAGATACGCCGTCGGCTCATCCAGCAGCAGCAACGGCGCGTTCTTCAGAAACGCCCGCGCAATGGCCACCCGCTGCGCCTGCCCGCCGGACAGCCCGTACCCCCCCTCGCCAACCCGCGTCGCGAGCCCATCCGGCAGCGCGGCAGCGAACTCGTCGACGCGTGCGGCGCGGACCGCGGCGGCCAACTCGTCCGCCGTCGCGTCCGGACGCGCGAACATGATGTTGTCGCGGATCGAGCCGGCGAACAGGACCGGACGCTGCCCGATCCAGGCGGTCAGCCGGCTCAGCGCCTGCGGCACCAGTTCGGCGATGTCGGCGCCATTGATGGTCACCCGCCCGCGATCCGGGCGCACAAAGCCCAGCAGGATTTCGATCACCGTCGACTTGCCGGCACCGGAAGGGCCCGCGAGCACCAGCGTTTCGCCGGCGGGGACACGAAAGCTCAGGCCGTCCAGCGCCGGGCCACGAGCCGGATCCCAGGTCAGGTGCACATCCTCGAACGCCACGGTGACGCCGCTCGCCGCGACAGTCCGGATGGCACGCGGCGCCGGCGCGGCGGACATCTGCGGGGAAGGCAGGTCGATCAGCGCATCGGCCGCACCCGTCGCGTGCAGCCGATCCTGATAGGCGGCGGAGAAGGCACGCAATGGGGCGAAGAACTCCGGCACCAGCAGCAGCGCGAACAGCGCCATGTCGGGTCGCGCACCGCCATTTTGTGGCAACGTGGCTTGCACAAACGCGCCGGCGCGCAACGCGATGCCGTAGTGCACCGCCAGCAATGCCAATGCCGAGACCATGGCAAGGTCGAGCGCCGCCGAGGACAAAAACGCGACCCGCAGCACGCGCATGGTGCGCGCACCCAGTTCGGCGGCGGCCGCGGCGAGCGCCTGCGCCTCGTCCTCGGCGCGGCCGGCCAGCACGATGGTGGCGATCCCGCGCACGCGATCGAGGAAGCGTGCCTGCAGCCGGGTCAGCGCGAGGAACTGCCCGCGCGAGGCGGCGGCCGCGCCGATGCCGGCCAGTGCCATCGCCACCGGGACCAGCAGGCCGCACAGCACCAGCACCAGCGCGGCCAGTTTGTCGGCCCACAGCGCGGCGAGCACGACCAGCGCCGGCCCGGCGATCGCCAAGGTGGATGCCGGCACCCAGCGAGAGAACAGGCCGTCAAGCGCCTCGATCCGATCCACCACGATGCTGGCCAGATCGCCCGAGTGCCGCGTCCGCAGCAGCGCCGGCCCGGCGCCCAGCAGGCGGGTCAGCGCATCGCTGCGCAGCCGCCGCCGGGCCGACGCGCCGGCTTTGGCCGCCGCGAGTTCAGACAGATAGCCCAACGCGGCGCGGGCCAGCGCAAGCACGGCGAACACCGCAAGCGGCGCCGGCACGCCGCCGTGCCCGGCCAGGGCGGCCGCCAGGACCGCTGCCATGCACCAGGCCTGGCCAATCGCCAGCAGCGTGCCGAGCAGACCGAACGCAATCACGGGGCGTGCCGCGCGGGTACCCAGCCGCGTCTGTTCGCGCGTCCAGGCACGCGCCGCGCGCTTGCCGTTGTCGGTCTCCGCCATCCGCGCGGATTAGCTCAGCGGTGACGGGATGGACAGTGCCTCAAGATGAATGATGTGCAATCCAAGCGCTAACCGAGCAACCGTCTTTCCGGTTTGGTGCGGCGCCGCGGTTCGGGGGCCGCCCGACGACGGCACCAATCGTAGGGCGGAAGAGCGAAGCGTATTCCGCCACTCCGCATTCCCGCACTCAATGCATCACGTCGCCACCGTTGGGCGACAAACAGGCCCCAACGTAAAATCCCCCCTGCGGCCCGGCCAGTAGCAGCGCCGTGGCGGCGATCTCCTCCGGCCGGCCAAAGCGCCCTGCCGGCAGCGCGTTGATAAATGCCTGGCGATCTTCCGGCGTCATCGTCGCGGTCAAATCCGTATCGATCGGCCCCGGAGCGATCGCGTTCACGCGCACGCCCTTTGGCGCCGCCTCCCACGACAGCGACCGGGTGAAGCCGATGATCGCCGCCTTCGCGGCCGAATACGGCGCCGAGTTCACCGCCCCCTTCAGGCCGCGCTGCGATGCAATGTTGATGATGCACCCACTGCCACGCGCGATCATCGCCGGATAGACCGCCTGCGCCATGAAGAACATGCCCTTCAGGTGCACGCCGATCAGGCGGTCGAACTCCGCTTCCGAGTAGGCCTCGAACGGCTTGCGGATATTCATTCCGGCGTTGTTGAGCAGGATGTCGATCGCACCGAAACTCTGCGCGACGAACGCGGCGAAAGCCTTCGACGCAGCAATATCGGCCACGTCCACCGACCGGTGCAGCGCGCGGCGGCCCAGCGCGGTGATCTCCGCCGCGGTCTCCTCGGCCTTCGCCCCGTCGTCCAGGTGGCAGAACGCGATGTCGGCGCCTTCCGTGGCGAAAGCAAGCGCGGTGGCGCGACCGATGCCACGCGATCCGCCGGTGATGAGCGCCACTTGTCCGGCAAGCTGCATGTCGGGTCCCCCTTGGTTGGCCCATGCGTGATCTTGCCATGTTGCCTTCAACCGGCGGCGGCACCAAGTTGCGCCCGCCATGCTGATCGCCCGTACGCTCGATGAGCTGCGTCGCCACTGCGCCACACTGCGCGAACGGTTCGGCTCGCTCGGCTTGGTGCCGACGATGGGCGCGCTGCACGACGGGCACATGGCGCTGGTGGGCGCGGCAGCGGCGCGCCCCGCGGGCGGCGTCGCGGCGGGCCGCGCGGATGTTGTCGCGGCGGGCCGCTCGGGCATCGTCACATCTATCTTCGTGAACCCCCTGCAATTCGGCCCGACCGAGGACCTGACGCGCTACCCGCGCGACGAAGCGGGCGATCTGCCGCGGCTTGAGGCCCATGGCTGCGATCTGGCCTGGCTGCCCGATGTCGCAACGATGTACCCGCCGGCCGACGCCACGACGATCAGCGTGGAAGGCCCGGCACTGCGGTGGGAAGGCGACGCGCGGCCGGGGCATTTCCGCGGTGTCGCCACGGTGTGCGCCAAGCTGTTCGGCCAGGTGCGACCCGACCGCGCGTATTTCGGCGAGAAGGACTGGCAGCAGTTGCAGGTCGTGACCCGCATGGTGGCCGATCTGCGCCTGCCGTTGCAGATCGTCGGCGTGCCGACGGTGCGCGAGCCGGACGGATTGGCACTGTCGTCACGCAACCGGTTTATTTTGCCAGACCAACGTGAGACCGCGGCTCGGCTGTTCGCGGTGTTGCAAGCGACCGCGCATCGGCTGTCGCAGGCAGGCGCCGCCGATCCGGTGCTTGACGAAGCCCGCAAGAACCTGGTGGGTGCGGGGTTTGCGGTCGACTATGTCGCGCTGGTGGACGGACCGAGCTTGGACCCGCTGCCCGCCGCGCGGCCATCTGCGCGATTGATCGCCGCGGCGCGGCTTGGGCCGGTACGGCTGATCGATAATGTTCCAGTTTGACACCGGTGGCCGCAAGATTGAACCACCGACGCCGCCCCCCTCGTCATGCCGGCATGCACGACTTGTCTTCATTGCACCAAAGACCGTCGTGGATACCGTCCGGCGCCTGTCCTCGTGCGGCCCTTTGGGCCGGCCGCCCGGGACGCCACCAGGCAGCGTCACAAATCCCCCAACTGCGGTACCGGAAACTGCCACGATTCCGGAAGAAATCCCTGTCCGGGTTCCGCTCAGAATCCCATTCATAGACCCGGAGGTAGAATGATCAGACTTCAGGAAAAACGATTCGCGGATTACTTCAGAAACCAGCCTGAGACCGGCATGGGAAACTGGAAAGCGACCGCACATCGGAAAGATGGAAGGTATTCAGGCAGGTTTTGATTGACTCTGGATACGTGACCAAGGTGCGCGGCCATCAGGCGATCGGAGCTATGCTCGCTCCGCGCTACGGCAGTACCTTCCAGTACTGGGCAACAAATCCGCGCGGATCGACCTGACCGGTCTGCCGAGCGACCTGTGGCCCACCGTCGAGGCACCGCCAAAAGTAGATCGTATCGTGTCCGCTCACCACCACCGGGATGAACGTGGCATCGCGATGATCGTGACACCATTGCGACATGGCGGCGCTCGGCGTCCGGCTGGCGTTCGCCAGACCGCACGGGAGATTGTCGCCTGCCGTGCAGACCATGGGGTGTCGATCCACGCATCGAAACACCGTCGTATCCATCGTCGTGCGGACCGGCATATCGGTCCCGAACACCGACTTCACGGCAGGCACCAGGCTTTCGAGGATCGGCTGCAACCTGTCGTCGGTGCCAACCCGGGCGCAGAATGTCGCGGGCGTCTCCGCCCGCGCGGCCACGACCGACCCCAGCGCGAGTGCGGCAGCGGCCGTGACCAAACGTCGGCAGGGTCTCGTCGGCGCCTCGGCCGGGACAATCTCCACGCTATTCCCAGACCGCGTCGACGATCCGGCCATCGTCACCGATCATCAACGTGAGCCGATTCGGATTGGAGCGCATGTCGTCGATCCCGTCGGTCGGTCGCAAGACGCGCGCATGGGCCGGAAGATCTTCCTCCTGCACGACCTCGCTGGCGGGCGTGCCGGCCGGTGCGGCAGCCCCTTTGGCGACAAAATGCTTGCCGATACACGGACTGCAGGCCTCCGCGGGTGGCTTCACTTCGACGAAGCCCGGAAGTGTCTTCAGCATGACGGTATTGCTCGCGCCGCGAACGCGGATGGCCGTGTAGGGATGCCCCGCGTCGAGCGGCAGGATCGCATCGATCGGCGCGTAGCCCGTCGTCGCGGCAGAGTCCTGGGGCGCCTGTGCCACGAAGACCAGATCGAGCACGCCGTCCACCGGCGTGCCGCGGCTGATCGGGACCAATGTCCCCTCGGTCCAGCCATCCGCACCGGTCAGTCCGCGAACCAGGATGACATCCACCCCGGGCGTGTGCGCACTGCGCAGGATTTCCACACTGGTGATCGCCATCACCGGAAAGCTCTCGATTGCTTCGGTCTCAGCGCTGGTCTCGGGCGTCGCCGTCTCGGGCTCGGACTGCGCTCCCGGCGCCGCCGCCTGCACCTTCGGTGCCGCCGCCTGCGTCGCGGTGCCCGTCCGTGCCGGAACACCGGCCGGTGCCCGAACACCGGCCGGTGCGGGAACACCTTGGGCAACCGCGGCGCCGCCGGCGGCGAACACGCCGCCAAGCACCATGAGAACGATCGGGGTCAGGCGGCCGAATTGTGACATTGTGTCCTCCGAACAGTCTGTGAATGCGCCCGGGGCGACGGCGGAATCGGTTCAACTCGCTCCAGCGCGTCCAGGATAAGGTCAGTCGGCACCATCTGCGTCAGTTCGCAGAACCTGGTCCGATCGCTCGCGAAGCTGCCATTCTCCGTCAGCTTGTTGACCGGTGCACCGCCGCCGCACACCGAGAAGTACCCACAGGTCCGTCGGCACGCTTCCACGCCGCGGTCAATATCGCGCGCCATGCGCTGTAGCGTGGCACTTGCCCGCATGTCCTCGAGCGAATGCGTGTGCACGTTGCCGATGATGAAGTCATCGTAGTCTGCATTCTTCAGGCCAAGCAGCTCAGGCGAGAACGTGGCGACATCGCCGTTGCAGGCGACGTTCAGCATGCCAAAGGGTACGACTTGTTCATTCTGCATCACAGCTTCCTCGGGACGCAGGACACGCGGCAGCATCGCGTCGACCTCGCGGATGAAGCTGAACCGCTCGCTTTGCCGGGCCCGCCGCCAGAACCGATCCAGAAAATCCCGGAAGCGGCGCCGCAGATCCGGCGTGGCGAACAGCCCCGACCGATGGTCGCCTTCGGACTCTTCGACGTTGAAGCGGACCTAATCGATCCCTTCGCTGATGTAGAAATCCACTTGCCCGTCCGGATCTTCCAGGCTGTCGTTCGACAGCACGGTAATGACGTGGAAGTCCACGCCGTGCTGGCGCAGCAGGTGAATTCCAGCCATCGTCCGATCGAACGTCCCGCCGCCGCTCCGGGTCCGGCGATACAGGTCATGTAGGCGGCGCGGGCCATCGAGGCTCACGCCGATGCCGACATTGTGCTGCCGGATCAGCTCGCACCATTCCGCCGTGATCAGCATGCCGTTGGTCTGGATCGAATGCCGCAGGTTCAGCGCCTGCGGCCGCCACCGCTCGATGCGATCGAACGCATCGCGGTAGTACGCGACAGGCAGCACCAGCGGTTCGCCGGCATGCCAGATCACGCTCAGCGCGAGCCCCAGCCAACGCGAGGCGAAGACCCGCTCGAACACCATCCCCAGTGTTTTGTCCGACATGACGGAACGGTCGCCGCGATGCCGCAGATAGCAATACGTGCACGCAATGTTACAAAACGGCGTCGGCTGAATCACGAGCGTTTCGATCGCCGGGTCGGCTGGCATGTCCGAGCCTCCTGGGCGTCACCAGTTGCCCCAGCCATTGTGGCAGTTGTGCCACCCGCCGTTGCCCCAGCCGCCATTGCGCCAGCCGCCATTGCCCCAGCCGCCATTGCCCCAGCCGTTGTGCCAGTTGCGCCAGCCGCCGTTGCCCCACCAACCCGGACGCCAGTTACCCCACCAGGCTTTCTGAATATTGGGGTCGCCCGGCTGCAGTCCCGCCTGCTCGGCAGTGACTTCGGACACGGCCGCGCGGATGGCCCGCAGCCGGCCGGCGACGTCACGCCCAGCGACGTCACGCGAGGCGGCGTCTTCGTTGCCAGAGCCGATGATGGGCTTCGCCGGCGTCGCCGCCAGCGCAATGGACACACCGAGCGCGCCCAGCGGCAGCAGTGACGCAAGTGTCTTGAGCATGCGTCGTGTACGGGTCATGGCGGAACCACTCTTGATTAGAGGTAGCCGTTGGAGACGATATTGAGCCAGCGCGGACGTTTGCGTGGGTGTTGCCGCGTGGGTGTTGCATAGTAGCCGGGGGCCGAGGCTTTCGTGTTTCTGGGTGCAAGCGTTCGGGCGGAAGCTTCCAACCCGGTAGTCTCCCGTCAAGCCCCGAGGAAGCCGGCACGGCGGCATTGATTTTTGCCTGACGCGTTATTGCCGGGACGGCAGTCGTGCTAGGATGGCATTTGTACCGGGATGGCGTATTTGCAGGGCATTCATGGTCGAGCTTGTGGCGGGCGCGAATCAGCTACGCTGATCGGCGCGTAGCGCGGCAGTTCGCCGCAGGCCTTGCAGGTGCCGATGCAGGCGCATCTCCGCATCATAATTTGGAATGAAAAACATGCCGATCGACAGCCGCCGGCTGATCGCCCCCGACGCGCGCCGGCGACGCCACCGGATCGAGCAACGCTGTTACATCGATCGTAGGAAATGCCTCGGTCATCCACGGTCTTCCGTCATGGCGCCGCTTTCAACCGGCTGGCGCGCAGGAATTTCGCCAACCGGTGCTCGCCCGAGGTGATCGCCGCATGCCGCACCCCGGTGCCGCGGCAGGTTGGCAGGCATTCGATCAGCGCATCGTAATTCGGCTGATGAAAGAACGGCATGGATTGCCGGCGGGTGCCAAGCCGCGCGTCCCGCGGCGGGTTGACCACCCGATGCGGCGTCGAGACGAACCTGTCATTGGTCCAGATCATCATCAAATCGCCGATGTTGACCACAAACGCATCCGCTGGCGCGACCACATCCACCCAGACGCCTCGGCGGTTCTTCACCTGCAGACCGCCGGGCGCGTTCTCGCTCTTCAGGATCGTCAGCGTGCCGTAATCGGTGTGCTCGCCGGCGCGCAACTGGCCCGGCAGCGGATCGTTCGGCTGATCCGGATAGTTCAGCACCCGGAACATGCTGATGTTGCGATCCAGCTTGTCGGCGAAAAAACTCTCCGGCAACTCCAGCGCCAGCGCGAAACATTCCATCAGCGTGCCGGATAGCCGGTTGAGCCGACGCCAATAGGCTTCCCAGGCCGGCCGCAGCGCCGCAGGTCGTTCCGGCCACAGGTTAGGCGCGAAATGGGGATATGCCGCCGGTGCGTGGTAATACGGTTCATCCGGTACATCGACCGGCCCGATTGACAGGAACTCCTTAAGGTCGGGCGGCGTCGCACGGCCGATGCTGTAAGACAATGCCTCCTGCCCTACGCCATTGTAGCCGCGGTTCTGCTCCGGCGCCGGGCGACGGATGCGCAGCTTTTCGTCATGGGGCAGATCGAAGAACGCGTGCGCGGTGTCATAGGTTTGCCGCACCAGGTCGGCAGCCACGCCATGCCCGACCAGGATGAAGAAGCCGATCTCCTCGCAGGCGCGTCCAACCTCGCGCGCGATACGGCGCCGCGCCGCCAGGTCGCCGTCGAGGAACGGCGCGAAATCGACAACGGGAACTTCGTCCAGCATGCATCTATGCCTTGCGATCCGCTCATTCCGCGTCGATCAGGGGCTCACCGACCAGATACCGCAGCACCACGCACGCCACCGCGTCCGGACCCTCGACGCCGACGGCGTGGCCGATGCCAGGCAGATCGACCAGCATAGCGCGCTCGCCGATCTCGGCTTTCAGCAGATGTCCGTTGGCGGGCGGCGCGCTGACGTCCTCGGCACCTTGAACGATCAGCACAGGTGTGTTGCCTGCGGTCCACCAGGATGCGGTGTCGGTGGCCGCCGCGGCGGCAAGGTACGCCCGCATGACCGGCTGCGACCAGCCGTCCAGCCAAACCGAGATATCGCGCCCCGGGCCATACCACGCGGCGCGAACGGAACGGGCGCGGATATCGGGCGGCGTGTCGACCGCCTGGGCCAGCCGGATCGCCTCGGCGATCTCCGGCGTCGGCTGGATCTTCCCGCTGCATCCCAGCAGCACCACCGCACGCACCAGGTCCCCCCGGTCCGTCGCGGTCATCCGCGCAACCCGATTGCCGAACGCCTGGCCGACGATCGCGACCGGGCCACCCCCCACCGTCTCGATCACCGCACTGACGTCGGCGGCGAGATCGCGCAGCGTCAGGCCCTCCATCGGCCCGGTGCTGTCGCCACTACCGCGAGGATCGGGCTGCACGACACGGCAACCGCCCGCCGCCAGCAGTGCGGCCAAGGGATCAAGGTCCGTCGCGGGCCGGCCGAGCCCGGGCAGCAGGACCAATGTCGGCCCGTCGCCGGTAACCCGCACGCGCAGCCGAGCCGAGCCGGCTGACACGTATTGGGTGGCGTAGTCGTAGCGGGTCAGCTTTATCGGCACCGTTTCCCCTTTCGACGTCATTGCCGGGCTTGACCCGCCCGTCTCAGGTCTTCTCGATGTTCCAGTAAACCAACGTGTTGGTCTTCAGCACACCGGTGACATTCTTACGCCACACAAATGGTTGCTTGAACTGACCCAGCGGCACATACGGCAGCGACTCCCACAACCGCGCGTGCATCGCATCCAGCAGCGCCCGTTGCTTGACCGGATCGGACTCGCGGATGTAGCGAATCCGCATGTTCTCCTCGACCTGGTCGCACGGCCAACCAACAAAATTCTTGCCGTCGCAGGTCGTAATGGTCGACGGGCTGGTCAGCGGGCTGGCGAGTTGCGCACCATTGGCGCTGGTGTGGAACAGGTTCCAGCCGCCCTGCGACGGCGGATCCTTCTTGGCGCGCCGCGCCGCGACGGTGCCCCAATCCATCATCTGCAAATCAACGTTAATGCCGATCTTCTTCAGCAGATCGGCGGTGACGAGGCTCATCTGCCGATAGGCCGGGACATCGGACCCGGCGATCAGCACGACCGTCTCGTTCTGGTAGCCGGATTCCTTCAGCAGTGCACGCGCCTTATCCCGATCGGGATGGCGGTAATCGTCAGACCCGACCTCAGTGCCGTTGGGACTGCCGCAGACCCAGAATGCATAGCATTCGCGCCAATATTTCGGATCGCCATAGGCCGCGGTCATGTAGTCGCGCTGGCTGACCGCGTGCGCCACCGCCTGGCGCGCCTTCACGTTGTTGAACGGCGGATACAAATGGTTGAAGCGCAGCACGGCGTAGGTCTCGATCGGCCAGACCTCGCCCACCACGATGTTGGGATCGTCCA
>DASRQX010000040.1:0-26168 GCA_035696165.1 Acetobacteraceae bacterium | reverse complement strand
GAGAAAGTCGTGAATACCGGCCTGCGCCGGCATGACGGAGGGTAGCGGGCCGTACGCCAATGTTTAGGTCCGCTGGTGTTACACCAACTCGATGTGCAGAGATTCGCGCAGAGCCGCGGCCGCCTGTGCCACATCCGACTCCAGATCTTCCGCCAACAGCATCGCCGCCGTGTTGTTGCGGTGGTGCGCTGCATCCATCACGGCCCGCAGTCTCGCGTCGAGCGCCGCCATGCCGTAGCTGCCGGCCACGCCGGCCATGGCATGTGCGGCCATCAGTATGGCCCGGGCATCCCCAGCGCCCAGCGCGTCCCGCAGCGCCGGCAGACGCTGCTGCAGATCGAGCAGGCTGCCCTCGACGAGCTTGCCGAGGATGTCCGGCGCAAGATGCCGCCGGAGTTCCTCCAGCCGCGCGGCCGCGAGCACCGGCACGCCGGATTTGCTGGCTGGGGGTTCGCCGGCCGGCAGAGGCTCCCCGGCGGTTGCAAGTGCAGGCGCCGGCGCGACGCGGCCAGGCCAGGCATGCCGTCCGATTGCGTCGAGCAACTGCACAAGCGAGGCCGGCTTGGTCACGCGCCCGTTGATGCCGGCGGCCCGACATTGCGCCGTCTCCTCGGCGGAGGTGGCCGCGGTCAGTGCGATGACCGGCACGGCGCCGGCCGGCCCGGACAGCATGCGGATTTGCCGCGCCGCATCGATACCGCTCATGCCGGGCATGTGCACATCCATCAACACGGCGTCGTATGGCCGCCGCGACACGGCGGCGATCGCTGCCTCGCCGGACACCACGGTGTCCACCATGTGGCCCGCACGGCGCAGCAATCGCGCGACGACAATGCGGCTCGGCGTGACGTCCTCGACCAGCAGGATGCGG
Source organism: Acetobacteraceae bacterium (assembly GCA_035696165.1). Classification (GTDB taxonomy): domain Bacteria; phylum Pseudomonadota; class Alphaproteobacteria; order Acetobacterales; family Acetobacteraceae; genus Palsa-883. The sequence goes on along the minus strand of DASRQX010000040.1, from coordinate 25,297 downwards.
CTGTGCGGCACAACGGGTAGCACGGTCTGTAGCTGGTACGCTGGCATATCGGCATCCGGCGGCAGGGGGTCGATCGGCAGCGTCATCCAGAATTCGTTGCCGGCGCGCCGTGGCTGCCCCATCGGGCTCAACTCGATCGTCTCACAGCCCACGGCGCCGCCGGCCAGTGTTGCCAACAGCCGGCAGATCGCCAGTCCCAGACCGCTGCCAGGCTGCACCTCCGCTGCCGATTGGCCGGTCTGTTCGGATTGGCCCGGTTGCCCCGATTGGCTCGGCTGATCGAGCTGGGAGAATGGCTGGAACAGGCGCGCGCGCTCGACCTCTGAGATCGCCGGTCCCTGGTCGCGCACCGCGAGTCGCAAATGCGGCCCACCTTCGATCTCGATACTTTCGGCGATCAGCAGCACCTCGCCGGGTGCCGCATACTTCGCGGCGTTGCTGAGCAAGTTGAGCAGCACTTGGCGCAGCCGGGCCGGATCGGTGAACAGCAGATGCGGCATGGCCTCGCCGGCTGCGAGACGCAGGGTGATGCCGCGTCGCGCCGCAAGGGGCCGCAACATCTCCAGCACGCCGGTCAGCACTGGCCGCAGCGCGAACACGCTGCGGCGCAACGCGAGCTGTCCTGCTTCGAGCCGCGACATGTCGAGGATATCGCTGACCAGGGCCAATAGCGCGTCGCCGGCCTGGCGTGCCAGCTCGACCAGCACACGGCGAGACGGGGTCAACTCGCCCTCGCCGAGAAGCTGCAAACTGTTCAGCAGCGCGTTGAGCGGTGTGCGGATCTCGTGGCTGACAATTGCCACGAAGCGCGCTTTGGCCGCCGATGCCTCCTCCGCGGCGGCGCGGGCGACACGTAGCGCGTTCTCCACCTGCTTGCGGGCGGTGATGTCTGTATAAAGGGTCACCATGCCGCCGTCAGGCAGGTAGTTGCGTCGCAGTTCGATGATCCGGCCGTTGGGCCTGGCGCGCTCACTGATTTCGGACTGCCGACCACTGTGTAGCAACTGCATGCGGCGCGCGACCTCGGCCTCGATGTCCACGGGCCCGAACTCGCCGACCTCGGCCTGTGCGCGGACCATCTCCTCCATTGATGTACCGATTCGCAGTACCTCGGCGGGGACGCCGGAGATTTCCGGGAACAGGTCGTTCCATTCCATCAGGGAGTGGCTGGCGTCGACCATCGCCACGCCATCGGTCATGCCGGCCAGGGTTGCCTCAAGCTGCACGGTCTTGGCGTCAGCCCGTGTCTTGGCCGCCGCCAGCTCGGCGTTGCTGGCGGCAAGATTTGCGTGTTTCTTGCCCAGGGCAGTGCTGCGCCGGCGTGCCGCCCGTGCCTCGCGTAGCAGCAACAGCGCCATCAGCACGACCAGTGCGGTGACCGCGCCGGCGAAGAACCTGCCGCCCCGCGCCCAGGTGGTCGCGGCAGCGAGCGCGGCATTCCGCTCGACCCCGACGACAACCTCAAGGTCCTGGTCAGGCACGTGGTGGAACGCATGGATACGCTCGATCCCGTCGGGCGCGGATGGGCCGATCCACTCGCCATCGGGCATTTCCCGCATCATCTGCAGCATCGCGGAGTCACCGATATCGACGTCCGGCCGGACCGGCACCGGCCCGATCTCGGCGCGCAGCCTGGCGTCGGCGGTGCCGACCACGGCGATCATGTCGTCCGGCCGCAGATGGGCTTCGCGGAACAGGCGGCCCAGAGCCGAGGTCGGCAGAGCTATGCCGATCGCCCCGGCGAACGAGCCGTCCGGATGGAGCAGGCGCAGCGCCAGGTCGATGTGCCAACCAGGAGCGAGCTGGCCCTCGGTCGTGGAGCCGACGAACATGCGGTCCGTCGCTTCGGTCTCCGCGAGCAGCGTGCGGAACATCGACGTGCCACTAACATCGACGTCGTTTGGGGAGGCAACTATGGGGCCGACGCCAAGCAAGCCCCCTGGAACGCTGCCTGCCGGGATGTCGCCCGGGACGGTGGCCGGTGGGGGGCCACTCGCGCCGCGAATCTTCCCGTTTTCGTCCACCAGGAACAGGGTGCCGGATACGTCGTTCAAGAGTGTTGCCTGCGCCCGCCAGGCTGACAGGTCGAAGCCGCCCGGGTTCGCCTCCTGCTCACGGCGGAGGAATCGCAGCGTCTGGTCGAGCGCCAGGAGTTGGCGGCTGACTTGTTCCTCGAACGCCAGCGCCTCGACGCCGACCGCGGCCTCGACCCGCGCCTCGGTCTGATCGCGTTCAGCGGTGATCGCGCTGAAGGAACCGAGCCAGGCAAGCGAGATCAGCACGAGCGCCGCGATCACGATCGCGATCTGGCCGAGCGCCGATCCCAGGCGCGAGCGCATCAACGCCCCGGCATCCGCGGGGCTGCTTGGGGCTCGACGCCGATAAGGGTCATCCCCGCGCGACGACCATCGTCAACGCCCACCGGCCACGGTCCTGTCGCGCGGCCCGTCTTATGCCCCATCTCATGCATCGAGCGCTGTCCAACCCATCACCTCATCTTACACATTTCGCGTCCGCGTGGTTATCGGCGTCTGGGTTAGGCAGAGTCTCAGTTGGAAACCGGCACCGGCCCGCACCCCCACCCCACCCCACCCGGCCACCCAACGACAGTATATTCGCGTGGGTGGCCGGGCGGGGGTGCGGGCCGGTGCCGGCTTCCAACTGAGCCTCTCCCCTGGGTTATCAGCGTCTTGCCGGCGCGGCGGGTGGATGCGAATGTCCGCGCCTTCGCCGCCGGCCGATATAGCGACGGCGGACGCCGCACCGCAAACGAGGATGGCATGGCCAAGATCAAGGTGAAGACCCCGGTCGTCGAACTGGACGGGGATGAGATGACCCGCATTATCTGGGGTTTCATCAAGGACAAGCTCATTCTGCCCTATCTCGACATCGACCTTAAATACTACGACCTTGGCATCGAGTATCGCGACCAGACGGACGATCAGGTGACGGTCGACGCGGCGCACGCCATCGCCAAATATGGCGTTGGGGTGAAGTGCGCGACCATCACCCCCGATGAGGCGCGGGTGGAGGAGTTCCACCTGAAGCGGATGTACCGCAGCCCGAACGGCACGCTGCGCAACATCCTGGACGGCACGATCTTCCGCGAGCCGATCATCTGCAACAATGTGCCTCGACTGGTGCCGCACTGGACCAAGCCGCTGGTCATCGGCCGCCACGCCTATGGCGACATCTACCGCGCCACGGAAATGAAAATCCCCGGCGCCGGCAAGGTGACGATGACCTACCAGCCGGCTGACGGCGGCCCGGCGCAGACGCTGGACGTGCACGAATTCAACGCACACGGCGGCGCGGCGATGGCAATGCACAACACCCGCGATTCGATCCTGGGCTTCGCGCGCGCTTCGTTCAATTACTCGCTGCTGCGTAACTGGCCGCTGTATTTCTCCACCAAGAACACGATCCTCAAGGCGTATGACGGCTACTTCAAGGACATCTTCGAGGAGGTCTACAATCACGAATTCAAGGCGGCGTTCGATAAGGCGGGGCTGACCTACGAACACCGGCTGATCGACGACATGGTGGCGTGTGCGCTGAAGTGGAACGGTGGCTATGTCTGGGCGTGCAAGAACTACGACGGCGACGTGCAAAGCGACACGGTGGCGCAGGGGTTCGGCTCGCTCGGGCTGATGACGTCGGTGCTGCTGGCGCCGGACGGCAAGACGGTGGAGAGCGAGGCGGCGCACGGCACGGTGACGCGGCACTATCGCCAGCATCAGCAGGGCAAGGAGACCTCAACCAATCCGATTGCGTCGATCTTCGCGTGGACGCGCGGGCTGATTTATCGCGGCAAATTCGATAACACGCCGGATGTGACGGCGTTTGCCGAGACGCTCGAGCAGGTCTGCGTGCAGACGGTGGAGGCGGGCCATATGACGCGCGATTTGTCGGTGCTGATCGGGCCGGATCAGCCGTGGATGAACACGCAGGCGTTCCTTGCGAAGCTGGATGAGAATTTGCAGAAGGCGATGGGGTAGCGGTGTCCGGGATGGTGTGCCGGACCGCCGATCGGTTCTGTCGCGCCATGGCCTGAAACGGTGGAATCGCGTGGCGCGGCGCCGCCCCCTGGCACATCGCCGGCAGCGGCGCCGGCCACCGGCGTACAGCGCTGCTGTCGGCCTCGTTTGGACCGGGCGGTGGTAGTCCGCTAGGACTACCTTACCGCGTCACGGCGCCTCAGGATCGGATGAAGGCCAGCAGGTCCGCATTGATGACCTCAGGGTGGGTGGTGCACATGCCGTGCGGCAGGCCCGGGTACGACTTCAGTGTCCCGTGCTTCAAGAGCTTGACTGACAGCATTCCGGCGGCCGCGAAGGGAACGATCTGATCGTCCTCGCCGTGCAGCACCAACACGGGCACGTCGATGCTTTTCAGGTCTTCGGTGAAATCGGTCTCTGAAAAGGCTTTGATGCAGTCGTAGTGGGCCTTGATCCCGCGCATCATCCCCTGCCGCCACCAATTATCCCTGACCCCTTGGGAGATCTTCGCGCCGGCACGGTTGTAGCCATAAAAAGGCAGGGTGATGTCCTGATAGAATTGCGCGCGCTGGTTGGCGGTGCCGTCGCGGATGCTATCGAACACCTCCATCGGCAGGCCGCCGGGGTTCTTGTCCGATTTCAGCATGATCGGCGGGACCGCGCTGATCAGCGCCGCCTTGGCCACGCGGCCCTTGCCGTGACAAGCGACATAGCGCGTGACCTCACCGCCCCCGGTGGAGTGGCCGATGTGGACGGCGCCCTTGAGATCGAGCGCCGCGGCCAATTGGGCAACGTCGTCGGCGTAGGTGTCCATCTCGTTGCCGTCCACCGTCTGAGTGGAGCGGCCGTGCCCACGGCGATTATGGGCGATCACCCGGTACCCGTGCTGCAGGAAAAACATCATCTGGTTGTCCCAGTCGTCGGCGCTCAGGGGCCAGCCGTGATGGAACACGAGCGGCTGACCCGTGCCCCAATCCTTGTAGAAGATCTGCGTGCCGTTCCTGGTGGTGATCGTGCCCAAGATCTGTTCCCTTGGTGGAATATTGCTCTGGCGATCCCTGAGGCCCCTCGCCGTGCGATGGGCTATGTATGCCGGGCCGGGCACCTTGCGAATGGGTGAAACCGACATGGGACAAGTCGAAGCCATGACAATAGGAAGATGTCCAACCGAGGTCGGGATTCTGATCTAACGGGCACGCGGTTTGCGGCCATCTACCGGTTGGCTGATCTGGGTGTTTTCCCGCTGTCTGGAGCGACCCGGGATAGACCACGAGGACGCGAGAATGAACTACAGACACTTGATCTTGTACCGCATCGGCCATCACCAGGGAACGGCAGCCGCGCGACGCGGAAGCGCCAGCCACGACGGGGTCACGACGCCCGCCGGCTGGCGTCCGGGGGGGTGCGATGCCATGTAGCGGGCATGTATCGTCGCCGCTTCCTTGCCTTGCCCCTGCTGCTCCCCGCCCTCCGCCCGGCGTGGGCGCAAGGCGCTTCCCCGCCCGCCTGGCAGCCCACCGCGCAGGATCGCACCGACCTGGCGCGCGTCGAGGCCTATCTCGACGCGCTGCACACGTTGAAAGCGCATTTCCTGCAAGTGGCACCCAACGGCGGCATCAGCGAAGGCACCGCTTGGCTGGAGCGGCCAGGCCGCATGCGCTTCGAGTACAATCCGCCGGCGCCGTTCCTGCTGGTCGCCGCACATGGGTTGCTGGTGTTTCGCGACACACAGCTCAACCAGACCAGCAACGTGTTCCTGTCGCAGACCCCGCTTGGCATCCTGCTGGCCGACAAGGTCACATTGTCGGGCGACGTGGCGGTGACCGGCATGGCGCGCCAGCCCGGACAGCTTCAGGTCAGCCTGGTGCGGACCGGCAAAGCCTCGGACGGAACGCTGACGCTGATCTTCGCCGACCCGCCATTGGCGCTGCGGCAATGGACGGTGGTGGACGCTCAGCGCAAGGAGACGCGGGTGACGCTTTACAACATCGAGCTTGGCGGCTCGTTCAATCCCGAGCTGTTCAACGTCGCCAATCCGCAGCCGCACGTGGGCAATGGCTGATCCGCTTCAATCCGATGGGCAAGCGGGCGGCATTCCCGCGAGCATTCCTCGCGCCGCGCTGGTCACCGGCGGGGCGCGGCGGCTTGGCCGCGCCATTGCGCTGGGCCTGGCCGAGGCTGGTTTCGCCGTCGCCGTGCACAGCCACACCAGCGCAGCCGATGCCGAGATCACCTGTGCGGAGATCCTCCAGCGTGGACGCGCCACGGTCGCCCTGCGCGCCGACCTCGCGCGGGAAGTCGAGGTGGCGGACCTGTTACCGGCCGCCGAAGCGGCGCTGGGACCGATCGGTGTGCTGGTGAACAATGCCAGCGTGTTTGAGCGCGACGAGTGGCACGACGCCACCCGCGAGTCCTGGGAGCGGCACATCGAGCCCAACCTGCGCGCGCCTTTTGTGCTCATGCAGGACTTTGCGCGCCGCCTGCCGCCCCGGGCCGAGGGCGTCGTGGTCAACCTGCTCGACCAACGGGTCTGGTCGCTCACACAGCATTTTGTGTCCTACAGCGTCTCCAAGGCCGCGCTGTGGGCGTTGACCCAGACCATGGCGCTGGCGCTCGCGCCGCGCATCCGGGTGAACGCCGTCGGCCCGGGCCCGGCGCTACCAAACGCGCACCAGACCGAGGTACAATTTGCGCGGCAGGCCGCATCGGTCCCACTGGGCCATGGCACGAGCCCGCAGGAGGTGGCGCGTGCGGTGATCGCCATCCTGGGCTTCCCGGCGATGACCGGGCAGATGATCGCGCTCGACGGCGGCCAGCACCTGCAATGGGGCGCCCCACGACGCGGCCCGCCGGACGACGAGTAGGAGACGGAAATGGAATCCCCCCGCATTGCCGACGCGTCCCGCGGTCTGCGCCACGTCTTCCTGCGCGATCTGGTGTTGCCGGCCAGCATCGGCGTGCATGCGCATGAACATGCGGCTCCCCAGCGGGTGCGGATCAATGTGGACCTTGGGGTGGAGGACGATGCCGGCCGCGCGCTGTCGCGGCCCAGGGTCGGGCGAGACGACCTACGCCGCGTGGTGGATTACGAGGGCGTCGCCGACGCGGTCCGTGCGATCGTCGCAGCCGGCCATGTGATGTTGGTTGAGACCTTGGCCGAGCGGATCGCCGAATCTTGTCTGGCGGACCCTCGGGTGCATCTGGCGCGGGTGCGGGTCGAGAAGCTGGATGTGTTCGCGGATGCAGCATCCGCCGGGGTGGAGATCGAGCGTCGCAGCGCGGATTTGTCCACTCGTTGAAGCGGCACCATCACATTTCAGGGAGATGGCGGATTGTGTTAATCGAATGACAATATCCACAGGCGGATTTTCAACAAAATCAACGGGTTAGTTTTTGCGTGAATTTTAATCCCCGCCGCTGAGGGCTCGGGGAACCGCGCATCACCCCGCCATCGCCGGACATTCGCCCACAAACTTATCCACAGGGTTCGGGGCCTGATCCGGCGCTGCGATGCTGCTGGCGCACCTGCTACGCGACGTGTGGGCAAGCCATCCGGGTGGCGCCCGCGGGTCGGCGCCCTGCGCGATATCTCCGACGAACCAGCCACCTTCGAACCGCGCTGGCCGAGTGGCCGCGCGGTCCTGTGTAGTTTATCCCGGCCAGCCGAACGCCGGCCAGCCACGAGATCGGCTTCGGCGCGGGCAGGACGGATCGGCGCGGGCCGAATCAGGCCGGCAGATGATCGAGGTATTGCTTCACGAAATCGCAGCCGACCTCGGCGGCATAGGCATCGATCAGCCGCTGCGTGATCGGGCCGGCCCCGGCCCAGGCGGTAGCACCAACCGGCGCCCCATTGAAACTGCCAACCGGCAAAATGCACAGACTGGTCGAGGTCAGGAACATCTCCTCGGCGTTGGCTGCATCGTACAGATCGATGTCGACCTCGTCGCACGGGATGCCGAGCTTCGTCGCCAGATCGATGGTCATCTGCCGACTGACACCCGGCAGCACGTAGCGTGCGCGAGGCGTCCGCAACTTGCCATCCTGTACGATGAAGATGTTGCTCCCCGATCCCTCGGCCAGGTTGCCGTTCTCGTCCAGCAGCAGCGGCCAGGCATCGGGTCGTGCTGTCTTGATCGGCTGCCCGGCGACGATCATGTTCATGTAGTTGTTCATCTTGGCGCGCGGACTGAGCATGCTTGGCGCGGTGCGGCGCATGGTGGTGGTCATGACCTCCGCGCCGTCGCGGTACATCGTCGCGCGGGTCGCGAGCGGCAGCGGCGAGACGTCGATCACCAGGTTCGGACCGGTATGCTCCCAGCCCTCGTCGCCGATCGCATCGACGCCGCGGCTGATGCGCTGGGTTACCCACCAATCCCCGTTCGGCTCCCGCAGGTGGGCGTTGCGTTCGACGACTTCCTGGGTGATCGCCACCATTTCCTTGGGCGACATGCCGGGATCGATGCGCACGTAGCGCAGCGACTGATAGAACCGTTTGATGTGCTCCACCACGCGGAACGGGACGCCATTGAAGGTACGGGTCACGTCGAACGCGCCGTCGCCGGATTTCCAGCTCTTGTCGCGGAAGGGGATGACAACCTGGCCTTCCGGCACGAACGTTCCATTGAACCAGGCAACGCGGGTGTTCGCCAGCATCACGACCTCACTCTGCGGATTTCGTCGGAGCTTATCGGCTAGGATTTGCCGGGGGAAGTGGGTCGAAGCTGGTCCGTGCGGCTTTCCAGCGGTTGGATCATCACCGCAGCACCATGTGGGACGAGGATGAACGACAACTCGCCCTCACCGAATGAGCGTGATCGCAAGGCCTGGCGTGCCAGTTCGCTGACAGCCGTGGTTCCGGGCTACGCCTGCCGTAGAGCCTAGTGCGAGTTCCTGTGAGAGATTGCCCACACATAATCCGCCACCGCGGCGACGTCGGCCTGGGACAGTTGTGCCCCGCCGTTGGGAGGCATTGCGCCAGTGTGGTCCTTCGGCTTTGGTACACCGCGCCTGATCGTTTGGATGATCGCCTGGACGCTTCCGTTCCCCCATACCCATTTACCACTCGTCAGATCGGAACCTACCTCTGTGCCCCTGCCGTCGGAGCCGTGACACCCTGCACACGTCCCTCCGTCGGACTGTCCATGGAAAATGCGATTACCCAGCGCGACCTGGTCCGGCGACCCGCCCGGCGGTATCGGCAGTGGACCCATGCCCGCATCCGCATGAATGCCCTCTGGCGGAAGCGCGCTGGTGGATGTCGCAGCAAGTCCAGCAGCAGGCGGAGTTGGCGCGGCTGCAATTCCAGCGTTTTTGTTCCCGCCACGGAATGTGATGCGCCAGATGCGGCCGCCCTGATCGTCCGCGATATACAAGGTGCCATCAGGCGCGACCGCAAGTCCGGTTGGGCGATGCGCCGCTCCGCCGGGCTCCTTGGTTGCCCCAGCGAAGCCGTCCGCGAAGACGACGAACGGTCCCGAGGGCACCCCGTCGGCCAATGGCTGAAACACCACATTGTATCCGCCCTGCGGCGCCGGTGCCCGGTTCCACGAACCATGGAACGCGATGAAGGCGCCGTCTTTGTAGGCGGATGGGAACTGGCTGCCCTGGTAGATCAGCATGTCGTTGGGTGCCCAATGCCCGGGGAATCCTGCCACGGGCGCTTGTTTCGTCGCACAGACACCCACCGCCTTTCCGCCATCGCCACCATATTCCGGTGCCAGCACGAGCTTCTTCTGGTCATCGTCATAATAGCATTCCGGCCAGCCGAAATCGGCGCCCGGTTCCAACCGGACCAACTCCTCGGCGGGCTGGTTGGCGCTCTGCATCAGGGTGTAGAGGCTGGGCCAGTTCTGTCCAAGTTGATCGCGACCATGCTGGGTTGCAAAGATCCGACCGGAAGAATCGAAAGAGATGCCCTCACCGTTGCGCAGACCCGTGGCGAAACGTTCCGCTGACGAAAAATGCTGGTCCAGCCGGTTGGCGTCGTAGCGCCAGGTGCCGCCGCGAGTCTCCAGTTCCTTGCAAGGACTGTTACCCGGCACGTTCGGCATCCGGTTCTCGCTTTGGCAGGAGTTGGTTGCCGATCCCAGATCGACATACATGTTGCCTTGGTGGTCGATCGCGAAGGGATGCATGGGATGATCGCCGCTCAGCGGCAGCCCCGACACCACGGTCTCCGGCGCGCCGGTTGGCGCGACCCCATTCGCCGGCAGCGCGTAGCGCATGATGCGATCGTTTGTCTCGGCGTAGACATAGCCCTGGTAGACGGCGATCCCGGTTCCCCCGGCGTTTCCGTCCGCCGCCGTCGGACCGAAGCGGACGACCTTGTCAGCCTGGCCGTCACCCTTGGTGTCCTGGAGAGCAATCAAAAACCCGCCGGCCGGGGGCGTGTCATTGTGGTAATAGCGACCGCTCCAGCTATTGACATAGACGACCCCATTCGGCGCCACCGCCAGGTGTCGTGGGTGTCCCAGCCTGTCAGCGAAAACCGTCGCACAGAAACCGGCAGGCAGTGTGATGCTGCCACTGTTCGCGACGCAGGCCGCCGAGCCTTCGCCGTTTGCTTGGGCGAAGGACCGTGATGCTCCAGTCAGCAGCAACGCCGCAAGAAGGAGCGTCGACACGCTCGCCGGCAACACCCTGCCTGATTGCATGCGAGAGCTCATCTGGCAGACTCCCCAAGGTTGAGCTGGTTGTGACTTCCGCCGTTCGTAGAAGCCTGCCGGCGGCTTCAATCGCTCAGACAATCCTATGGCAACCGATCAGCCAGGACCAGTTTGGACCGGTCGCGCGAGATCCGACAGACCCGCTGGGCCGCCCAACCAGCTGGACATTCAAGCCGCGACGTCTCGCATCAGGCGCGCCTCGTCGCCACTTGTGGCGATCGGTGCCGCGGTACGGCATGCTCCGCCAAGGCCAGTCAGTCTGATACCATGAGCGAAACAGAACAATCGCCGAGCGCCCCGTTGGCCACATCGGCTCCCGCTGAAACGCCCGCCGGGCCGTCCCCAGGGCTACCTGGCGCATCACCCGAAGCACCTGCCGCCGCACCATCCCCTGAGCCAATCCGCGGGGGCGCGGCCGCCATCGAGGCGGCGATGGAAACCATGCCGACCAGCCCCGGCGTCTACCGCATGCTCGATGCCAAGGGCGAGGCGCTGTACGTCGGCAAGGCGCGCAGCCTGAAAAAGCGGGTCGCCGCCTACACCCAGCCCGCCCGCCTGCCGGAACGCCTGCGCCGCATGGTGTCGCTGACGGCGTCCATGGAGGTCATCACCACCCATACCGAGGCCGAGGCGCTGCTGCTCGAGGCCAACCTGATCAAGCGCCTCAAGCCGCACTACAACATCGTTCTGCGCGACGATAAATCCTACCCCTGGCTGATGCTGGCCGAGGACCACCCATACCCGCAGATCGCCAAGCATCGCGGCGCGCAGACGCGCAAGGGCAGCTATTGGGGGCCGTTCGCCTCCGCCTGGGCGGTGAACCAGACCGTCACCGCGATGCAGCGCGTGTTCCTGCTGCGCTCCTGCGCGGACACGGTGTTCGCCGCCCGCACCCGCCCCTGCCTGCTGTTCCAGATCCGCCGCTGCTCCGCCCCCTGCGTCGGGCGCATCGATCAGGCGGAATACGGCAAGCTGGTTGCCCAGGCGAAAGCCTTCCTGGCCGGCAAGTCCGCCTTCGTGCAGCAGGAATTGGCCGGCGAAATGGAATCTGCCGCCGCCACCCTGGCATACGAGCGCGCCGCCGCCATCCGCGACCGCATCCGCGGCCTGACCTTCGTGCAGGGCAACGACGTGATCAACCCGGCCAGCCTGGCCGACGCCGACATCATCGCCGCGTGGAGCATCGCCGGTCAGACCTGCGTGCAGGTGTTCTTCGTCCGCGGCGGCCGCAACAACGGCAACCGCGCCTTCTTCCCCGCCAACGCCCGCAACGAGGAAACGCCGGAGGTGCTCGGCGCCTTCATCGCCCAGTTCTACGACGACAAGCCGCCGCCGCCGCAGGTGCTGGTCAACCACCCGCTGCCCGAGCAGGCACTGGTCGCCGAGGCGCTAACCATGAAGGCCGGCCGCAAGGTGGAGATCCTGGTGCCGCAGCGCGGCGAAAAGCACGCGGTGGTCGAGCACGCCGCACTGAACGCGCGCGAGGCGCTGGAACGCAAGCTGGCGGAATCCGCCGGCCAGGCCAAGCTGCTGGACGGCGTCACCACCCTGTTCCACCTGCCCGCGCCACCCAACCGCATCGAGGTCTACGACAACAGCCATATCATGGGCACCAACGCCTACGGCGTGATGATCGTCGCCGGCCCGGAAGGGTTTACCAAGGCGGCGTATCGAAAATTCTCAATCCGCGGCCCGATCACCCCCGGCGACGACTTCGCCATGATGCGCGAGGTGCTGCAGCGCCGCTTCGGCCGTGCGCTGCGCGAAGAAGCGGACGGCCACGGCCCCGACTGGCCCGATCTGGTGCTGATCGACGGCGGCGCCGGGCAGCTCTCAGCGGCGCGCGGCGTGCTGGACGACCTGGGGGTGAACGACGTAACCCTGGTGGCGATCGCCAAGGGCCCCGACCGCGACGCCGGCCGCGAATGGTTCCACACCGCCGATGCGCCTGCCTTCCAACTGCCGCCGCGCGACCCAGTGCTGTATTTCTTGCAACGCCTACGCGATGAGGCGCACCGCTTCGCCATCACCACCCACCGTGCCGGCCGCTCCAAGTCGCTGGTGCGCAGCGAGCTGGACGAGATCGTCGGCATCGGTGCGGCGCGCAAGCGGTCGCTGCTGAACCATTTCGGCTCGGCACGCGGGGTGAAAATGGCGGGTCTGGCGGACCTTGAGGCCGCGCCGGGCATCAGCCACGAAACCGCACGGCGGGTCTACGCGCATTTTCATCCGGGCGTGCGGATGGAGGGCTAGCCCGCGCAGCGGAAGACCGCGCCCACGCGGATCGACGGCCCCGCGATCCCCGGTCGACGTGTGAACTCGGTCCCGTGTAACGGTGCGCCGTTTTGAACGCCTACAAGATGATGCGGCGTACCGATTGCGCAAATGCCGGCCACGCCACAATTTAAGACCACCGTGCGGCCCCACACCGCCGCACCTCCTACGGAGCTCGCCTCAATGCGCCATCGCTTTCTGTCGGCCACGTTGTTCGGCCTCGCCCTTGCTGGCGCCATGCTGTTGCCGGCGCCACCGCACGCCGCGGCACAGCAGATGTCCATGCAGATGATGACCGCCGATCAGGCCGTGCTGATCCGCAGCCTGCTGCCGACCGTGGTCAATATCACCTCGTTCGTCAACGAAGGCTCGACCACCGCGGGGCTGAACGCCAGTAGCGGCTCGGCCAACCCGGTCCCGAACCGACCGAAATCGCTCCAGGGGTCCGGCTTGTTCATCGATGCAAGCGGCGCGATCCTGACTAATTATCATGTCATCGACGGCGCCTACGACATCCACGTGATGTTCTCCGATGGCACGCGCATGCCCGCTCGCATCCTTGCCACGGCGCCCCGCATCGATCTTGCCGTCGTCAAGGTCGACACCCAGCATCCGATCACGGTGGTCCACTGGGCCGACAGCGACAAGGTGCAGGTCGCCGACCCGGTGTTCGCCATCGGCAACCCCCTCGGTATCGGCCTTTCGGTCAGCGCCGGCATCGTCAGCGCGCTCAACCGCAACATCATGGATACGCCGTACGACGACTTCATCCAGACCGACGCCGCGATCAACCACGGCAACTCCGGCGGCCCGCTGTTCAACCGCGCCGGCGAGGTGATCGGCGTTGACACCGCCATCATCTCCCCCACCACCGGCTCGGTTGGTCTCGGCTTCGCCATTCCGGCGAACGACGCCCGTTACGTCGCCAATCGACTGTTGCACGACGGCAGCATCCGGCCGTCCTATCTCGGCATCAAGATCGAGGAGGTGACGCAGGACATGGCCGAGGCGCTCGGCATGCCCCGGCCGACGGGCTCGATCGTCGCCATGGTGCGCGAGGGCGACCCGGCGGCGATGGCGGGCCTGCAGATCGGCGACGTGATCCTGCGCTACGACAATCAGACTCCGGCGGACGAGCGCGCGATGCTGCGTGCCTTTGCCAGATCCACCGTCGGCCAGGCCGTGCCAGTCACCGTGCTGCGCGCCGGAGGTGAGCAAACGATGAAGGTCACGCCGATCGCCTGGCCGCAAATGGAAACTGCGTCCGCCACCGGCTCCGCGCAGGCCGCCAACCCGGCCATGCTGGTGCCACCAAACCTCGGCCTGAGCCTCAGCCCGCTCACCGCTGACCTGCGCGCCCATTACGGGCTGCAGATGGAGCAGGTCGGCGTGCTAATTGGTGGCGTCGCCGCTGGCACGGACGCGTACGAGCGCGGCCTTGTCCCAGGCGACGTGATCCTGCGCATGCAGAGGACCGAGGTGAGCGAGCCACAGCAGGTGCAAGCAGCGATCGACACAGCCCGCGCCGAACACAGGACGTTCGTCCTTGCCCTGGTGCTGCCCAAGGTGCAGCAGATCCCCGGGCCGCGCTGGACCGTGCTGCGAGTATCCCCACCGTAGCCACGGTGCAACATGGCGATGCGAAGGTGCACTATTGCGTTTTCGTTAACCAATCCTAGATTTGCGGCAGTCACTGGCACAGGGAATAACCATCTCATGAAAATGCTCCCGATCGTAGCGGGTTTGGCGTTCGCACTAGCCTCCGCGGGCGCTTACGCGCAGACCGCGCCCGGTTGCCCACAGAAGGCAGCCGATGGCGGCAACAACCCGTCGCTGACGCAGAAGGCGGCCGACGCCGGCAACAACCCGTCTCTGCCACAGAAAGCGGGCGACGCCGGCAACAACCCGTCGCTGCCGCAGAAGGCGGCCGATGCCGGGAACAACCCGTCCCTGCCGCAGAAGGCAGGCGACGCCGGCAACAACCCGTCTCTGCCGCAGAAAGCGGCCGATGCCGGCAACAACCCGTCTCTGCCGCAGAAGGCGGCCGACGCTGGCAACAACCCGACCCTGCCGCAGAAGGCGGCCGAGGGCGTCGGCGGCGCACCCTGCAGGGGCTAGCCTGACCAAACCTAACTGACGAACATGCAAATGGGGGGCCTCAACGGCCCTCCATTTTGCTGTCCGGCGTTCGCCGCCGCATTTGTGGGCGGCCGGCCTGGCCCGAAGGGTGTCCCGCGCCGGTTACAAGGTTTTCGGCAATTCACTCGGCGCGGAATTACGACCCGGGTGGCCGAAGAACGCTCGCCGCTTCAGGTTTGGTCGCAATATCCCGTGAGCCCGGCCGACAAAACCGACCGTCGCGCACAATTTGCCGGGATGCCCACGTTTGGCGTGCAGCGGCCTTGCGTGCCAAAGCCCGAGATCGCTGATCAGGACCGGAAGGTCACGTGCCCGGTGCATGAAACTGGCAACCACAAGCGGGGTCCAATCGACGTCAAACGGCGCGCGCAGCGAGTTCGCGCGCCTCGCGCGCGAGCAACCCCGTGTCAGCCGAGAGCAGGTATCGCTTCTCGGCTGGAGCTATGACTTGAAGAACGTTGCCGATTACGAATGGGAATCAGCGGTATCCCTGACCGAGGCCGAACGGGCGATTGAGCAGGCTTCGCAATTGGTCGAGACGATCGCAACGTTGATTGAACCAGCTTGAGGGCGACAGCGACGCCTTGAGGGCGCGGCGGCGAGCGTACCCGCGCCAGACGGCTCTGAATGTTATTGCACGCTGGACACCGCTGACGGCGGGCGGGGATCGCGGAACGACCGCGGTTCGGGCACACTATCCCGCTCACCCCCAGCCCAGGAGGAGCACATGCCGCAAGATCAATCCACCGCCACCCGCCCCGCCCTGCTCGCCGAGCCACCCCAACGCCTGCATCACCACGCCTTCGCGGTGAAGGACCAGGAGGTCAATCGCGCCTTCATCGAGGACATCCTCGGCATCCCCCTCGTCGCCACCTGGTGCGAACGCAACTTCAGGCCGGAACTCGGTCGCCACGTGGATTTCTGCCACACCTTCTTCGAAATGGGCGACGGCGGCGCGCTGGCCTTCTTCCAGTTCGCCGACCCCGATGCCTACGACATGAACAAGGCGATCTTCGCCGAGAAGGGCGGCTCCTGGCATGTCGCGTTCAAGGTCAGCCAAACCACCTTCGAGGAACTCGAATCCCGCCTCCGTGCCGCCGACATCCAATACCGCCGCACCGACCACGGTTACTGCGTGTCCATGTATGTCAAAACCCCGGACGGCCTACCGCTGGAATTCACTGTCGATGCCCCCGACATCGATGCTATCGCCGCGATGCGCCGCGCCGACGCGCACAGCGAGTTGGCCCGCTGGCTCGCCGGCGACCGCCACGTCAACAACGACCACCGCCCGCATTAGTCTGTGATCGCCCGAGGCGATTCAGCCGGAGGGCGTGAATCACAGGCTCAAATAATTCCCCACACGGAGACCGCCGCCGCATGCCCGCCGAGCCGAGCGTCCTCACCCGCCACGACGGGCGGGTGGGGCGGATCCTGCTGAACCGTCCCAAGACCCTCAACGCGCTCGATCTGCCCATGATCCGCGCGATTACCCACGCACTGCAAACTTGGCGCGACGACCCGCACATCCACGCCGTGGTGATTGAGGCCGCCGGCGACCGCGCCTTCTGCGCCGGCGGCGACATCCGCGCGCTGCGCCAGCACCAGCTCGACGGCAACCGCGCGCCGGTCGACGCCTTCTTCACCGAAGAATACGCGCTCAACCGCATGATCGCCGCCTACCCGAAACCCTACATCGCGCTGATCGACGGCATCTGCATGGGCGGCGGCATCGGCGTCTCGATCTACGGCGACTATCGCGTCGCCAGCGAGCACGCGATGTTCGCCATGCCGGAGACCGCGATCGGCTTCTTCCCCGACATCGGCGCGACGTTCTTCCTGCCGCGGCTGCCCGGCCAGCTCGGCACCTATCTCGGCCTGACCGGCGCGCGCGTCCACGGCGCCGACGCCGTGCACGCCGGCTTCGCCACCCAGTTCACCCCAACCGCCGAGATGCACCAACTGTCGCGGGCACTCGCCGACGACGGGACTGCCGCGCTAGCCCGCCACGCCGCGCCGCTGCCTGCCTTCACGCTGCAAGACCAGCGCGCCGCGATCGATACGATCTTCGCCGCCGACAGCATCCCGGACCTCCTGCACCGCCTGGAGGCCGACAACACAGATTGGGCGCGCAAGACCATCGATGCGCTTCGTACCGTCTCGCCCTCCGCCCTCGCCTGGACCTTGCACATCCTGCGCGACGGTGCCCATCGCACGCTGGAACAATGCCTGGACGCCGAATTCGCCCTAACCCACACCACGATGCGCCACAACGACTTCATCGAGGGTGTGCGCGCCATGGTGGTGGACAAGGACCGCACCCCGCGCTGGCAGCCGCCCCGCATCGAGGACATCGCCCCCGCTGATACTGCCGCAATGTTCGCCTAACGACTTCTTTACCTCGCCCGCTCTTCGCGGGAGGTCGTGCCGCGCAGCGGTGCGGGTGAGGGTCGAGCGGCGGGCAGCACCCTCACCCTCGTCGCTTCGCGCCTCGACCTCTCCCGCGAAGAGCGGGCGAGGTAGGCCCAGTTCCACTCCCCCCGAACCTGCCCTACCCTCCCCCAGTACGGCCAACGCGCCGTCGCCGGAGGAACCGCACCACATGACCCGCCGCACCGCAACCGCGGGCAGCCCAAGCTTGGACAGTATCGAGACGCGCACGTCCTGGGTGATCGCGATCGCGGTGCTGGCGCTGCTGTCCTTTGCCTACGGCGCGCCGCTCATCGTGGTGGTCGCACTCAAGCCGATCGCCGCCACGCTCGACGTTCCGCGCGCCATTCCATCCCTGGCCGCCGCGCTGGTCTGGTTCGGCACCGGATCGGGTGGCATCGCCATGGGGTTGTTCGCCGACCGCATCGGCGTGCGCTGGATCGTGCTGGGCGGTACGTTGATGATCGGCGCCGGGCTACTGTTGTCGGCGCTCGGCGGCACCTGGCCGCTGCTGATCGGCCACGGTCTGTTCATCGGCCTGCTCGGCAGCGCCGGCCTCTATCCCCCGCTGCTGGTCTACGTCAGCCGCTGGTTCGACAAGCGCCGAGGCACCGCGCTCGCATTGATCTCCTCAGGTCAGTACATCGCCGGCGTCATCTGGCCGTTGCTGTTTCAGATCAGTATCGACCGCGTCGGGTGGCAGCAGACCATGGCGGGCTTCGCCGTGATCGTCGTGGGCGCGGTGGCGCCGATCGCGCTGTGGTGCCTGCGCCTGTCGCCGCCGGCCGCCGGTGCCGCCGCCGCGGCCGCCGCCGGACCACAATCCGGCACCCCGGTGCTCGGGCTGCGGCCGAACACGGCGATGCTGCTGCTCGCGGCCGCGCCGTTCTTCTGCTGCATCCCGATGGCGATGCCGACCGCGCATCTGGTGGCACTGTGCAGCGACGAAGGGATCTCGCCCGAGCACGGCACGTTGATGCTGTCGATGCTGCTGGGCCTCGCATTTGCCAGCCGGCAGTTCTGGGGCTGGGTGGCGGACAGCCTGGGCGGGCTGCGTACCGTACTGCTGAGCTCCGCGGCACAGGCCGCCGCTATCCTGGTCTACGCGCTGGTGCGCAACGAGATCGGACTGTTCGCCGCCTCCGCCATCTACGGGCTGGGCTTCGCCGGCATCATCCCGGCCTATGTGCTGGCCATCCGCGACCTGTATCCCTCGCGTGAGGCAAGCTGGCGCGTGCCGATCATGTTGCTGTCCGGCATGTCCGGCATGGCGCTGGGAAGCTGGCTGGCCGGCACGATGTTCGATCGTTTCGGCCATTATGGCCCCGCGTTCGAGATCGCCTTCGTGTCCAACCTGCTCAATGTCGTGATGATCGGTGGGCTGGTGCTGCGCCAGCAGCAGGTGCGGATGCGCCCGGTCTTCGGGTAAACTGTCTTCGGCCAAGCCGTCCTCGATTGCGCTAGGATGACCCCATGCCAGCGTTCATCTGCATCACCTGCGGCACGCAATACCCGCCGAGCGAGGCGCCCCCCGCCGGCTGCCCGATCTGCCAGGACGAACGCCAGTACGTGAACGTGCTCGGCCAGTCCTGGACCACGCTGGAGGCGATGCGGCGCACGCACTTTGCCGCCTTCCGCCAGCACGAGCCGGACCTGGTCGGCATCGGCACCATGCCGGCCTTCGCGATCGCACAGCGCGCCCTGCTGGTGCGCACGCCCCAGGGCAACATCCTGTGGGACTGCATCAGCTTCATCGACGACGCAACGATCGAGATCGTGCGTGGCATGGGCGGCATCGCCGGCATCGCGATCTCCCACCCGCACTACTACGGCTCGATGATCGACTGGAGCCATGCGTTCGGCGGCGCTCCGATCCACCTGCATGCGCGCGACCGCCAATGGGTGATGCGGCCCGATCCGGTCGTGCGGTTCTGGGACGGCCCCAGCAAGCAGCTCCTGCCCGGCGTGACGCTGCTGCACTGCCCCGGTCATTTCGCAGGCGGGCAGGTGCTGCACTGGGCAGCGGGCGCCGGTGGCAAGGGCGCGCTGTTGTCCGGTGACATCGTGACCGTCGGCTGGGACCGCAAGGTCAGCTTCATGCGGAGCTACCCCGACCTTATCCCGCTGGACCGGACCACCGTCGAACACATCGCCGCGACGCTGGAACCCTGGCCGTTCGAGCCGATCTACGGCGCCTGGTGGGACCGCATCCTGCCGGCCGGTGGCAAGGCGGTGCTGGCCTACTCCGTCCGCCGCTACATCGACGCGATAACCAACCCGCCACGCGACTAGCCGGCCACGTCATTGACACTGAGTAGGATGTCCGAATCGATGGCTCCGTGACGTAACGACGGAGCCGATTCGTGGCCGCGAAAGAGATCGCCGGAAAGAAGTATGTCGTTATGCTCAGTGCGGCAGAGCGAGAGCGTCTGAATGCTCTGATCCAGAGTGGCAAGCACCCCGCACGGACGTTGACCAGGGCCCGCATCTTGTTGAAGGACGATGCAGGTGAGGCAGGGAAAGGATGGCGCGACAGTCGGATCGCTGCGGCGCTGGACACCGGCCTCGTGACTGTTGCCCGAGTTCGTCAGCAGCTGGTGGAAGAAGGGTTCGAGGCGGTGCTGACCCCGAAGCGCTCGCCCGCCTCGGCCATGCAGCGCATCTTCGACGGTGCCGCCGAGGCCAAGCTCACCGCGCTGGCCTGTTCAGAGCCGCCAAAGGGGCGCGCACGATGGACGTTGCGTCTGCTGGAAGACAAAGTCGTGGAACTGAACATCGTTGCCCGGGTCAGCGACAACACGATCGGGCGGACGCTAACAAAGCATTCTTAAACCGCACCTGAAAGAGCAGTTTGTCATTCCACCAAATGTCAATGCTGGGTTCGTGGCCGCCATGGAAGACGTGCTGGAGATCTATCACCGGCTGCGTGATCCGGATCGTCCCGCGGTCTGCCTGGACGAGACCTCGAAGCAACTCATCATTGAGACGTGTGTGCCGATCCCAGCCAAGCCAGGGCACCCCAAACGCTATGATTATGAGTACGAACGCAGCGGGACAGCCAACCTGTTCATGATGTTCGCGCCGCTGGAAGGCTGGCGCCATGTCGAGGAGACAGATCGCCACACCGCCGTCGATTATGCGCAGGTTCTCAATGACCTGTCGGACAAACACTTCCCCAACGTCTCGCAGATCGTACTGGTGCAGGACAATCTCAACACCCACAAGCCGGCACAATCTATGAAGCTTTCCCAGCTGGCGAGGCACGCCGGCTTGTCGAGCGGTTCGAGTGGCACTGCACGCCCAAGCACGGAAGCCGGCTGGACATGGCTGAGTCCGAACTCGGCGTCGTGTCGTCTCAGTGCCTCGATCGGCGCATCCCCGACAAGCAGACCCCCGATCGAGGAAGTCGCCGCCTGGGAGGACGATCGCAACAAGAACCACGCCAAAGCCGACTGGCAGTTCACTACCGCCAACGCCCGCATTAAACTGAAGAGGCTATACCCAACGTTATGAACGACTCAGGCAACTAGCCCTTGCAGGGCAAGCCGCCGACGCCCTCGGCCGCCTTCTGAGGCAGGGACGGGTTGTTGCCAGCGTCGGCCGCCTTCTGCGTCAGTAACGGGTCACTGCCGCCCTCGCCTGCCTTTTGTGGCAGGGACGGGTTGTTGCCGGCATCGGCCGCCTTCTGAGGCAGGGACGGGTTGTTGCCAGCGTCGGCCGCCTTCTGCGTCAGTAACGGGTCGCTGCCGCCCTCGCCTGCCTTTTGTGGGCAACCGGGCGCGGTCTGCGCGTAAGCGCCCGCGGAGGCTAGTGCGAACGCCAAACCCGCTACGATCGGGAGCATTTTCATGAGGTGGTTCCCTGTGCCACTGACTGTCGCGAATTTAGGGTTGGTTAACAAAAAGGCAATAGTGCACGGTCGCAACGCCATGTTGCACCTTGGCTACGGTGGGGTCACTCGCAGCGCCAGCCAGCGCGGCCCGGGTATCTGCTGCACCTTGGGCAGCACCAGGGCCAGGATGAAAGTCTTGTGCTGGGCTCGTGCGGCGTCGATTGCCGCTTGGACCTGCTGCGGCGCGCCCACCTCGGTCCCCTGCACGCGCAGGATCACGTCGCCTGGCACCAGCCCGCGGTCGAACGCATCGGTACCGGCGGCGACGCCGCCGATCAGCACGCCGACCTGCCCCATCTGCAGTCCGTAATGGGCGCGCAGGTCGAGGGTGAGCGTACTGAGGCTCAAGCCGAGATTTGGCGGCACCTGCATGGCCGGGCTGGCGTCCTGGGTGGATCCGTCGCGGTCGGTTTCCTGGGCGGTGCCGAGCGCGGCGATGGTGCCGCGGAACATCCGCATCAGGCGGCCGACAGACTTGCTATTGGCAACGTAACACTTTTCCTGGGCCCGTTTGGCGCGTGCGAACAGCCGGCCGATCAGCTTGTCAGCGATGTCGAGCGCGGTGTCGGTCAACCGCGTTTTCAGGTCGAGTAGAAGCGCAACTTGCAGCGCGCGTCGCTGGTGCACGACATGGTCATTAAGTTGGTGCGCTTCGGCAAGCGCGGCTTCGCGGACCAGCTGCCTGAACCGGTCCGGGTGGATCCGTGTCGCCAAGTCGGGAGCGAGGCCGAACGCCCGCACGACACGCAGTCGCTCAACCAGTTCCTCGATGTTGTCCCCCTTCGCGGCGGTCGGGAATGCCTTCAGCCAGGCAAACTGCGACAGGCCGGTCGACGGCTCTATGACGAGCAGCGCATCAAGCTTCGCCAGCTGCTCGGCGGAGAGGTCGACGAGCACGGCGTCTGCCATGCGCTTGCGGGCACGAGCACGTCCGGCGATAGCGCTGCGTTCGATCACCGCTGGCGCGGGGAGGATGATATTGCTGGCGTGCAGGGCGGCGATGACACCGGCCACGATCGGCGGCCCGCGATCAGTGCTTCAGGCGGCTTGCGCCGCCGCCTCGATCATCAGCGCCAGGTCGGGCCGCCCGGCTGGCCGCAGCCCAATCGTGGCGGCGAGCAGGCGTGCATGATCGGTCATCGTCTGCGGACACCGCGCATACTCGGCAAACGCCGTTTTTGGCACCTCGAGGTGGGTCGCCAGCCGGTTCCGTCGATGGAAGCGACCACAGGCGATCATGCGGGCCGAGCAACTCACGCTGCGCACGCCCGGCAAGCGGCCGGCCGCCGAGGCGCCAGGCCGCCTCTTCGGTGGCCTGTCGCAGCTTCGGCGCGGCGTCCGGATTGCGGCGCGCCAGCCATCGCGCTGCTTCCTGAAACGCCAGTCGGGCTGCCCGAGACTATGTTGCACGGGTCAGGGATGCAGGTGCGATGTTCCCGACCCGGTCTGGGGTCTTGCGGTGCGGACGTAATGCGGGCGTCCAAGCTCCAGCATGCGGTTCAGGGCACTCTCGGCGACGGCTACCTCGGGCGCCCGACGGCGATCCCCGCGCGAGTGCAGACCATCGCCGATCACCCGTTTGTAGCGTCCGATTGCCGCCTCGACCCTGGCGTGCTGGTTCTGCAAATCGTCGGCGCCCATGGTATGGAGGTGTTGATGGCTCGCAAGCAACCTGTCCCCGAGATTCCGCCGGTGCCGCCCCGCCGATCCCGCGGCGCAGCGGTGGGAGCTCGCCTGGCGCCGGCGCCAGCGGTGCAGCCGAAGCACTCCCAGCAGCCGGAGCTGCCGGATTTGCTGGAGGCGTTCTGGGGCGATGGGACGAACGCTCGCGGTGCCATCCCTCGTGCCCGCGGTCGCAACGGTGGACCGCCCGGCCCGGGCTAGGCACCTGTCCGGTGCGCCTGCCGGCGCATGATGCGATGAATTCAACTTCGGTCCCGGCTCGCCATCGCTATACGAGGGGCACTCGACGATCTGTTGCGGATGTTTGATTTATTGCGTTTGTTTGCTTTGGATGGTAGGGCACCGGCGAGAGGTAGATCATGACAGCACTTGCTTTCGATCCGACCGAGCCGGTCGCACCAAGCGCGACGGATACCGTTGCCGCCCGCGAATCCGGCCCCCGCCTGGCTGACGCACTCGCCAAGGCCAACGGCACGGTACGGTTGCGCCTCGAAGAGCCGGAGGGCGCCCACGAACCGATAACCGTCCCCGCGACGGCGTTCCGGCTGCTGGTGGCGATCCTTACCGAAATGGCGCGCGGCAACGCCGTGCGCGTGATCCCGCTCCATGCCGAGCTGACCACGGGGGAAGCCGCCGAGCTGCTGAACGTGTCGCGCCCTTACGTCGTCCGCCTGCTGGACGAAGGGCAGATCCCGTCCCACAAGGTCGGAACTCACCGGCGCGCCCTGTTCAAGGACGTGATGGCCTATCGGGAAGAGCAGTGCCGCGCGCGCAGCGCGGTGCTCGACCGGATGGCGGCAATCGATCAGGAGCTTGGGCTGACCTGAATGCCGGGGTCGCTTCGCGCCTTCCTGGACGCCAGCGTGCTCTACCCGGTTTCGCTCCGCCACCTGTTGATGCGTCTGACCCTCGCACAGCTGTTTCAGGCACGCTGGTCCGCCACAGTGCACGAGGAATGGATCAGGGCCGTGCTGCGGGACAATCCCGGCGTGCCGATAACGCGGCTGCAGACCTGCGGGACGCCATGGATGAGCGGGCGGAGGACGCGGTTGTTACCGGTTACGAGGACCTGGTCGACACTCTGACGCTGCCCGATCCGGACGACCGGCATGTCCTCGCCGCGGCGATTGTCGGGCAGGCCGAGGTCATCGTCACCCACAATCTCCGGGATTTTCCCGACGCGGCACTCGCCCCCCACAAGATCGAGGCACAGCACCCGGATGAGTTTATCCGCCACCTGCTGGACTTTGCGCCGGAGCGGGTCATCGACGCTGTGAGAAAGCAGCAAGCTAGCCTGGTGAACCCGCCGGTCGCCATGAGCGAGCTGCTTGCTCTGTTTGAAAGGCTGGGCCTGGCCGAGACGGTGATTGAGCTGCGTCGGTTGATCGCCTCCTGACATCGTGCACGTATCCCCGCGGGCACATGGCAGGCAACGCTTCGCATAATACGTTGCACGACTGCGGGGCTCACCGCGGATGGGGTCGCATCGTTACTCCCCAGTGTGGGGCGGTGGCGCCGACGCCCAAGATAGGGAGGCGTTGATGGCTCGCAAGCCACCTGTCCCCGAGATTCTGCCGGCGCCGTCCCGCCGGTCCGGCCGCGGTGCAACAGGATGTCATCTGACGCCGGCCCGGACGGCTCCGTCGAAGCAATCCCAGCAGCCGGAGCTGCCAGATTTGTTGGAAGCGTTCCGGGGCGATGGGACGAACGCTCGCGGTGCAATCCCTCATGCCCGCGGTCGCCACAGTGGACCGCCCGATCCGGAATAGCCGCCAGTCCGGTGCGCCTGCCAGCGCAACCAATGCTACCGGAGCAACTTTGCCGCCGCTCGCGTGACGCAGCGCCGGAAAGCAGCGAGCGACGTGTAGCGTTCGCCCTGAGGTGCGGCCTCCGCAAAGATGCAGCCGCCGGAGGCTGTGACGCCACCGGCGAGCATGAGGTTGTCGTGCAGCTCGAAGGGCTCGATCGCCATGCCATCGGGATCCTCGTGTTCTCCGGTGGAGCGCTGGCGTAAGGCACCGCCGCAGAAGGCGGCAACGCGATCGAGGAACGGGCGATCATCGTTGGTATAGGCGAAGATCGGGCGGCCGAGTGCACGCATGAAGCCCATTTCGTAGGCCGAGCCAACGTCGGCGCTTGGTCCGCGGAACGGCGTGAGATTGACGACCATGGCGTCGCAACTCTGCATGACTCGTTCCATGGCACGGCTGATA
>DASRQX010000039.1:0-2756 GCA_035696165.1 Acetobacteraceae bacterium | reverse complement strand
CGGGAGACAGGGGGGCCGTGTCCAGGCCCTCGGCGCGCAGGCCCGCCTCGCAGGCGATCAGTTGGATATCGAGGGCGGCGGCGGCGTCGCGCAGCTCGTCCAGACCGGCGACGCCGGCCGCCCTGATCCTCGCGTCGCGATCGGCGTCCGTCAGGCCGGACCAGTCGGCCAGCAGCGCGTGGCAGCCGGCGTTGGTGGCGAAGATCACGACGCGCCGGCCGATCGAGGCGGCGCCGGTCGCCAGCACGAACGCGTAGTGCGCGCGGTCATGCGCGCCGGACAGCAGCAGGATGCCGAGCGGGTCAGACGGCACAGGCGGGCGCCGGCGTGTCGCGGTGGGCTGACAGGTCCTTGATTGTTGCCTGCGGTCCGCATACCGCGCAGTGTGGGTCGGGCCGCAGCCGGACGGTGCGGAAGCGGCTGGCCAGCGCGTCCCAGATCAGCAGCTTGCCGGCGAGCGTTTCGCCGATGCCGAGGATCTCCTTCAGCACCTCGGTTGCCTGCAAGGTACCCATCACGCCGGTGACGGCGCCGAGTACGCCGGCTTCGCTGCAGGTCGGCACGGTGCCTTCGGGGGGCGCTTCAGCGTAGAGGCAGCGGTAGCACGGGCCGCCGGCATGCGGTTTGAACACCGAGAGCTGGCCCTCGAAGCGCAGCACCGCGGCGGAGACCAGCGTGCGGCGCGCCAGCACGCAGGCATCGGCCACCAGGAAGCGGGTGGCGAAATTGTCGGTGCCGTCGCACACGAGGTCGTAGCACTCGATCAGCGACAGCGCGTTGTCCTTGTTCAGACGCAAGGCGTGCGGTTCGATCCGCACGCCGGGGTTGATCGCGCGCGCCGCGACCGCCGCCGACTCCACCTTGGGCAGGCCGATCCGCGCGGTGCTATGGGCGATCTGGCGCTGCAGGTTGGACAGCTCCACCCGGTCGTCGTCGATGACGCCGATGGTGCCGATCCCCGCCGCCGCCAGATACAGCACAAGCGGGCTGCCCAGCCCGCCGGCGCCCACCACCAGCACCCGCGCGGCTTTCAGCTTCGCCTGGCCGATGCCGCCCACCTCATTCAGCAGGATGTGGCGCGAGTATCGGCAGATTTCGTCTTCGCTGAAGTCGAGGTCCATGACTCTTCGTTTTCTGTGGCCTGGTGATCGCCCCCCGCCTATCCCTGGCGTTCGCTGCAGGTCGCAGCGACTCCCGGGGGCAGGACACCAGGATATAGTGCGCCAATGACGGAAGACAGAGAGCCGGGGCAGGACGGCGCGCTGGTGCTGTTCTCCGGCGGGCAGGACAGCGCGACCTGCCTGGCCTGGGCGCTGGCGCGGTATCGCCATGTCGAGACGGTGGGCTTCGCCTACGGCCAGCGCCATGCCGTGGAACTGACCTGCCGCGCGCCGGTACGGGCAGGGCTCGCCGGGATAGCGGATTGGGGCGGGCGGCTTCGCGAGGACCACCTGGTGGACATGGCGTCCGGGCTGGCCGGCGTCGGCACCACTGCGCTGACCAGTGAGACGGCGATCGCGATGACCGCGGAGGGACTGCCCAACACTTTCGTACCCGGGCGCAACCTGCTGTTCCTGACCTATGCCGCCGCGATCGCCTGGCGGCGGGGATTGCGCCGGATCATCGCTGGGATGTGCGAGACCGACTACTCCGGCTATCCCGATTGCCGCGACGACACGATCAAGGCAATGCAGCTTGCGCTGAACCTGGGGATGCAGCGCCGCTTCGTGGTGGAGACGCCGTTGATGTGGCGCGACAAGGCGGCGACTTGGGAGTTGGCGCAGACGCTCGGCGGGGTGGAGCTGGTGGAGCTGATTCGCGAGCAGACGCATAGCTGCTACTTGGGCGACCGGACACACCACCACGATTGGGGTTCTGGCTGCGGCACCTGTCCGGCGTGCGAGTTGCGTGCGTCGGGGTGGCGGCGATGGCGGGCGCGGCTTGACGCAGCAGAAAATTCAGTGTCAGGGGAACATGGATAGCTCTGCGGCAACGGGCGCGTGGGGCTTTCAAGGGCCCTGTCGGTCTCGGCATGGACCGGGATGATCACATCGATTGTGCCGTCCATGCGAACCTCCTCGCGAGCCAACATGACGGCTGTTGCGGGAACGTGGACACGGCACGACTAACATTCAGGCGACGTAGCGGCGCGCGGCTGCCGCCCCTTTGGTTCACACCGCCCTTATCGTGCCATCAACCAGTTGGTATCCTCCCCCCATCGCCAGGAGACACCGCATGAAGCCCACCACGCTGCTTGCCGCTGCCGCGCTGATCATTGCGCCATCAGGCATTGGCACCGCGCGCGCCCAGGCGGTCAGCCTGCATGCGCGCACTGCCGGCGACCTGGCCGGGCTGTGCAGCGCCAATCCGCGGGACTCGACCGGCCCGGCGCGGCTGAATTACTGCGACGGCTTCGCGCAGGGTGCGGTGGATGTCGAGCTGATGCATGCGGGCGGCACCAAGCCGTTCTGCATCCCGCCGGGCACCAAGCGCGAGGTGACGTTGCACGAGTTCGCCAGTTGGGTCCGCGCGAATCCGTCGCGCGAGTCCGAGGCAGCCACCAGCGGGTTGTTCCACTTCCTGGCTGAACGGTATCCCTGCAAGTAGCTGCCGCTGCTCTTGCGGACCAAACGGCGACGCACTTGAATGCCCCGGGGACGCAAAACCCCCCGGGACGCAAAACCCCCCGGGGACGCAAAATGCACTGACACAACCGGCACAACGGGGAAACGCGCATGGGCAAGCTGACGGGGAAA
>DASRQX010000038.1:0-16488 GCA_035696165.1 Acetobacteraceae bacterium | reverse complement strand
GACACACGCCACCACCGTGTCCTTGTGTACGTCCAGGCCGGCGCAGCGCGGGTAAAGAACCTCCATTGTGCTCTCCTTCTCTGCCGCCGCCGACGCAGGGCACCCCGGAAATAAAGTCTAAACAACGCGCTCCCGGACATCGCTGCCCATGGCGCAATCGGGGGTGCTTTGGGTGCCCCGGATCCAACTTATACGCGGGTTCGCTCACACCATGATGACGACCGACCTCTCCGCCGGCGGCCGGCAAACAGTAGCTGGCCGGGAAACAGTCGCAAGAGTTTCATTCACGGCGGGTCGGTCGTGACGGTGGAAACTTATACCAGCGGCCGAAAGTATTGACGTACGCTGCCCACCCCCGTCATGGCCCGCGAAGGTCGGCCATGACGGGTGGAGAGTCGGGACCTTCGGCCGCTGGTATTACGCACCTGAGACGGAAGCTGTCATACCCCGCGCGACCGCCGTCCCGCTACCGTGTCGATGCACCGATTGAATTGCGAGCCCAACGGCGAGGCAAACCGGGACCGGCAAGACCGGGTCCAGATCGAACCCCATGAAGCAGTGGTGGCCACCGGACGCGATTTTACCGCGTGCGGAAGATGGTGTAACGACCACCGCATGTCCCTTCATGTGGTCGTTATCGGCGCCGGTATCGTCGGCGCCGCCACCGCGGTCGAGCTGTTGCGCGACGGCAACACGGTGACCATTGTCGAGCCCGGCGATCCCGGCGGCGAGCAGGCCGCCAGCTATGGCAATGGCACGCTGCTCAACCCGAGCTCGGTCATTCCGATGTCGACGCCCGGGCTGTGGAAGAAGGTGCCGGGTTATCTCGCCGATCCGCTCGGGCCACTGACTATCCGCTGGAGCTACCTGCCGCGCCTGCTACCCTGGCTGTGGCGCCTCATCCGTGCAGGCTCGACCGTGGCCAAGGTGGAAGCGACGGCGCGCGCGCTGGCCCCGCTGGCCGCCAATGCGCCGGAGCTGCACCGCAAGCTGGCGGAGGAAGCTGGCGTCGGCGAGCTGATCCGCCGCAACGGCGTGCTGAGCGTGTTCCCCTCGCGCGCGGATTTCGAGGCGGAAGCGACCTCGTGGCGCATCCGCCATGACAACGGCACCCGCTGGATCGAGCTGAACGAGGACGAACTGCGCCAGCAAGAGCCGGCGCTCGATCGGCGCTACAAGTTTGGCTTGCTGATCCAGCAGAACGGCCAATGCATCGATCCCGGCGCACTGGTCGCCGCGCTGGTGCGGCACGCCCAGGCGCAGGGTGCGACCCTGCGGCGTGCGCGTGTCACCGGCTTGCGGATCGAGGCCGGACGGCTGCGCGCGGTGCGCACGGACACCGGCGATATCGTTTGCGACAAGGCGGTGATCGCCGCCGGCGCCCGGTCCAAGGTACTGGCCGCCGAGGCAGGCGACGATGTGCCGCTGGAAACCGAGCGCGGCTATCACGCGCTGATCAAGGACCCCGGCATCGAGCTGCGCCTGCCTGTCATGCCGAGCGACGGCAAGATGTCGAACGTGATGACGCCGCAGGGCCTGCGCCTGGCGGGCCAAGTGGAGCTAGCTGGACTGGACGCGGCGCCCAACTGGAAGCGTGCAGAAGTGCTGCGCGATTTCGCGCTGCGTATCTGGCCGGGTTTGCCGCGCGATTTGCCGGCCGATCGGGTGAAGGTCTGGATGGGGCATCGCCCGTCGACGCCGGACGGTGTGCCGTGCATTGGTCCTGCGTCGGGCTGCGCCGACGTGATGCATGCGTTTGGCCATGGGCACATTGGGCTGACCGCTGGGCCGGCGACTGCCATACTGGTGGCCAACCTGATCGCGGGTCGAACGCTGACGATCGATCCGGCTCCGTACTCAGCGCGGCGTTTCCGTTGACACCTCCGCACGGTGATACTGACCGCTCGAGTTCGACGGCACATCGCCGGGGTCTCCGCGGCGTTGGTGAATAAGGATTGGGCACCGAAGATGCGGTGGGTGCATCTCTTCGACGCGCTACGTGGCCTAGAGCAGTTTCAAACCAACGGCACCTACAGCGATAAACGCGATGAAAACGAAATGCCACATCCCAATGGTTTCACCAAAGGCATATACACCAAGAAGGACTACGCCTACCAAGCTGACTCCCGTCCAGATTGGATACGATAGCGCAATCGGGATAGTCTTGGCAGCCTGCGCAAGCGTTATCACTCCCCCGGCGGCCAGCAGAGCGTTGACTATGGACGGCCCAAGGCGGGAATAGCCCTCGGTGAACTTCAAACTGCTCGCCCAGCCAATCTCAAAGGCAATCGAAAAAAGGAGGAACGTCCAACTCATGGTTGTCAACTCTATGGTTGGTCTCGGCCATGAGCAAGATGCGCTCGAACGGTCTGGGAATGGCTGGAGCAATGGCCGCTGCCGCCTCGGGGCGGGACATCGGCAGGCGCCGCCATGGTCTGCACAATCAGGTCAGGCTGATGGGGCTAGCTTGCGAATGAGAGCACCACCAGGCCCCTACCAGAATTGTCCCGGCCCTGCTCAGGCAACAGGAAGGTTCAAACGCAGATCAGCGGGATGAGGCAGGATGCACGCCGATGCCGCGGAGCGCTCGCACGGCCACGAGGTTCGATTTGATCCGATGCCGGTTCAACCGCTCCATGGCATTTGCGTGTATCCTGCCTTGTCCCTGCTGATCTGCGTTTCACCCTTCCTTTGTTCGGACTGCGGGCCGGACACGGAAGGTCGGAACGGCGCTTCACGCGAGGGGCATCGAGCGTGGCGGGCAGGCGGCTGGCCGGCCCTGACGGCGAGGGCGGGATTGGCAAAGACGGGTGTTTTGAAAGATCGCGTCACGACCCCATACAGACCCCATGCAACGGTCTGCCACATTTGAGCCTGCCACTGGTGGCTCCAGTTCGCTGGCGCCGGTTTCCGGGGAGCCTATCCCGGCGTGGGGCGGGGTCGACCACGCGGGGTCACCACCCGGTGGTCGGGGGCGGCGGCTATGAACGGCAATCCCCTCGGAGACCAAAGTTGATTCCCCTGCGGGATCCGCCACGATTCCTTTCGCAACGACCGCGACAGTGCGAGAGGTCCGGGCTAGGTTGCATCGCATGGATGCCACCGTTCCCACCTTCACCCCGTCTGGCGGCGCGCCTGCCGGCTCGCCCTTTCCACTGCCCGAGCCCACCGCGCCATATCGCGGCCCGCCGCTGCTCGCCGTGGTCGTCGACGCGGAGGAAGAATTCGAGTGGGCCGAGCCGCTGGCGCCGCAGTATCGCGGCACCGTCTCGATCCGCGCCCAGCGCAGTGCGCACACGCTGTTCGCCCATTACGGGATCAAGCCGACCTACCTGATCACCTATCCGCTGGCCACCGAGGACAGCGCGGTCGCCGTGCTGCGCGAATACCTGGCGGATGGCGTGTGCGAAATCGGCGCGCAATTGCATCCCTGGGTGACCCCGCCATTCGCGTCGGGCGCTCGTGAGACGCAGTCCTATCCGGGCAATCTGCCGGTCGCGATCGAGCGCGAGAAGCTGACGCGGCTGATCGGCGCGATCAAAGCCGCCTTCGCGGTGCGGCCCACCGCCTACAAGGCGGGACGCTATGGTTTCGGTCCCAATACCGCCGCCTTGCTGGAAGAATCCGGTTTCGAGATCGATACCAGCCTGATCCCGCGGACGTCCTATGCCGACACCGGCGGCCCCGAGTTCAGTGGCTACGACTACCACCCGTTCTGGTTCGGTCATCACCGCCGGCTGCTGGAGCTGCCGGTCACCCGGGCACTGACCGGCATCCTGGCACGGCGCTCGCCCTGGCTGCATCAGCGCGCCGAGCGGCGGCCTTGGCGGGCACTGCATGCCGGCGGCCTGCTGGCACGCGCCGGGCTGATCGAGCGCATCACGCTGTCGCCGGAAGGCTCCGACCTTGCCGCCATGTGCCGGCTGACGCGCGTGCTGCTGGCGCGCGGCACCCGCGTGCTGACACTCAGCTACCACAGTCCGTCGCTCGAGCCGGGGCACACGCCCTATGTGCGCAACGATCGCGACCTGGCGATCTTCCTGGATCGGCTGTCGGGCTTCCTGAGTTTCTTCCGCGACGAGATCGGTGGCGAGTTCCTGACCATCCGCGAATTGCGCCAACGTCTGTTGGGTGCTGGCTCGGCGGGCAGCGCTCCAACGCCTGAGGCAATGCCGCCGCACGTCGCCCCGCGGGCGGCCCGGTCGGACGTCGCCTCACACGCGGCTCCGCCGCATGAAGCATCCTCGGCCGGCAAGCGCTGCCTGGTGGTCGCCAACACCTTCCCGCCGGTGCACGGCGGCTCAGCGGTGGTCTATGACAGCCTGGCGCGCTTCGGCCACGGCCGCGTCTCCGTGCTGGCCCCGCGCGAGGACTACCGCTTCGGCTGGCCGATCGGCTTCTGGCGGGAATTCGACCGCGCGGCACCGTTTCGCGTGCACCGCATCCATCTGCTGCGCACCTTCCTGCTGGATGAGGAACCCTCGTTGCCGCGCCGTGTCGTCGCGGCGCTGCGCGATGTCACCATCCGCATCGAGTTGCTGCGGGCGATCCGCCGCATCGCCCGAACCGAGGATATCGGCGTCGTCTGCATCGGCGAACTGGTGGCGAGCGGCTGGCTCGCCGCGATCTCGCGACGATGGTTCGGCCTGCGCAGCGTCATCTACGTGCACGGCGAGGAGATCAGCAGCCGCATGCCGTACGACGTGGACGGAGGCCGTCGCCGCCGCGCCCTGGCCGAGGCCGATGCGATCGTGGCGGTCAGCCGGTTCACCCGCGAGGCGCTTGAAACCACCATGGGCGTGCCGCCCGGGAAGATCGCGCTGATCTCCAACGGCGTCGATCTGCAGCGCTTCGTCCCGCGGCCGCGGCGGGCGGATCTGATGGCGCGTTACGGGCTGGCCGGGCGGCGCGTGCTGCTGACGGTCGGGCGGCTCTACGCGCGCAAGGGCATGGACCGGGTGATCGAGAGCCTTCCGACGGTGCTGCGGGTGCTGCCCGATGTGCGTTACCTGCTGGTGGGCGACGGCACGTATCGCGCGGAGCTGGAGCAGCTCGCGGTGGCGTGCGGTGTGCGCGAGGCGGTGGTGTTCGCCGGCGCGGTGCCGGATGCCGAGCTGATCGATCACTACGCGCTGGCCGATGCCTTCATCATGGCCAATCGCGAGATGCCGGACGGCGATACGGAAGGCTTCGGCCTGGTGTTCCTGGAGGCGAATGCCTGTGCCATCCCGGTGATTGCCGGCAAGGCCGGCGGCAGCGTTGACGCGGTGACCGACCTGGTGAACGGCCTGGTGGTTGACGGCGACCAAACGGCGCAGATCGCCGCCGCGATTCTACGTCTGTTCCAGGACGATGCATTGCGCGAACGTTTGGTGCAAACCGGGAACACTGTCGCCGCGCGGTCCGGTTGGGACAGCCGGGTGGAGCAATTCCTGGCGCTGTGCAACCGGCTGACCGGCACACCGGGCGGAACAGCCATGCCCCCGGGCCCTTGATCCGGGGGGTAGCGCCTTCCGCCGGTCGCGTTCGACCTGCGCCTCCGCACGCTTCGACAGCCACTACCGTTCGGGTGAGGGGTGGCGGAAGGCGCTGTCCCCCCGGATCAAGGGTCCGGGGGCATGGCTTTTCCGCCCGGTGTCGTTACGTTGTTGCGAACCGGCGCGGACGTAGACCGGCGTAAAACCAGGTGATCAGCGAGTAGATGTCGAACGCCGGCACGTCAAGCGCCCGATGCAGGGCGTGCGCGTAAGGCGGCATGTTGGTGCACTCCAGTACGATGGCGCCGATGTCGTCATGCCGCGCCATCAGCGCCCGACCGGCGTCCAGGATATCCTGTTCCGCGAGCGCCACATCCAGATCGTCCTTTTCGCCCAGGATCAGCACGCGGAAGAACTCGCGGCCGCTTTCCGTGCCGACGACCGGTGTGTCCACCGGCACGCCCGCGGCCTGCAGGTGCCGCGGTGTCAACGACTTGGCCGACACGGTAATCACCCCGACGCGCTTGCCGGGTGGTAGCGTCGCCTGCACCCACGGCACCTGGATCAGTGAGCTGGTCGCCACTGGCACGCGCACATGCGCCGCCAGCTCGCGCTGGAACAGCGACAGGAAGCCGCAATTGGTGGTCAGCGCCTCGGCACCCTGCGCGACCAGTTCCTCGGCCGCGGCGAGGAAGTCCGGCAACAGCCCGGCCGCGCCGTTCAGCACCACGCGTTCCGGGCTGGCACCCTTTACCACGCGATACAGTACCGGGAACGGCCAGGTCGTGGCGTTGCCCATATCGCCTTGGATGCGCGCGAATCGTGCCTCCAGCATGAGGATGCCGAGCGGTGCGCCATACAGCGCCTTGCCGCCCTGTGCGATCGCGCCGGTGCGCGTGGGATCAATCGTGTGACCACGCGTCGGATCGATCGCGCCCGCGCGCATGGGATCATTCGCGCCCGCACGTGTCACATTTGACTTGTTCATCGCGCTATCTTCTCGCTCAACCAGCCATTTTGTCGGGTGCCAAGCTTGCCGGAAACCGCCGGTTGGGGCGAGAGTGCGGGCGGCAATCAACAGGAGACGCCGCCATGGCCGACCGGCTGTTCAACCAATCCGACCTCGACGTGCTGGCGCAGTGGGACACGCCGACCATCTGCAACGGGCTTGAAATCACCAACCCGGAGCGCCGTGCCATCGGCTTCACCGTCGAGCCGATGGTGTGCATCGACCCCAAGGCCAAGCCGATCGTGGGCCTGGCGCGGGTCGGCATGATCCGCTCCACCGAGCCGCCGCGCGGCAAGGTGACCGACAGGGCCGACTGGTACGACTACGTGGCGCGGGTGGACTTCCCCACCATCGCGGTGATCCAGGACATCGACGGCCGCATCGGCTACGGCGCCTACTGGGGCGAGGTGCAATCCACCGTGCACAAGGCGCTAGGCTCGATCGGCTGTGTCACCAACGGATCGTTCCGTGATCTGGATATGTGGGCGCCGGGCTATCAGATGATCGGCGGGCGCGTCGGGCCGAGCCATGCGCATGTGCACATGGTGGAGTTCGGCAAGCCGGTGAACATCTTCGGCATGCAGGTCGGGCACGACGACGTTATCCATGCCGACTTCCATGGCGCGGTGGTGGTCCCGGCCGACGCGGTGCGCAAGCTGCCGGCGGCGATCGACCTGATCTCGCGCCGCGAGAAGGTGATCCTGGATGTGTGCCGTGCGCCAGACTTTACCCCCGCCAAACTGCGCGATGCGCTGAAGCGGGCCGGCGAAATTCACTGACAGGTTGCTGTGACCGACGCGCTGGCCGGGCTGCGAGCGCTGCCGCAGCTCCGGCTTGCGCATCTGCCGACGCCGCTGGAGCCGATGCCCGGGCTGGGCGCGCCTCGGCCTGTCGTCACTGTGGGTGAAGCGTGACGACTGCACCGGGTTGGGCCTAGGCGGCAACAAGGTTCGAAAACTGGAGTTCAACCTGGGGACGGCGCGCGAGGCAGGGGCCGACTGCATCGTCTGCGGCGGCGTGGTGCAGTCCAACACCGCGCGCCAGGTCGCGGCTGCCTGCGCGAAGCTGGGGCTGGAGTGCCATCTCGGCATCATGTCCGGCCGCCTGACCGACACCGAGCCACGCTACGACAGCAACGGCAACATCCTGCTCGATCGGCGGCACGGCGCGGTGGTGCACGACATCCCCTGGAGGGAAGACCGCAACGCCCGCCTGCGCGCGATCGCGGACGATCTGCGACGGGCGGGCAGGGCGCCGTATCTGGTGCCATACGGTGCCTCCGACGCCTTGGGCGCGATGGGCTATGTGTTGGCGGCGGAGGAGATCGTTACGCAATGCCCCGAGGTCGCCTGGATCGCACATGCCAGCGGTAGCGCCGGTACCCAGGCGGGGTTGCTCGCCGGGCTGCTGGCGCTGGGCCATTCGGCGCGGGTGATCGGTATCGATGTCGATGCGCAGGCGGCTCGGGTCGCCGCCGACGTGCGCCGTGTGGAGCGCGAGGCGGCTGTGCTGCTCGGCGTGGCGGCACGGTGGGACGATGCTTGCGTCGAGGTCGCGGGCGACTGGTGCGGCCCGGCGTACGGCGTACCCGACGCAACGACCGACGAAGCGATCCGCCTGGCCGCGCGGTTGGAGGGATTGGCGCTGGACCCGGTCTACGCCGGCAAAGGCATGGCCGGGCTGATCGGCCTGGCTCGCGCCGGACGGTTCCGTGCCGATGACGCGGTGATCTGGATCCATACCGACGGCGCGCCGGGGCTTTTTGCCTATCCCGAGACGATGGCGCGCTACGGCGCAGGCTCTGTTTAAGCGCATCGCAGGCGCTGCCCCTGGCCTCGGTGCCTGGGGCGGTTTGGCGCTGTGAGGTGTCGGGAAACTTTACAGAATCTCCCGTCGTGGTTTTTACCGCAAGTTTCAAGTTACTGATATACAATAGCATTCCAGAACGGCATGGACTTTGCCCAACATTAACCAATGTGATTTACATGTCAACTCGACGCGACGACAGGGGAAATCAAGGTCAGTCGGCGCAATCTGCTTGTGGCGTTGCTGGGCTGCTGCCTTTGGGGCGGCCAGGCGAACGCGAATGCACTCGTGACGATCTTCGACAGCACCGCGCAGTCGGGGGATCACCCGGGGGCGCTCTACGTCCCGGCCGACGTGCCCCCAGGCAATCCATTGGGCGCGTCGTTTGTCTCCGGCAGCTTCCTCGGCGGCATCGCATCGATCACATTGTCACTCTCCTGCAACGACACGAGTGCCGGGGGACAAGCTTGCAAGAACGGGGGCAGCGGCTACCTGGCAGGCGGGTCAACCAGTGCGTCCGCGACCAATAGCACGACGCTGCACCTCAGCAGCGTGGCCAACTTTTATGTGGGTGACCTGATTCAGGGCGGCGGCACCATCGCCGCGGGATCGACCTATGTCACCCCCGTGAATACATCGAACAACGCGCTCACGCTGAGCAATCCGGTCAGCATCGCCTCGTGCAGGGGCGTCCTATACCTGCATCAAGGTGCGATCACAGTGAGCCTCGACGCCAGCGCGGGCAGCAGTCCGATCCCCAGTTCCAACACTCCCACGCTCGACCCACCGGGGACCACATTGGCGAGCTTCACGGTTTCTGATGCCTATTTGCTGGTCAACAATCCCGGCGTGACGAGCAGTTCGGAATCCTACACCTTCGCGCTGCCATTCGGCTCGACGCAGCTCAATCCCAGCACAGCGTATTGGATCGGCCTGTCGAACTCGCCGACCGACCCGACACCCACGAATGCCGGGTGGGAACTCGTACTGGGGAAAACCGGCAAGGGAGTTGCCGGGAACTACTGGAACGCGGCGATCTATCAGGGTGCGTCGGCCTGCCAACCGCTGGCTTCCTCGACCTGTTCGTTCGCGAATGGGGGCAGCGGAGAATTGGGCCAGCCGTCGGGCGTGGCGTTCGACATGCAGATCGACTACGTTCCGGAGCCTGCTTCGCAGGCGCTGCTGGGCGTGGGACTGGCGGGTCTCGGCATGATCCGCGGGCGCAAGGCCGCCTGAACCGGCGCGGCGCCGGCCCGTCCGTCTCTTCGGAGGTGATGGCACGCATCGCGCGGCTTGACGCGGCCTGAGCCCGCGCCCGATCATCCGCGCGACCCCATTGCCAAGGACCGCCGCGATGAATGCCGCCACCATGCCTGCCGCGCTTGTCGGTTGCTCCGCCGATGAATGGCAGATCCGCTGTGATCTTGCCGCACATTATCGGCTGGTCGCGCATCATCGCTGGACCGACTTCGTCTACACCCACATCAGCGCGCGCCTGCCCGGCCCGGAGCAGCATTTCCTGATCAACCGTTACGGCGTGATGTTCCACGAGATGCGGGCTTCCGACCTGGTGAAGATCGATATGCACGGCAACGTGGTGGAGGACGGCGACGTTGCCTCCCGCCGCGTCAACGCCGCTGGCTTCACCATCCACTCCGCGGTGCACATGGCGCGCGAGGATCTGACCTGCGTGGTGCACACCCACACCCAGGCCGGCATCGCGGTGTCCTGCATGAAGGAGGGGTTGCTGCCGCTGTCGCAGCAGGCGATGAAGTTCTACGGGCGGTTGGCGTATCACGGTTACGAGGGCATCGCGCTGGACCTGGACGAGCGCGAGCGTCTGGTGCGCGACCTGGGCCAGCACAAGGCGATGATCCTGCGCAATCACGGGCTGTTGGTCGGCGGCCGGACGATCCCGGAGGCGTTCCACACGATCTACATGCTGGAGCGCGCCTGCGCCGCCCAGGTGGCGACATTGTCTTGCGGGCGGGAGTTGGTGCTGCCGTCGCCCGAGGTGTGCGAGCACACGGCTGCGCAGTTCGCCGAACAAGACTCCCCCGACCGCCATGCGTGGATGTGGGAATCGGCGCTGCGGCTGATCGAGACCGACAAGCCGGATTATCGGAGCTGACCGGGGTCAAGAAGGAGACCGCCTCTCCCCTAGTGGGAGAGGGTTGGGGTAAGGGGTCAGGTACCGCTAGTGTTGCGCGCGACCCCTCACCCCGACCCTCTCCCTCAAGGGGAGAGGGAGTGATGGCGCAATGACAACGTTGATCCGCAACGCCGAGATGGTGATCGCCTGGGATGCGGGCACCGGGTCCCATGTCTATATGCCGGACGCAGACGTGGCGTTCGACGGAGGCGCGCTGACCTTCGTGGGCCGCAACTACGCGGGGACGTCGGATGACGTGATCAACGGCGCGGGCAAAATGGTCATGCCGGGCCTGGTCAACATCCATTCCCACCCCTCCAGCGAACCGATGAACAAAGGCCTGACTGACGAAGTCGGCAGCCCGGGCTTCTACAATTCCTCGCTCTACGAATACCTGCCGATCTATCGTGCCGACGCCGATGCCGTCCCGCACTGCGTCCGCGTTGCGCTAGCGGAACTGTTGCTGTCCGGCGTCACCACGCTGGCCGACCTGTCGATGGCGCATCCCGGCTGGCTGGATCTGCTGGCCGAGGCCGGCATGCGCGTCTGCATCGCGCCGATGTTCCGCTCTGCCCGCTGGTACACCAAGAACGGCCACCTCGTAGAGTACGCCTGGGACGAAGCCGCCGGCGAAAAGGCCATGACCGAGGCGCTGGCGCTGATCGAGCGTGCGGAACAACACCCGTCGGGCCGCCTGTTCGGCATGGTTTGCCCCGCGCAGATCGATACCTGCAGCGAATCCCTGCTGCGCGAAAGCCACGCAGAGGCCAAGGCGCGCGGCGTCGCGTGGCAGATCCACGCAGCGCAATCCGTCTCCGAGTTCCACGAGATCACCCGCCGCCACGGCCATACGCCGATCGGCTGGTTGGATCATCTCGGCCTGCTGTCGGAACGTTCTATCATCGGCCACGGCATCTTCCTCGACGACCATCCGTCGACTCTGTGGCACACCAGGACCGATCTTGCGCGCCTGGCTGAGACCGGAACGACAGT
This sequence comes from Acetobacteraceae bacterium, assembly GCA_035696165.1. Taxonomy (GTDB): domain Bacteria; phylum Pseudomonadota; class Alphaproteobacteria; order Acetobacterales; family Acetobacteraceae; genus Palsa-883. Next base: position 5,051 of record DASRQX010000038.1, on the reverse strand, counting down.
GGCGCACTGCCCGACCGTGTTCGCCCGCCGAGGCATCACGCTGAAGGATGTCGGCCGCTATCGGCGCGCCGGCGTGAACATCGGCCTCGGGACCGACACCTACCCGCACAACATGCTGGACGAGCTTCGCCTATGCGCCTACCTGGCGCGCACCCAGGCGGGTGATCCGCGCACGTTGACCAGCACCGACCTCTTTACGGCAGCAACAATCGGCGGCGCCAAGGCACTCGGCCGCGACGACATCGGCCGGCTGGCGGCCGGCTGCCGCGCCGACCTGGTGCTGGTGGATACCACCCATCCGATGATGCGCCCGACGCACGACCCGCTGCGCAGCCTGATCTACGCCGCGGGCGACCGCGCGGTGCGCACGGTGTTCGTCGACGGGCAGAAAGTTGTGGACAACGGCCAGGTGTTGACGATGGACTATCCGGCCGCCGCGGCCGCGCTGCACGAGGCGCAGAAGCGGATCAAGGGCAACGTGCCGAACCTCGACTGGAACCACCGCAGCGCGGAACAGCTCTCGCCGCCCACTTTCAGGACCGCATGAACGACCTGCTGACGATCGAGGGCCTGCGCACCACATTCCGCACCGCGAACGGCGAGATCGCCGCCGTGGATGGTGTCGATCTTTCTGTTGCGAAAGGCCGGACACTGGGCATTGTCGGCGAGTCCGGCTGCGGCAAATCGATCCTGTCGCTGTCGGTGATGCGCCTGGTGCCGCCGCCGGGCCGTATCGCGGCCGGGCGGATCAGCTTCGACGGCCGCAACCTGCTAGAGTTGTCGCCGGCCGAGATGCGCGGCCTGCGCGGCAGCCGCATCGCGATGATCTTCCAGGAGCCGATGACCAGCCTCAATCCGGTGTTCACCGTGGGCGATCAGATCACCGAGGCGATGCGTGCGCACGACCGCGCGGCATCCCGCGCCGCGTTGCGTGCCCGCGCGATCGCCGCGCTGGCCCGCGTGCGTATCCCAGCGCCGGAGCGCCGGTTCGACGAATACCCGCACCAGATGTCCGGCGGCATGCGCCAGCGCGTGATGATCGCCATGGCGCTGGCCTGCGCGCCCGACCTGCTGATCGCCGACGAGCCTACCACCGCGCTGGATGTGACCGTCCAGGCGCAGATTCTAGATTTGTTGCGCGAGCTGCAGCAGGAAACCGGGATGGCGATCATTCTGATCACGCACGATCTAGGTATCGTTGCCGAAATGGCCGACGAGGTCGCGGTGATGTACTCCGGTCGCGTGGTGGAACGTGCACCAGGCGCGGCCATCTTCGACGACCCGCAGCATCCGTATACGCTGGGCCTGCTTGGTTCCATCCCGAAAGTCGAAGAGCAACGCGACCGCCTGCTGGCGATCGAGGGCGCCGTGCCGCCGCCGTTCGATTTGCCGTCGGGGTGCCGCTTCCATCCGCGCTGCGTGTTCGCAGATGAGGTTTGTAGCAGGCAGGACCCGCCGTTGCGGAAAATTAACGAATTCCACCGCGTTGCGTGCCTGAACGCGCCGGTCGAGGCGCTGGTGGCATGAGTGTTCGCAACGTTGCGTGGCGGGAGGGCACACTTCTCCCCCTCCCCTTGAGAGCTTGGGCCGCGAAGCGGTCCAAGGTTGGGGGGAGGGGTTGGTGGCAGGGTCGCACCGCGGCATCGAGCGCCCGAACCCCTCCCCCCAACCTTGGTCCGCTTCGCGGCCCAAGCTCTCAAGGGGAGGGGGAGAAGTGCGCGGCCCCACGCCCATGAGAGCTCCCATCCTCGAGGTCGAAACCCTGACCAAACACTACCCGATCCGCCGCGGTATCGTCTTCGGCCGCGCCGTCGGCGTGGTGCGCGCGGTGGACGGCATCTCCTTCCAACTTGGCCGCGGCGAAACCCTTGCCCTGGTCGGTGAATCCGGCTGCGGCAAATCCACCACCGCGCGCCTGGTGCTGCGGCTGATCGACCCGACGGCCGGCATCGTTCGTTTCGAGGGCATGGACATCACCGACCTCGCCGGCGAACCGCTTCGAAAACTGCGCCGGCGCATGCAGATCGTCTTCCAGGACCCATTCGCCTCGCTCAACCCGCGCATGACGGTCGGCGAGATCCTGGAAGAACCGCTCATCGTCCATGCAATCGGCGCGCGCCCGGAACGGCGTGCCCGAGTGAACGAATTGCTTGGACTGGTCGGTCTCGCGCCCTATCACGCACAGCGCTACCCGCACGAGTTCTCCGGCGGCCAGCGTCAGCGCATCGGCATTGCCCGTGCGCTCGCGGTCGAACCCAGCCTGATCGTGTGCGACGAGCCGGTGTCCGCGCTCGACGTCTCCATCCAGGCCCAGGTGGTGAACCTGCTGAAGGACCTGCAGGCGCGGCTCGGTCTGTCCTACCTGTTCATCGCGCACGACCTGGCTGTGGTGAAGCACATGGCTGACCGGGTGGCGGTAATGTATCTCGGCCAGATCGTCGAGCTGTCGCCTAAGGGCGAGCTGTTCCGCGACCCGCGTCACCCCTACACGCGCACGCTGCTCGCCGCGATCCCCCGTCCGGACCCGCACCGCGACACGCATCGGCAGATCCCCGGCGGGGACGTGCCAAGCCCGATGAACCCGCCGGATGGCTGCCGCTTCCACACGCGTTGCCCGTTCGTGATCGAGCGCTGTCGGGTGGAAATGCCCGAGCTGACGCGCTGGAGCGACGGCCACCTGACCGCCTGCCACCGCGCGGCGGAGTTGCCCGCAACCGACGAGGCCACGGCGAGCCATGTCGCACCGGCCGCGGCACGACGCCTGGCGCTGTATGCGGAACGGCGTGCGGCGGCGACAGCGGCCGCCGGTTGAGCCTGGATCGCTGGGGCGGCGGTCGGCGATACGATGATCGAACATTCTTGAATCGGCACGAGTCGTCATCGCCTTCTGTCCGCGATCACGCCTTTAGCGTTGCCTCCACCACATAGCCAAGTGTCGGACGCCGGACGACGACCCTGGTTGCCGGCAGAAACGCAAACCGCGTCAGCAACCATTCCGCCATGTGCTCCATGGTCGTGCCGCCGATGCTGTCATTCAGCAGCGTATGATCGACGGCGGTTCGCACCGCCTGGACCTGCGCCTCCAAGGCCGCGAAGTCGCGCAGCGTGGCGGTCCATACCTCGACGACGTAGCTGTGGCCGTGCAGGCGGGAGTCCCCCTCGGACAGATGCGCGGCTTCGATGGAAAATGTGACTGCCTGTTCGATCACGGCAGCCCCCAGCTCTTGTGCGCCTGGATCGCAAGCCGCCATTGCGGATGCGCCAGGCAATACTCGGCCGCGGCCGCGGTGTTGACGCGCCGATTTGGGCCATCCATCGGCGACAGCCAATGGTGGCGCGCGGGAAATCCGACGAACCTTGCAGGCTCCGCGCCCACCTGCGGATAGACCAGCTTCAGCTCGTCGGCGGCTTCCAGCACCAGCGGAGCGCCCGCCTTCGGGCTGACGCACACCCAGTCGATCGGCGCCGCAATCGGTTGCGTGCCGTTCGTCTCCACGGCGATATAAAAACCGCGCTCCTTCAGTGCCCCGATCAGAGTGGCATCAACTTGCAGTAACGGCTCGCCGCCGGTCAGCACGACCATTCCGCCGCGACCGGTCTCGCCGCGCCATGTCCCGGCAGCTTCGTCCGCGAGTGCCTTCGCCGAAGCGAACCGCTTGCCGCCGACGAACTCGGTATCGCAGAACTTGCACACTGACTTCGCGCGATCCGCCTCGCGCCCGGACCAGAGGTTACAGCCGGCGAAGCGGATGAAGACAGCGGCGCGTCCGATATTGGCGCCTTCGCCCTGCATTGTGAGGAACAGCTCGTGGACGATGTAGCTCAATCGCGACTCTTGTGGCTGTGGATCATCGATGGTCTCCGCGTGGGCCACGGTGTATCGGATTTGAGGACCGGGCCCGCGAAACCGGCGGATCGGCCCGGAAGGTTCGCATCGCTATCAGAATGTCCCCTTTTGCAACCGGAACACATCGGGATGCGCGGGATCGATGGCGTAAACCAGCGACAGCACGGCCGGCGTCATCTGGGCCTTGTGATCCTTCGGGTCCTGACGCACCGGTCCGCTCAGCACCAGGACCACCGTGTGGCCTGCCGGGTCGGTGCCGCGGAACATCAGCAGGGAGCCGTTCGCCAGCATCGCATTGACGGCGGTCTGTCCCGCTGGGAACGCCTCGGACTGGAAATACCCTTGCAGCGTGCCGCCGGTGTGCAGCAGCGTGGTCGGCTTGATTGCCGTATCCGCGGCGGTGGACCAGGTGACGTTCACCTCGATCAGGCCATGGCTCTTGTAGCCGAGCACGTAGTCGATCACCGCCTTGCCGCTGTCCGGCACAAGGTCGGGCACCGTGACACTCAGCAGGTGGGTGCGCTCCACCGGGTTGTCCCCCGGCCGCACCGCGCTGCCGGACAGCTTGAAATCGGTCTCGATCGCCTTGCGGACCTCGGCTTCGGTCATGCCGAAATGGGCGGAGCGGAACCCATCGATCGAGACGGGGGGCGGGGTTGCTTCGGGCGGCGCGCCTGGCGTCGGGTCCGCAGGCGCGGTCGCCGCGGGAGTCGGGTCGGATGTGGCGGCGGCCCACGTGTCGGCGGCGGTCAGCGCGACCAGCAGCATGCCCAGGACCAGGACAGGGCGGCACGGATGTAGCATGCTCAGAACCCTACAACGATGGCGATATCGGCGAACGCGCTACGTTTGTCAGTCCCCGGCGCATCGCGCAACTGCCAGTTGATGTCGAAGGTCAGATCGACATAGCGGTTGAGCGAGGCGTGCAGATCGATCCCGTAACTCGGCAGGTCGGCCTCATTCACCGCGTTCTGGATCGCCTGCACCTGGGCGACGTGGCCACGCGCCGGGTGGGCCGCCCGGGGGACCAAACGGTGTTGCACTTCGTTTGTGAACCTTGGGGTATCCACGACTCATATGAGGTGTCCCCCGTCAAGTGGAAATTCGCTCATCTCGCCACCTTCCCTTCCGTGTTCAGTTGCTGCGATTGAGTGCTTAAACGGCACCACTGCATCCGGCTTGGGTGACGGTGCCGGGGTCAAGT
>DASRQX010000037.1:0-29119 GCA_035696165.1 Acetobacteraceae bacterium | reverse complement strand
GGCAGTATCCAGCGGGCTTTCGGACACCGACCACAGCGCGCAACTGCGCAAGGCGGTGATCGCGGCGACGGTCGGCACCACCATCGAGTGGTATGACTTCTTCATCTACGGCACCGCCGCCGGACTGATCTTCCCGAAGCTGTTCTTTCCCAACCAGGATGCGCTGACCGGAACGCTGGCGGCGTTCAGCACCTACTTCATCGGCTTCGTCGGCCGCCCGATCGGTGCCGCGATCTTCGGACACTACGGCGACCGGATCGGGCGCAAGGCGACCCTGATTTCCACACTGCTGGTGATGGGAGCCGCCACGTTCCTGATTGCCTTCGTGCCGAGCTACGACTCGATCGGCGTGTGGGGCGCCATCATCCTGACCGTGCTGCGCATGCTGCAAGGCATCGGGGTCGGCGGCGAGTGGGGCGGCTCGGTGCTGATCGCGATGGAGTGGTCGCGCGGCCACGGCAGCCGCGGACTGGTCGCATCCTGGCCGCAATTCGGCGTGCCGTCGGGCCTGTTCCTGGCCAACCTCGCGATTCTCGGGTTCAGCGCCTGGACGGGAGCCGGTTTCGCGACCTGGGGCTGGCGCATACCGTTCCTGTTGAGCATCGTCCTGATCGGCATCGGCCTGTGGATCCGCCTCGGCATCCTCGAAACGCCGGTGTTCCAGCAGCTTCTCGACACGAAGAAGATCGAAAAAGCGCCGATCCTCGAGGTGATCAAGCGGCACCCGCGTGAGATCATCCTGTCCGCCCTGGTGCGCATGGCCGAGCAGGCACCGTTCTACATCTTCACCGCCTTCGTCTTCGCCTATGGCACCGCCACGTTGCACATGTCGCGGAATCTGATCCTGACCGCGGTGCTGGTCGCGTCATGCGTATCGTTCATCACCATTCCGCTCTCGGGTCATATTTCCGACCTTATCGGCCGGCGAAAGATGTACCTGATCGGCGCGGCGGCGACCGGGCTGTTCGGCTTTCTGTATTTCGGCATGCTCGACACCGCGCTGCCGTCGGCGGTGTTCATCGCGATCGTGCTGTCGCTGATCCCGCACGACATGATGTACGGCCCGCAGGCCGCCCTGATCGCCGAGGCGTTCACGCCGCGCCTGCGCTATAGCGGCGCATCGCTCGGCTACCAGCTTGCCTCTATCATCGCCGGCGGACCGGCACCACTCATCGCAACCGCGCTGTTCGCCGCATACCACACCGGCTACGCCATCTCGATCTACATCGCCGCCTGCGCGGTAGTGAGCCTGGTCTCGACAGCGCTAATGCCGGACCACACCGGCCAGGACATCTCGGCAGAGTACGACGCCGCCGACCGGGCCGCTTGAACGAAGGCAGCCGGGGCGGAGCCCCGGCTGCCTTCGTTCAGCCGCCCATTGCCTGGCGCATGAACATTCGCTTCAGCGGTGGCACGCGGTGCACCGCGGCGATGCCAAGGTCGCGCGCCATGCGCACTACCCGGCGGTCGTTGCTGAACAGCCGGTCCAGCGCGTCGGTGGCTGCCAGCATCGCCAGGTTGTCCGGGCGGCGTTGCCGTTGGTAGCGCGCCAGCAGCGCTGGCGCACCTGGGTCGACGCCTGACGCGACTGCATCGATCACCAGCCCGGCCAGCACCTCGACATCGCGGAACCCCAGGTTGAGCCCCTGGCCGGCAATCGGATGGATGCCGTGCGCCGCGTCGCCCACCAGCGCCAGCCGCGTGTCGGTGTAGCGATGCGCGATCATTGCCTCCAGGGGATAGCTCCAGCGGCGCCCGATCGGACGCACCGCCCCCAGGTGATCGCCCAGCCGCCGGCCGACCTCGCGGGCAAAGCGTGCGTCGTCCAGCCCCAGGATGATCCGCGCCAGCCGGTCACGCTCGGTCCAGACGATTGCGGAGACATGCGGCGCGTCGGCCGCGGCGCACATCGGCAACTGTGCGAACGGTCCGGACGGCAGGAAATGCTCCAGCGCCACGTTATGGTGCGGCCGCTCGTGCGCGACCGCGCAGACGATACCGGTCTGCCCGTACGGCAGGCGCGTGACCGGAATGCCGGCCGCCTCGCGCAACGCCGAGCCGCGGCCCTCGGCGGCGATCACCAGCCGGCAGGCGATGTCCGGGCCGCCGGCAACGCGCACCACGACGCCGTCCGGCTGGCGTTCGACGTCGGCCCGCGCCGGGGCGAAGATGCGCAGCGCCGAAAGCGCCGCCATGTGGGCGTTCAGCGCCACCCGCAGGCTGCGCGCTTCCACCATCCAGCCGAACGGGCCGGCTTCCGCGCCCAGGTCGCGTGTGGCGAAGTGCAGATGCAGCGGCGAGGCCGGCCGTCCAACGCGCCCGTCCGTCACCCTGATGTCGCGAATCGGACAGGTCGGCTGCGGCAGCTTGTCCCACAACCCGGCGGCTTCCAGCAGACGGCGAGGGCTAGCGGCGATGGCGTAGGCGCGCCCGTCGAACGCCGGATGTTCCATCGGCGGCAACGGCGCTCGGTCGACGATTGCCGTGGCAACGCCGGCCATTGCCAGGCGGCAGGCAAGCGTGCCGCCGACCGGGCCGGCGCCGACGATGCACACCATGGTATGGAGAAGTTCGGCCACACCGTCTCGGTAGGCCCTGCGGCGGCGCGGCTCAAGGGCCTGCAATCGGCGCTTCATTTATCAGCGGGTTCCCGCCTATAGTTGCGGTAGTATACGAAGAGTCGGTCTGAGAAAGGTTCATCAGGCATGGCAATGGCCGCCAGAATGCGTGCAGCCGATACCTTGGCCCAGGACGGCACCCAGGCAGGCACCCTGGGGGCCACCCGGCGTGGTGGGCGGTTGGCATCACCCGCCGTGGTGGCACTGATGCGCCACCGCACAGCGCGGCTGGGTGGGCTGGCACTTGGGCTGCTGGGCCTGACGCTGTTGTTGGCGCTGCTCAGCTACGATGCGCGCGATCCGTCATTCGACACCGCGACCATGCGGCACGCCACCAACCTCGGCGGCCCGGTTGGCGCGGCGCTGGCCGACCTGCTGTTGCAGGGGTTTGGCCTCGCAGGCGCGTTGCCCGGCTTTGCCATGCTGGCGTGGGCCTGGCGGATCGCCTCGTATCGCGGGCTCGGCAGCGTGTCCGGGCGGCTGGCCGCGACGCTGGCGGCCCTGCCGGTCCTGGCCGCGGCGTTGGCGGGTATTCCGCTGCCGCGAGGGGTGGCCTGGCCGACCGGCGCCGGACTTGGCGGTGCGATCGGGACGCAACTCGGCCACTTCGCCATGGAGGCAGGGCGGAACGGGCTGGGACCGCTCGGCGTCGCGCTGGTTTGGCTGCTCGGCCTGACGCTCGCCATGACGCTGACCTTGCTGGCGCTCGGCCTGACCGCGGGCGAGTGGCGCACAGCCGGCCGGACCGTGGTCAGCGTCGCGCGCGTGTCGGTGTCGGGCGGACGGACTGCGTCGGGCGGCCTGATGTGGCTGCTGGCCCGGCTGGGCCGACTGCGTGGGCGACTGGGCGCGCTGTTCCGCCGGCGCCCCGACTGGCGCGAAGGCCAGGTCAATCCCTTTGGCGCCGCCTACCTCGCAACGTCGGAGGTCGGTCCGGTCGAGACGCCGTTCGTCAATCCCAACTTGGAGCCGCGTGAGCATGCGGCGCCGGCGGCGGCACGGTCGGCGCGCGGCGCCACCGGCCGCTTGCGCCAGGCGCGCCCAGTGCAGGAGAGCCTGGCACTCGACGAGCCGCATTGGCGGTTCCCCTCGCTGAGCCTGCTGAAGCCAGCGCCGCCACGTGCCGCCACCGGGCCGACCGCGGAGGCGCGCGAGGCCAACGCCAAGCTGCTGGTGGGTGTGCTGGCCGACTATGGCGTGCAAGGCACCATCGACAACAACCATCCGGGGCCGGTGGTGACGCTGTATGAACTGGTTCCGGCGGCGGGGATTCGCAGCGCGCGGGTGATCGGCCTGGCCGACGACGTGGCGCGCAGCCTGTCGGTGACGGCGGTGCGCATTGCTACGGTCCCCGGCCGCAACGTGATCGGCATCGAGGTGCCGAACGCCAAGCGCGAAACCGTCTACCTGTCGGAGATTTTTGCGAGCGAGGCATGGCGCGGCTACCAGGGCCGGCTGCCGCTGGCGCTCGGCAAGGATATCGGCGGCGGGCCGGTGATCACCGATCTGTCGCGCATGCCGCACCTGATGATCGCCGGCACCACCGGGTCGGGCAAGTCGGTCGGCATCAACGCAATGATCCTGTCGCTGCTCTACCGCATGCCGCCCGAGCAGTGCCGACTGATCCTGATCGACCCGAAGATGCTGGAGCTGTCGGTCTACGAGGGCATCCCACACCTGATGGCCCCGGTGGTGACCGAGCCGGCCAAGGCCGTCACGGCACTGAAATGGACGGTGCGCGAAATGGAGCGGCGCTACCGGTCAATGAGCCAGCTCGGCGTGCGCAACATCGGCGGCTACAACGATCGGGTGGCGGATGCGCGGTCCAAGGGCGAGGTGATCTCACGCCGGGTGCAGACCGGGTTCGATCCGGACACCGGCCGTCCGACCTTCGAGGAACAGCCGCTGGCACTGGAGCAACTGCCGTTCATCGTCGTGGTGGTGGACGAGATGGCCGACCTGATGATGGTTGCCGGTAAGGAGATCGAGGCGGCGGTGCAGCGCCTGGCGCAGATGGCGCGCGCGGCGGGTATTCACGTGATCATGGCGACGCAGCGGCCGTCGGTGGACGTGATCACCGGCACCATCAAGGCCAATTTCCCCACCCGCATCAGCTTCCAGGTGATCAGCAAGTTCGACAGCCGCACGATCCTGGGCGAGCAGGGCGCCGAGCAGTTGCTGGGCCAGGGCGACATGTTGTTCATGCAGGGCGGCGGGCGCATCGGGCGCGTGCACGGCCCCTTTGTCTCCGACGAGGAGGTGGAAGAGGTGGTGAAATACCTGCGTTCGCAGGGCGAGCCGGCCTATGTCGATGCGGTAACGGAACCGGATGACGATGACACCGCGACCCCGGCGTTGTCCGCCTCGTTGGGCAGCGAGGGTGAGCGGGGGCTGTACGAGCAGGCGATCGCGGTGGTGGGACGCGAGGGCAAGGCCAGCACCAGCTTCATCCAGCGGCACCTGAACATCGGCTACAACCGCGCCGCCAAGCTGATCGAGCAGATGGAGAAGGACGGCGTGGTCGGCCCGGCGAACCACGTCGGGCGGCGCGACGTGCTGATCCGGCACAGTGGGGACGAGGATTGATGAGCCCGTATTACTCCCTCCCCCCTTGAGGGGAGGGTTGGGGTGGGGGGTCGGCACCTCCCGGCTTTTCGTGCCGCACAGACACGAGAGCCGGATGCCGGACCCGACGCCCGCGAAGACAGCGCGGAGTTTGTCACCCCGATCTCCCCGCCACCAACCTCCCGACCAACCAGCCCGCACCGAACGCGATGAACCACGCGCCCCTGCCCTCCACCCATATCAGGGCAATCCCCCCCTGGCTCCCTGCTCTGCTCGGCTTCCTCATCGCCGTCGGGCCAGGCGCCACCGACATGTACCTGCCGGCCTTCCCGGCCGTGGAGGCATCGTTCCACAGCGCCCCCGGCACCGCACAGCTCACCCTCGCCTCCTGGTTCGGCGGCCTTGCGGTCGGGCAGATCACCCAGGGCACCGTCTCCGACCGTTTCGGCCGCCGCCGCCCCCTGCTCATCGCTACCGCGGCGTTCGCCCTGGCCTGCGTCGGCTGCGCGCTCGCCCCCTCCATCGGCTGGCTCGCCGGCTTCCGCGCGGTGTCCGCCTTCGCCGCCTCGGCCAGCATGGTGATCCCGCGCGCCGTGGTGCGCGACCTGGCTGACGGCCACGCCGCGGCCATCATGATGTCGCGCCTCATGCTGGTGATGGGCGCGGCGCCGATCCTGGCCCCCTCGATCGGCGGCCTGGTGCTATTGTTCGCCCACTGGCGCGTCATCTTCGTCATCCTCGCGATCTACGGCGCGATCGCCTGCGTGCTGGTCTGGCGCTTCCTGCCGGAGACGCTGGAGCCGGAGCGCCGCACCCACCTCAATCTCGGCGAGCAACTCGACCGCTACCGGCAAATCCTCACCGAGCGCGGCTTCGTCACCCACGCCGCGATGGGCGGCTGCGCCAGCTTCGGGATGTTCGCCTATCTCGGCGGTTCGTCGCCGGTGTTCATCCAGGGCTTCCACCTGTCGCCGTCGGTGTTCGCGCTGCTTTTCGGGCTGAATTCGATGGGGTTGATCGCCTGCTCGCAGATCAATGCGCGGCTGTTGCAGCGGTTCAGCCCGTCACAACTGCTGGTGATGGCTCAGCGTGTTTCACTGTGCAGCGCCGTGGTGCTGTGCGCCGTGGCGTTCGGCGGATTTCACGTCCTGCCATTGGTGATGGCGCCGGTGTTCGTTTCAATCAGTTGCATGGGCTTCACCAACGCCAACGCCATGGTCGGCGCACTGTCGCGCCACGCTGCGCACGCCGGCAGCGCCGCGGCGCTGCTGGGTGTCAGCCAGTTCAGCCTGGGCGCAACCAGCGGCCTGCTGGTCGGGCTGCTGACCGACGGCACGCCACGCGGCATGGCATTGCTGATGTGCGCCGGCTCGCTCGGTTCGGTGATTGCCCAGCGGTTCCGACCGCGTCATTAGTTGCGCACCGAACAACAGAAGGGCTGCGCCTGATGGACGTCATAGTCGGCATTCCCGCTTGCGCGATCGAGGTGGACGGCCACCCGCGCCACGACACTCCGGCGCGCTACGCCGTGGCGGTGCTGGGCGGCGCCGGCGCAGTGCCGATTCTCATTCCGCCGCTGGGTGACGCAGAGCTGGCCGTGCTGGACCGCATCGACGGCCTGCTGCTGCCGGGCAGCCCAAGCAACGTGCATCCCAGCCACTACGACGGCGGCGACAGCAAGACGTCGGAGCTGCATGACCAGCAGCGCGACGCCACCACGCTGCCGCTGATCCGTGTGGCGATCGCGCGCGGCATGCCGGTGCTGGCGATCTGCCGCGGCATCCAGGAGCTGAACGTGGCGCTCGGCGGCACGCTGCACCAGCAGGTGCACGAGTTGGACGGACGGCTGGACCATCGCAGCGGCGCCGGCACGCTGGAGCAACGTTATGGCCCGAAGCACCGGATCGTGCTGAGCGGCGAACTGGCGCGCATCGTCGGCGCCGACGCGATCATGGTGAACTCGTTGCACGGCCAGGCGATCGAGCGCCCGGCGCCCGGCCTGGCGATCGAGGCACTGGCCGACGACGGCACGATCGAAGCGGTGCGCGTAACGACTGCCCGCGGCTTCGCCTGCGGCGTGCAATGGCACCCGGAATGGGACTATGCCGGCAATGCGGCGAGCCTGGCGATCTTCGGCGCGTTCGGCGCGGCGTGCCGGGCCTATCGGATGGGAATGAACAGGAAGGCAGCGTGAGATGGATCTGCAACTGACCGGCAAGCGGGCCTTGATCACCGGCGGCTCGAAGGGCATCGGCCGCGCCTCGGCCGAGGTGTTGGCCGATGAAGGCTGCGACATGATCCTGGTGGCGCGCGACGCGGCGGTGCTGGACGCGGCGGCGGCCGCCATCCGCGCCCGCCGGCAGGTCAGCGTGCGGGTGATCCCGGCCGACCTGTCGTCCGATTCGGCGGTGCGCAAGGTGGCGGCCGAGGCGGGCGAGATCGACATCCTGGTGAACAACGCCGGCGCCATCCCGCCGGGCGACCTGCTGACGGTGGACGACACGACCTGGCGCAAGGCGTGGGACCTGAAGGTGTTCGGCTTCATCTCGCTGTGCCGCGCGGTGTACCCTCAAATGAAGGCGCGCAAGTCCGGCGTGATCGTCAACGTGATCGGCGCCGCGGGCGAGCAGTTTCCCTCCGCCTACATCGCCGGTGCCGCGGGCAATGCGTCGCTGATGGCGTTCACCCGCGCGCTGGGCAAGCAGGCGCCGTCCGACGGGCTGCGCGTGGTGGCGATCAACCCCGGACCGGTGGAAACCGAGCGGCTGGTGATGCTGCAGCGGGACAACGCGGCGAAGACGCTGGGCGATCCGGAGCGCTGGCGCGAGCTGACCAAGGGGATGCCGTTCGGCCGCCCCGCCAGCCCCGCCGAGATCGGCTACGCCGTGGCGTTCCTGGCGAGCGAGCGGTCCGGCTACACCTCGGGCACGGTGCTCACCATCAACGGTGGCGGCTAACCGATCGCTGTCGGACAGGACGGGCCACAGGTGGTCTCCCGCCGTGGCGCCGAGACGGCCGTGCTGGTGCCGATCGAGGAATGGCGGCGCCTGCAGCTTGCCGCCCGCCCGACCTTGAAGGAGCTGTTGCTCGCGGACGCAACGTGCGCGGACATCGCCGTACCGCCGCGCAGTCAACTGAGCCGGCGAGCGCCGCCAAGCTTCGACTGACCGGCACTCAGCGCATTTTGCGCGCGCTTGCGCCGCACCAGGCCCAGGCCACCGATCCCGGCACCCAGCACAGCGTCAGCGAGACCGGTTCAGGCACGGTGTCGGTCGGCGGCAGGCCATTGCCGGCGTACGCCAGCACATCGATGCCATTGCACTCAGTGCCCGGAGGGTTCCCGTTGGCGCAGGTCTGCTGGTAATCGTTGCCGGGCGTGGCAACGTCGTTGGAGTTGATCTCGGCGAGGTAGAAGCTGACGACGTACGTGTTGCCGACGTGTTGCCGACCGTGGTCGCGAAGGTCTGGTCTATCCCGTCGTAGCCGCCGGTCGCGCCGTCGTCCCAGAAAAAGCCACCGCCATGGGCGGACAAGCCATCCGTACCGATTGCAGCTTCAAAACCGAGCACCGGCAAATCGACATCCACCAGGCCGGCCTGCTCGAAATAGGTCCAACCCGGGACACCGGCGCCGGATACGGTTGGCGCCCCAAGCTCGAAGCCGGGGTTCAGCAGCAGGTTGCCGCCCGGAATGGTAGCGTCGACTACCGAGGCATCATCGAAGGCAAAGAAGCCGGGGTCGTGGCGGAACACGAACGTCACCGTTGATGCGGTGGTCGTGGCTGTAAACGCGGAGAAGTACAGCGTGTACGCCGTGTTGATCGGCGCCCCGGCCAAATCGAGGATACGCAGCCCGGATGCCGGCAGCGTCAGGTTCTGCGCACCGGCCGGGCCTGCGACGCCGAGTGCGATGGCCACTCCCAGAGCGGCCTTCCAAGCGACATGCATCGACGGGGTAATCCTTGGCCGCTTACTTCGGTGTGCTGCCGTCTAACATACCACTATAAGTTGAGCAACGGTCCTATCTATATATTCCCAGGTCTTTCCGACCGGTCGTTTGCTACTATCGCTCGCCCGGGCACGTGGCCAGCCCATCAGCCGTCCCGTAATTGACGAATGACGGCGTCATGATCGCTTAACTAGATAGTGCGCGTTTTTTCTACGGACATTAACCGATTGGTCATCTTTCCGGCGCCTTCTGTGCCGGATGCAGGCGCCAGGCGCCCCGTCATGCCGGCGAAGGCCGGTATCCACGACTCATATGAGGTGTCCCCCGTCAAGTGGAAATTCGCTCATCTCGTCGTGTTCCTTTCATTGGTCGGTCGTCGCTTGTGGGTGCTTAAACGGCACCACTGCATCGGGCTTGGGTGGTGATGCCGGGGTCAAGTCCCGCAGACCGCTTGCAGGTGCGCGCAGCGCAGGACTTGAGGCCGGCGGCGTCACCCAAGCGCAATCGTTCGTGTCGCTCAGCAGCGGTCGGTTCTGCTTGCGGCTCCGCTCCGCCCTATTGTCCAGGTCCACGTCCCAGCCCTATCGGTTATGCGGCGTCGCGCGAACAACTCATATCCGGTCGCCGCTCGCAGCGGCCGCACCATAAACCCCCATGCTTGGGGCAGCGGGCTGGGCAATCGGGATCATTCTTTAGCTGCGGCATGTTTCAGCCCGTCGTGGATGCGATCCCGTGCCCTGGACTTTGGCAAGCTGATCAGGCCCGACCGAACCTCGTTGTATCTGTCATTGCATGGCGCGGTGTTCCTTCATCGTTCCGATTTCGGTTGCCAGCGGCTCACACGGCCTTCAGCACGGCGCCTTGCGGCACCACACCGTGCTTCACGTAGCGCCACAGCGCGATGAGCAGCTTGCGCGCGAGCGCAACGATGGCGATGCGCTTCACGCGCGCGCTTTGGCCCTTGATCCGCTTGTGGAACCACTGCGTCAGCGTCGAGTCTGGCTGATGGCGCTGCCACGACCAGGCGAGCTCAATGAGGATCGTTCGCAACCGCCGGTTCCCGGCTTTGGAGATGCGCTGTTCGCGCTCCACACTGCCGCTGGCCCAAGGCATCGGCGCAATGCCGGCGAATGCCCCCAACTGCCGTCGGTTGTCGAACTCCCTGTTCAGACATTCCACCTGCAGCACCGTGGCAAACTCCGGCCCGATCCCGCGCAGCCGCAACAGCAACGGCGCGACCGCCATTTCGGGCGATGCGGCTGTCGCCGCCTCCGGCGCCGCGTCTACCCGCGCAGCACGCAGCAGCGCGTCACGCGCCGCCTCCGCGGCCTTGATCTGTTCGCACAGCAATTCGAGCCGTTGCAAGATACGCTCGATTGTCGTCCGCAGATGTGGCGCCAGCTCGCGCCCGTCACCGGTACGCAACCTCTCCAGCGCCTGCCGTGCTGCCTTCTTCAACGGCTTGAACCCGGCAATCCCCTGGTTGGCGAGCAGTCCGCTGATCCGATTGCTCAGCCGCGTCCGCTCGCCAACCAACTCGCCGCGCTCGCGCGACAGGCGGCGAATATCTTCCTGCGCCACGCTCGGTGGCACCACCATCGAACACACGCCGACTTCACCGCCCAGCCAGGCAGCCAGGCTGCGCAACAGCTTCTCCCCATCGATCCGGTCGGTTTTGGCATTGCGTCTACGCGGTGGGCCGAGGATCGATGCTGTATCGACCACATGGCTCTCCACCCCCCCTGTCTCCAGCCAGCGGTGCAGCCAGAACCCGTCCAGCCCGGCCTCGTAGATACTCACGATCCGCACCGGGCGGCCGGTGCGACGTTCCACCTGCTCGCGCTGCGTCGTCAGCAGGCTCAACATCTTCTCCGTGTCGCGCGCTGGAACCGTGAAGCGCGACAGCTTCGCGCTGCCAGGCACGCGGACGGTCAGCACCCACTTGCTCTGGCTCAGTTCAAACGACACCAGAAGTGTGGCAATCTCCGCCGTGGTGGCGGTCGGGTGGTCTTGCGGTCGGGTCTCGATACGCATCGGTTGCTCTCTCGTGCTGTGGGACCCATGCCGAACCCGATCCAGCGCCTGGCTGCCACTCCCACCCGCATAGGTTCTTTCTTTTCTGTAACGAAGGCAAATCGTGGGTACCGGCCCCAGCCTCCGCCGGGCATGCGCCGGCATGACGGGGGGAGCACCGAAGAGTCGATCATTCGCGGCCCGGCATAAGCGGCCGGCAACATGAGGCTGTGGAACGCCGCCTCGCAAACCGGTGCGATGGCGCGCACCGGAACCGAGCAGCGAAGCCGGCATTGTCCGGCGATACACGGAGGTTGAGAAGGTGCTGCTCACGATTGTTGCTTCCATCGATGCCGCCGCAACGATCGGACATCGCGCCGCCGATGCCGTATCCGAATAACCGAGCCATGTACGACCAAGGCACGCGCGCCAAACGGTTGGCCGTCCTGCTGACCCGCATCAGACGGGTGACCGGCCGGCTTGGGCCAGGCGTGGCGCGCCAGCGGCGAGCCAGCATCGCGGTCCTCGGCGGCGCGGTCATCGCCATGCTCGGCAGCCTGGCAGCCGTCTCGGTGGATCTTGGCACGGCCTATCTCGCCAAGGTGTCCAACCAGCACGCGGCGGACAGCGCGGCCTATGCCGGCGCACTTGCCTACAACGCCAGCGGTTCCCGTTCGACGATGAATTCAGCAGTCAGCAACCTGGCCTCACTGAACGGGCTTCCCGCCGGCGCGGCCACCGCCAGCCTGATCGCCTCACCCAGTGGCGACGGCAACAACGCGGTGCGGGTGACGGTGGCCACCGCCTCGGCGCTCTATCTTGCGGAGATATTCCGAAGCGGCACGACATTGCCGGTGACGGTGAGCTCCTACGCCGAGGTCAAGCCGAACGCATCGGCCTGCATCATCGCGCTGCTGCCCAAGGCCGCCGGGGTGAAGCTGAGCGGCGGCACCAATATCGCGGCCGCCAGTTGCTCAGTCGCCTCCAACGCCGCCGTTTCGGTGCCGTGCGGCACGACGATCACCACCAAGACGCTCGACTACAATGGCGCCGTGCCGAGCCAACCCTGTGGCGGCATCGAGCCGCCTACCGGAACCGCCTCGGTGAACATCATCGAGGTGGCCACGCCGGATCCTCTGGCCAGCAACACGGCGGTCGCGGCCGCGGTCGCCCATCTGGCGAACGTGGCGACGCTGACCGGGCCGTCCGGGCCAACGGTCACGGCCGGCAGTAATATCCTGTTCACCTACGGCAGCCCGGCGACGGGCGTGCTCGCCGGAACCGGCGGTTGCAGCGGCGCCTGGGCTCAGCCGGTCTGGACGGTCACCTGCCGGCAGGTGGGATTTATCATTTCGGCACCATCTCGCTGGGCGGCGGCATCACTCTGAACTTCGCGGTCGCCGGTTCGGCGACCAACACCTACGACATCAGCGGCGCGATCAACGTCAGCGGCGCCGGCGCAAGTTTCGGGCCGGGCACCTACAACGTCGCCGGCGGCATTATCGTCGGCGGCGGTTTGACCACGACATTCGCCGCCGGCAGCTATGATATCGGCGCTGGCACCGTGACCTGCAGCGGGTCGTTCTACAGCATCTGCAACAACGGCACCTCGCTGACGTTCGGCGCCGGCAGCTACGCGATCGCGGGCGGCATTTACAACGGCGGCGGCGCGACGCTCGGCATCGGTGCCGGCAGTTCCGCCAACAGCTTCACCATCGGCGCCGGCAGCGCCGGTTACGCCATCAATGTGAGTGGCAGCACCACGACCACGCTGGGGAACATGAGCAGCGGCACGTTCCAGGCTGTCGGGAACATCTCCACTGGCGGGGGCAGCAACTTCACGCTGAGCGCGGCGCCCGCGCACGACCTGGAGGGCACGTTCAGCCTGGCCGGCAGCGCCACACTCGGCGCCGGGACCTATACGGTCGCGGGCAATTTCACGCTCGGCGGTAGCGGTGGCGGCGGCACCGTCACCGGCAACGCGGTCACGATCATCACTTGAGGCACGTTCAGCGTCGCCTCCGGCTACACTAACGTGACGCTCACCGCTCCCACCTCCGGGATGCTGCAGGATCTGGTGGTCGCCAGCAACGCGGCAGGCGGCGCCAGCTTCTCCGAGGCGGCCAGCGGCAATTCACTGTCCGGCGCGTTCTATTTCCCGATCGCGCTGATTACGCTCAGCGGCGCCGGCAGCGTGGGCAACGGCGCCGGGCAGTGCCTGGAGCTGATTGCCTCCGCCATTGCGCTCTCGGGTGGATCGGCGCTTGCGTCCACCTGCTCGGGCCTGGCGGGCAGCGTCAGCGGCGGCTCGGTGGCGCTGGTGCAGTGAAGCGGACAGCGCAGCAGGCCGGACCCGGACTGACGCGGCCGCTGGTGTGGATCCGCGGTATACCGAACCGGTGTGCGCTCTTGGGACGCCGGCATGCCGCGGCCGCGCTAATTATCCTCACAGCGTTCGCGTTGGTCGCCCTCAATGCGCCGCCGGCGCATCCTTGAACCGCGGGATCACGTCCTCGCACAACAGTTGCAACGACGTCATCATCTGCTCGCGCGGGATCTGCCCGCCGCAGTTCAGCTCGGCCAGAATGCCATCCAGCCCCAGCTCGGCACGCAGGCCGCTCAGCCGTTCCTCCACCTGATCCGGCGTGCCGACAATGATCTTGTTGCGCAACGCCTCATCATAGTCGATCGACTGCAACTTCAGTCCGCGCGCCGACCGATCCTCGATCGCCCGCGCCCCCGCCGAGGTCGCCGACTGCTCGATCCGCTGACCGAGATAGCGGTAGAAATGCATCACGCTCGCCTCGGGCTCGGAACGAGCGCGCTCGGCGGTCTCGGCAATATAAACCGGCACGCGCAGGAACACCTGCCCCTGCCCCGAATGCCCCGCCGCGGCCCAGGCCTCGCGATAGGTGCGCAGGTGCGGACCAAGCTCCGACAGATCGCCAAGCCGCGTCGCACAGAAGATCGGATACCCCAGCGCACCGTTCACCGCGTAGGTGTCGGGGCTGGTGGTGGCAATGCGAATCTCCGGAAACGGCAGCTGATACGGCTTCGGCGACAGGCAGATATTGTCGAACTTGTAGAAGTCACCGGCGAAACTAAACCGCTCGTTGGTGAAGGCGCGGTGCAAAATCTCCAGCACCTCGGCGAACCGCTCGCGGCTTTCGGCATACGAAATGCCATACGCCTCATAGGTGCGCGCAAAGCCGCTGCGCCCGACCCCCATGATCAGCCGCCCATGGCTGATGTGATCAACAGTGGTGACCTCCTCGGCCAGGCGCAACGGATGACACAGCGGCAGCACCTGCACCGCAATGCCAAGCTTCATCCGCGTCGTGCGCGCGGCGATCGCCGCGGCAATGGTCAGCGGCGCCGCCAGCACCGAGCGCTGCGGATCAACATGCAACTCGGCTAGCCACATCACGTCGAGACCCCAACGCTCGGCGGCATCAACCTCCTCGAATGAGGCCGCAAAGGTCTCCGCCTCGCTCCGCCCGGGCATGCGGGCAAACTCGTGAAACATGCCGAATTCCATCGTCCGTCTCCCCGACGCGCCCGACCGCACGGCGCGCGCCAGATTACCAGCGTAGAGACGAACCCGCCTGCGTCAATCCGGCGCTCCGCCTGGCGCGAAGGAACGCCGGGGCTTCGCCCCGTGCCCCCAATCAACATGGATGGATTCTAAAGGCTCCGCCTTTAGTGGGGGTCCAGGGGGCAAAGCCCCCCGGTGGGGGTCCGGGGCAAAGCCCCGGCCTTCCTTCGCCTCAGCAGAGCGGGTCGTTCGAACCGCCGCCGGTATCGAAGCTACCCGCATCACCGCCCGGATCGTTCCAGGACCCACTGTCACCGCCGGATTGATTGGGCTGATCCCAGGTGCCTTGGTCGACGGCGCTCTGATCGGGTGGGGCTGTACCGCCGCTATCCCAGGTACCCTGGTCGACTGCGCCTTGGTCGGGCGCCCCCGTCGGTGCGCCCCAGGGGCTTGCTCCCGGCATGCCACCTTGCCCGCCGAAGCCGCCGCCAAGGCCGGAATGCGGCTCGAACATGTTCATCAGCGCATTGCCCACCACCAGGCCGCCCGCGACGCCGGCCGCGGTGGTCAGCGCGGACCCGAGAAAGCCGGATCCCGACCGCTGGAACATGCCCGGCTGGTAGCCCGGGGCATATTGCGGCGCGTATTGCGGTGGCGGGGCATATTGCTGCTGCGGCGGTGGCGCGCCCTGGTTCCAGGCCGGCCCGGGCTGCGGGGGCGGGGCGGAGCGCTGTCCGCCGCCGAACAGCCCGCTGAAGAAGCCGCCGCCCTGCTGCGGCTGGGACGCGGATTGTTGCGCCGCCTGGCGTGCCTGCTGCAGCGCCGCTTCCAGTTGCTGGATGCGGTTCTGCGCCTCGGCCATCGCGTGTTCCTGCACGAAGGCGAGTTGTGTCAGGCGGTAGCGGGCCTCCGGGTAGCGGTTGAACATCTCGCCGATCAGGGCATCCGCCTCGCGATCGACCGGCGGCAGCGCGGGCTGCGCCGTGGCCGGGACCGAGCCACCCCACGGGCTGCCGCCGGGTTGCGCGGCGCCGCCGACACGGGCGATGAAGTTCGTGATGATATCGCGTTCTTCGTTGGTCATAGATTTCCACCCCTTGGGGGCTTGCGGTGTTGGCCGTGCTCAGTCGGCGATGTGGCGCGATCCGGGTCCGGCTTCAATGGCCGCCCCGAACCACACGCAGTCGCCGGACAACGCATACCACTACCACACTTCGCCCGCACTCAAGGGTGCGGTAATCGCCAGTTGCACGCTCTCATCAACTATGACCGCACCGCAGAACCGCATCCCGGGAACTGCGCCGGCTTGCCAAGCCACGACGCCAGGACAGTACACGGCGTCATGATAATTCCTGTCTATCGCGAAGCCGCCGCCTGAACGACGCCCGCCTGCGCCGGCAGCGTCTCCCGCAGATGTTCCGCACGTGCATCGGCCTTACTCAGGTCCGCCTCGCCCATCAGCTCCTTGGCCTTCGCCGGATTGACCACCGCCCGATCAAGGATGTCGCCTCGTGGCGCGCGTTCCACCGGCAGGGTCAACCAGGCATACGCCTCGACAAAATCGTAGCTGTCATCGAAGCCGACCTGATCGAGTAGCCCAGGCCGTTCATCGCCGGCACCTGCCCCTGTTCGGCGGCCTTGCGCAGCCACAGCATCATCTGCGGCAGGTCGGTCTTGACGCTATGGCCGAACCGATAGGCCTGCGCCAGGTTGAACTGCGCCGAGGCATCGCCGGCCTCGGCCGCCTTGCGCAGCCAGACCGCCGCTTCCTCCGGCTGGCCGGCCTCGCCCAGCAGGTTGCCGAGCGCCGCCTCGACGTGAATTCGTCCCTGCGTCGCGGCCCTGCGATACCAGGTGATCGCGGTCGCCCGGTCAAGCGGCATGCCGACCGCGTCGTTGCACATGCCGCCGCGCACGTCCTGCGCGAACGCGTTGCCCTGATCGGCGGCCAATCGGAACAACCGGGCTGCCTCCTGCGGGTCCGCCGCCAGACCGAGATGGCCGAAGCGGTAGGCCAAGCCGAGATTGGCCTGTGCGTTCGCAAAACCCTGCGCCGTCGCCGCCCGGTACAGACCCAGTGCGGCCGCGTCGTCCTATTGGGTACCGCGACCCTGCTCGGTCAGCGCGGCGAGCTGGTCCTGGACATAGGCATTGCCGGCGCCCGCCGCCGCGCGAAACTGTGCCGCCGCTGCCGCCGGATCGCCCGGCGTGCCACGTCCTTGCAGATACATGAAGCCCAAATCGGCCTGAGCCAAAGTATCGCCCGTATCGGCAACCTGCTTGAACAGGGCAAAGGCGGCCGCGTCATCGCGCGTCAGCCCCTTCGCGCCGTCGCGCAGCGCGCGCGCCAGCGTCAGGCGCGCGCCGTTATGCCCCAGGCCGCCGCCTTGCGCAGCCAGGCCACCGCCTCGGCCTGGTCGGCCGGCATGCCACGCCCCTGCTCATACATGGTGGCCAGCATCGCGGCGGCGTTGGCATGGCCACGCGCCGCCGCCGCGCGGTACCAGCGCACCGCCTCGGCGTCGTCCTGCTTCTCCCCCAGCTTGCCGTTGAAATAGGCGTTGCCAATGTTGTCGAACGCATCGGCGTTGCCGCCCGCCGTGGCCAGCCGGTACTAGGTCATCGCCTCGCGGGCATCTGCGGCAACATTGGTGCCGTTCTCGTAGCGCAGTCCCAGCGCGCATTGCGCACCGGCATAGCCACGCCGGGCGGCGCGGCGCAGATAATCAAGCGCCTGCGCCGGGTCCCGCTCGCCGGCCCAGCCTTCGGTGTAGCCCAGGCTGAGATTGTACATCGCGGGGGCGGAATTGGCCGCCGCCGCACGCCGAAACATCGCCACGGCCTTTGCCTTGTCGATCGGCACGCCGACGCCTTTGAGGTACAGGTAGCCGATGCGGTTCATCGCCTGCTCGTTGCCGCCATCCGCTGCGGCTTCGAACAGGCGCCGCGCACGCGCGATATCCTTCCGCGTGCCGTGGCCGAACTCCACCATGGAGCCGAATTCGAGGCGCGCCAGCGCCAGGATCGCGGTAAACGAACCGGTGGTTTCCTCGGCCCGATAACGCGGCATCGGGTCGGACACGTCCAACGCTTTCTCGAACCACTTCGCCGCTTCCGCCATGTCAGTGCGCGGCGCCCAGTTCGAGCCGGCAAAGCTGCGCGCCACCACGATGCGGGCCAACGCATCGCCCTGCGCGGCCGCGCGCAGCAGATATGTCCAGCTTTCTATGCGATCCTGCGTCACGCCCCGCCCGGCCTCATAGGCGTTCGCCAGCATCAGGGTGGCGCGCTCATCGCCCTGCCCTGACGCGGCGGTGAACCACGCCACCGCATCTACGTCGCTGTGCTCGATTCCGGCGCCGGACCAGTAAGCGAAACCCAGTTCGCGCTCGACGGGCGCGTACCCCTGCTGCGCTGCACGGCGGAATAACGTCGCGGCGCGTTCCGTGTCGCGCGGCAGGTGGAAGGCGAATGCATACATCCGCCCGAGTTCCGTCTCGGCAACCGCGTCGTCCTGCTCGGCCGCTTTCTGGTACCAGGAGATTGCCTGTTCCGGATCTCGCGGCGCGTCGTTGCGGGCCAGCAGCATCCAGCCGAGATCGGCCTGGGCACGCGCGTTGCCCTGCTCGGCGGCCTTGCGGCTCCAGTCGATGGCGTCTGGCCAGCTTTGCTCGACGCTGCCGCCGATGGCGGACAGCCAGCCCAGCACCATCTGGCCGTTCGCATCACCGCCATCCGCCGCCCGGCGAGCCATGATCGCGCCGCGCACCGGGTCGGGCTCGGTGCCGAAGCCGCGATACAGCATGCTCGCCAACGCGCCCTCGCCCGGGTGAAAGTGCTGGTCCGCGGCACGACGCATCCAACCGAACGCCGCTTCCGCGTTCCCCGCCTTGCGGGCGAGTTCACCCAGCTTGAACTGTGCGGCCGGGTTCCCGCCATTGGCGTCCCGGACCAACTCCTGGATGTCGACACCCGACGCGTTGGCGTTTGATGAGTTAAGGCCGGGCCACGTGGGCGTAACCGGCGGGTCGTAGGTGGCGGCCGCCATCAGCAGTGGGCTGCACAGCAGGGCAAGCAGGCTGATGGAGCGTCGCGTCACGGCAAGACCTCGGTGGGGCGAAGTAGTCCTGATATCACAACATGCGTGATGCCGTCGTTTCGCCTGTGCTGGGGGGGTGCATGACGTAAGGACCGTCTTGCCCGGATTCGGGCAGGGTGCTTTATGTCGCGCCGCTCCCTGCTCAACAGATGCCCTCTGCTCAAAAGATGCCCTGGCCCATGGACAGCGTCGACACCAGGCTCAGCTTCCAGGACCTGATCTTGCGCCTGCATGGCTTCTGGTCGCGCCAGGGCTGCGTGATTCTGCAGCCATATGACGTGGAGATGGGCGCCGGCACGTTCCATCCGGCCACCACGTTGCGCGCGCTGGGCGCCCGGCCGTGGCGGGCAGCCTACGTGCAGCCGTCGCGCCGGCCGACCGACGGGCGCTATGGCGAGAACCCGAACCGGCTGCAGCACTACTACCAATACCAGGTCATCATGAAGCCGTCCCCGCCGGACGCCCAGGACCTGCTGCTGGCGAGCTATCGCGAGCTGGGCCTCGATCCGCATCTGCACGATTTCCGCTTCGTCGAGGACGATTGGGAAAGCCCAACCATCGGCGCCTGGGGACTGGGCTGGGAGGTCTGGTGCGACGGGATGGAGGTGGGTCAGTTCACCTACTTCCAGCAGGTCGGCGGTATTCCGGTCACATTACCGAGCTTCGAGATGACCTATGGCCTGGAACGGCTGGCGATGTACGTGCAGGACCGTGAGAACGTCTACGACCTGGACTTCAACGGTGCCGCAGGCGAGCAAAGTATCAGCTATGGCGATGTATTCCTGCGCGCCGAGCGGGAATACAGCATTTACAACTTCGAATGCGCCGATACTGCCATGCTGACCCGCCATTTCGCCGACGCCGAGGCGGAGTGCGCGGCGCTGTTGGCGCATCGTCTGGCATTGCCGGCCTATGATCAGTGCATCAAGGCGAGCCATCTGTTCAACCTGTTGGACGCCCGCGGGGTGATCAGCGTGACCGAGCGGGCCAGCTACATCGGCCGGGTTCGCACTTTGGCGAAAGGCTGCTGCGACGTGTGGGTTGCGGGCGAGGCCGTAACGTGATGTATCGCCGTCCCAACGGCGCCGAAAGCCGCAAGATCGTACTCTAGGGAAATGACATGCACACCGAACTCCTGATCCGCGACGAGGTCGCCTGTGCGTTGGCCGCCGAGTTGGTAGAATTGACCGGGGAGAGTTTGCGCTCGGCGGTGGTGACCGCGCTGCGCGAGCAGATCGCGCGCGAGACCGCGCGCAAGTTGCGCCAGGAGCGCATCATGGCGATCACCCGCGAGATTGCGCGCGGCTCGCGCATGGCGGCGTAGGACCAGGCGTGCCAGGTAGACGGGGCATGCCGGTCGCGGCCGTCGGCCTGATGAGGACGTAACGGCAGGCATCGCGCCATCCTTCGTCAGCGGGGTCGGATGAACCATGGCGGCTGCTTAGTCTATGCGCTTGCCAAAAACCGCGGCAACCGCTGCTGTTCAACGGTGATGGCTTCGCCCAGACGGACGTTGAGCCGGCGCTGAAGGACTGACCATGCCGGAATTCTTTCTGGAGCTGTTCAGCGAGGAAATCCCCGCGCGCATGCAGGCTCGCGCGGCGGAGGATCTGGGGCGCCTGATTACCGAGAGCCTGGGCAGTCTGGCGCCGCAACAGGTCCGCGGCTTTTACGGGCCGCGCCGCATTGCCCTTTGCGCACTTGTGGCGCCGGAAGTGACGGCGAGCCGCACCATCGAGCGCGGCCCGCGCGCCACCGCGCCAGAACAGGCGCTGACCGGATTCCTGCGCAAGCACAATGCCAGCAAGGAGCAACTTCGGGTCGAGGGTGACTACTGGGTGCTGGACAAAGCCGCGCCCTCGATACCAGCTGCGACATTGATCGCGCGGGAAATGCCCGCGCTGCTGCGCCGCTTCCCCTGGCCGAAATCAATGCGCTGGGGCGGCCCCAGTGCGTTCACCTGGGTGCGGCCGCTGCGACGGATCACCTGCCTGCTGGATGGCGTGATCGTCCCGTTCGATTTGCGCGACGGGGGCGATGACGGGCATGGGCTGGCCTCGGCGGACCTGACCGAGGGCCATCGCTTCCATGCGCCCGGCGCCTTCCCGGTGACCGGCTGCGCCGACTGGGCCGGCAAACTGCGCGCGCGCCACGTCCTGGTCGATGCCGGGGAACGCAAGCGACTGATCGCCGAGGGCGTCGGCCGTCTCGCCACCGAACGGCGACTTCAGGTGGTGGACGATCCCGGCCTGCTCGATGAGGTTGCCGGGCTGGTCGAATGGCCGGTGCCGCTGCTCGGGCGGATCGACCCCGCCTACATGGACCTGCCGCCCGAGGTCTTGGAGGTCTCCATGCGGGTCAACCAGCGTTACTTCGCGCTGCGCACCCCCGAGGGGGCCGCGGCCCCGTTCTTCGCCTTCGTCGCCAATATCGAACCGGCGGACGGCGGCGCGGTCAGCATCGCCGGCAACGAGCGCGTGCTGCGCGCCCGCTTCGCCGATGCGCGGTATTTCTGGGACCTCGACCGCCAGACGCGGCTGGAAAGCCTTGTGCCGAAGCTCGATCAGGTGACATTCCACGCCAAACTGGGTAGCCAGGGCGACCGCGTGCGCCGGCTGAAACGGTCGGCCTCGGTGATCGCCCCGCGGGTTCGCACCGATCAGGCATTGGCCGAACGCGCGGCCGAACTTGCCAAGGCGGATCTGGTCACCGGTATGGTCGGAGAATTCCCGGATCTACAAGGCGTTATAGGCCGCTATTACGCCCTGCACGGCAGCGAGCCGCCCGCAGTCGCCGACGCCATCCGCGACCACTACGCGCCGAAGGGACCGACCGACCTCGTGCCGGCCGCGCCGGTCTCGATCGCCGTGGCGTTGGCCGACAAGCTTGACCAGTTGGTCGGGTTTTTTTCCATTGGCGAGAAGCCGACCGGTTCCGGCGATCCCTACGCGCTGCGCCGCGCCGCGCTCGGCATCATTCGGATCATACGGGAAAACCGTCTCCGGCTGGGGTTACGGCAGCTTGTGCAGGATGCGCTGGAGCAGGTGCTCCAAAGACCCGCCAACCACCGCGATGATCTCAGCCTGATCGACGATGTCATCGGCTTTCTGGTGGAGCGGCTGCGCGTGCAGCTTCGCGCCGAGGGGGCGCGGCACGATGTCCTGGCCGCCGTCTTCGCCGCCAAGGGCGCGCCCAACGGGGAACAGAGTGCTGACGACGATTTGACCCGCCTGCTGGCGCGGACCGAGGCGGTGGCAGCGCTGCTCGGCACCGCGGACGGGGCCAATCTGCTGACCGCCTACCGCCGCGCCGCCAACATCCTGCGCATCGAGATGCGCAAGGATGGACCACACGACGCCCCACCGGACGCAAGCCTGTTGCGCGAACTGGCCGAGCTCGACCTGGATCGTGCCCTGGGGGCCATCGGCACCGTATCCCACCTGCTCGCCCAGGAGGACTTCGCCGGCGCCATGTCGGAACTCGCGCGTTTGCGGGCGCCTCTGGACGCGTTTTTCGATAAGGTAACCGTGAACGCACCCGAGCCAGAATTGCGCCGCAATCGTTTGCAGCTTCTTCATCGGGTGCAGGCGACCATGGATCGTGTCGCCGATTTTTCGCGTCTTGAAGGCTAAACGGAGGCCCGGATGAGCAAGTGGGTTTACAGCTTCGGCGCCGGCCACAAAGAAGGCCGGGCGGACATGCGCGACCTGCTCGGCGGCAAGGGAGCCAACCTGGCTGAGATGGCCTCGATCGGCCTGCCCGTCCCGCCGGGATTCACGCTGACCACCGAGGTCTGCACCGCTTACTACAAGAATAACAACGCCTACCCCGGCGAACTGAAAGACCAGGTGCGCGCCGCCCTGGCGGTGGTGGAACAGGCGGTCGGCCTGGGCTTCGGCGATGCCGCCAGGCCGCTGCTGGTCTCGGTGCGGTCCGGCGCGCGGGTGTCGATGCCGGGGATGATGGACACCGTGCTCAATCTCGGCCTGAACGACGCGACCGTGGCGGGCCTGGACGCCGCCGCCAACGACCCCCGCTTCGCCTGGGACTCTTATCGCCGCTTCATCCAGATGTACGGCTCCGTCGTGCTCGGCGTCGATCACCACCGGTTTGAGGAGATCATCGAGCAGACCAAGCTGGACACCGGCGCGATCGAAGACACCCAACTCAGCGCCGAGGATTGGCAGGGTGTGGTCGCCGGCTATCGCGAGATGGTGCAGGAAGTGACCGGCAAGCCGTTCCCGCAGGACCCCAACGAGCAGTTATGGGGCGCGATCGGCGCGGTGTTCGGCTCGTGGATGAACCCGCGCGCCATCACCTACCGCAGGCTGCACGACATCCCCGCCGACTGGGGCACCGCGGTCAACGTGCAGGCCATGGTGTTCGGCAACATGGGAACCGACTGCGCCACCGGCGTCTGCTTCACCCGCAACCCGTCCACCGGGGAAAATGCGTTCTACGGCGAGTACCTGGTGAATGCGCAGGGCGAGGACGTCGTCGCCGGCATCCGCACCCCGCAGCCGATGTCCAAGGCGAGCGCCCAGCCGGGCGAGGTGTCGCTGGAGGACGCGATGCCGGAGGCCTATGCCGAGCTGCTGACGGTGCGCGCGACGCTGGAAAAGCACTACCGCGACATGCAGGACATCGAATTCACCATCCAGCAGAAGAAGCTCTACATGTTGCAGACTCGCAGCGGCAAGCGCACCGCCGCCGCGTCCCTGCGCATCGCCGTCGAAATGGCGCATGAGGGGTTGATCGACCAGAAGGAAGCGGTCCTGCGGGTCAACCCCGCAGCACTCGATCAGTTGCTGCACCCGACGCTCGATCCCAACGCGCCGCGCGTCCTGCTTGCCAGGGGGCTGCCGGCCAGCCCCGGCGCCGCCAACGGCGTGGTGGTGTTCAACGCCGACGAGGCGGAGAGCCGCGCCGCGCGGGGTGAAGCGGTGATCCTGGTGCGGATCGAAACCAGCCCGGAGGACATCCACGGGATGCACGCGGCGCGCGGCATCCTGACCACGCGCGGCGGCATGACCAGCCACGCCGCGGTGGTGGCGCGCGGCATGGGCCGGCCCTGCGTCGCCGGCGCCGGCGGCATCGTGGTGGACTACAACGCGCAGACCCTGGCGACCGGCGGGCGCACGGTGCGCGCCGGCGAAACGATCACGCTCGACGGCAGCACCGGCGAGGTGTTCCTGGGCTCGGTCGCGATGGTGGAACCCGCCATGTCCGGCGATTTCGGCACGCTGATGGAATGGGCCGACGCCAACCGCCGGCTCGGCATTCGCGCCAACGCGGAAACGCCGCTGGATGCCGAGACCGCGCGCAAATTCGGCGCCGAGGGCATCGGCCTCTGCCGCACCGAGCACATGTTCTTCGACCCCGAGCGCATCGGCGCGGTGCGCCAGATGATCATGGCGCGCGACGAGGCCGGCCGCCGCGTGGCACTTGCCCGGCTGCTGCCGTTCCAGCGCGACGATTTCCACAAGCTGTTCCGCATCATGGCCGGGCTGCCGGTGACGATAAGGCTGCTCGATCCGCCGCTGCATGAGTTCCTGCCGCATGCCGACGCGGACCTCGCCGAGGTCGCGGGCGCGCTGGGCACCGATGTCGAAATGATGCGCCGGCGCGCGGCAGAGTTGGCCGAAGCGAACCCGATGCTGGGGCACCGCGGCTGCCGGCTGGGAATCTCCTATCCCGAGATCTACGAGATGCAGGCGCGCGCCATCTTCGAGGGCGCCATCGCGGCCGCCAAGGAAAGCGGCACGGCGCCGGTGCCCGAGGTGATGATCCCGCTGATCGCCACGAAGAAGGAGCTGGAACTCACCCGCGCGCAGGTGGACAAGGTGGCGCAACAGGTGTTCGCCGAGGCCGGCATGACGATCGAATACACCGTCGGCACGATGATCGAGCTGCCGCGCGCCGCCCTGCTGGCGGGCCAGATCGCCGAGATCGCCGATTTCTTCAGCTTCGGCACCAACGATTTGACGCAGACCGTGTTTGGCCTGTCGCGCGACGACGCGGGCAAGTTCCTGCCGTCTTACGTCGAGCTGGGCATCCTGACGAAGGACCCGTTCGTTTCGATCGATGTCGAGGGCGTGGGTGCGATGGTGCGCATCGCCACCGAAAAGGGCCGTGCCGCCAAGCCGGATCTGAAGCTGGGCATCTGCGGCGAGCACGGCGGCGACCCGGCCTCGATCGCGTTCTGTGAGGAAGTCGGGCTGGATTACGTCTCGTGTAGTCCGTATCGGGTGCCGATCGCGCGACTGGCTGCCGCGCAGGCGGCGCTGGGCGTGAAGGGCGACCGGACGGCGTAGCAACCGAGGCGCCGAAACAACGAAACCTGTTCTCCCCCTCCCCTTGAGGGAGGGGGTTGGGGAGAGGGGTGTGCGCCGCCCACGACTATCGATGTGCAAAACCCGGTGACGGTAACAGAATTCCTCGGCTGGGAGGACCGCCAACCCACGCGCTTCGAGTTCGACGGCGTTCAGCCGATCGCCACGACTGGGAGCACGATTGCGCACAACCGAATCATGCGCAGGCTGCATCGCGCCTTTGATGGCGGGCTCAAGGGCCAGCCCTGTGAACCGTTCGGGCCCGACGTGAAAATCCTAGTCGACGGAAGGGCGCGCTACCCAGACGCCGTCGTAAGCTGCGTGCTGCAGCGCGACGGTTCATCGGTCATCGAGAACCCCGTCGTGGTGTTCGAGGAGCTGAACGAAAGCACATCGCGCACGGATCGTATCGAGAAGGTCCGCGAGTACCACGCAACACAATCGATCCTGCGCTACGTCATCCTGGAGCAGGACAGCATTGGCGCGACGGTTTTTGAACGGCGAGATGAGACCTGGACGGCAACCACCCTGAACGAGGGCGACAGCCTGTTCATGCCGGAAATCAGCGTCGCGTTCCCGCACGCGGGCCTCTACGCCGATCCGCGTCGTTTGAAGACGGAACGCGCCGCGCAGCCGGGCTACAGCGCCACCCAGCGTACGCCGCGGATCCGCACGACAACGGCTGGGTTCGCGTGTTCGGCCCACGAGAGGCAACGACGCGTGAGCGCGAGACCGTTGCGCCGATGCGCGGTGCATCCCATACCGTGGGTGGCCGGCGCGTCTCGCAGTCGCACCGGCGGCTCTGGGCGCCGGGATCGCATCGCGTAGCGGGAAGCCGCCACGCCAACACGAGTAACATCTGATGGGGCGTGGGGAATTCGGTGCGGCCGGGGTCGCGTCGCGGGCGACGGGCGCCGCGTGTCTGCTGCTGGCCGCGCTGCTGCTCGGTGCGCCCGCGGTGCAAGCGGCATCCAGCGCACCCGCATCCACCGACGTGTCGGAACGCGCCGCACAGGCGCGGGCCTTGCTCGACACGCCGCAGGGCGCGGCGCTGCTGGACCTGCTGGGCGACCCGGCCGTGCGCGAGCGGCTGATGGCGGCGCCCATCGCGCCGCCGCCGCCCGCCGCCACGACCGGTTCGATGGGTCGGACGCTCGACC
Organism: Acetobacteraceae bacterium; assembly: GCA_035696165.1. Classification (GTDB taxonomy): domain Bacteria; phylum Pseudomonadota; class Alphaproteobacteria; order Acetobacterales; family Acetobacteraceae; genus Palsa-883. Next base: position 2,849 of record DASRQX010000037.1, on the reverse strand, counting down.
GCGCGCTGGCCGATACGCGCCAGCGTATCATCGATCTCGGCACCCAGCTTCGGCTGCTGCCGGACGCGCTACGCGCTTGCTGGGATCGGTTGAGCGCCACCATGCCGGCGTCCGACACACTCCACATGCTATTCTACCTGATCGCCTTCGTCGCCGGCGGCATCGCAGCACAGCGATTGTTCCTGTTCGCCGCGCGCCCATGGCTGGCACATTTCGACCACCACAACGTGGAAACGCTGGAGCACCGGCTGGCGGTGCTGGTCGAGCGCCTGGCCTTCGCCATCCTGCTGCTCGGCACCTTCGCGGCGGGCAGCATGGGCACCTTCATGCTGTTCAGCTGGCCGGCCTCGAGCGGTTCGCTCATCCTGGGCTATCTCTGGGCGACGCTGCTGATCCGGTTCAGCCATACGGTGTCGCGCTTCTTCATTGCACCCGGCGCCGAGCGACTGCGCCTGGTGCCGATCAGTACCCGGCGCGCGTGGTTCTGGCATCGCTGGCTGGCGGCGTTAACCGCGATCGGCGCGCTGGGCTGGCAAACGATCGTGGTTTTGCGCGGCCTGGGCCTGCCGCCGGAAAGCCTGGAACTGCTGCGCCAGATCCTGCTGCTCGCGCTCGCGCTGTGCGGCATCGCGATCGTCTGGACGCCACGCGACCGCACGACGCCAGGCCCGCTCAGCCCGCGCCGGGCGGCCTTCCGGGTGCTGATGTCGTTTGGCCTGCTGCTGGTCTGGCTGCTGTTCCTGACCCAGGCCACCAAGACAGCCTTGTCGCTGCTGGTGATCGGCGCGGTACCCATCGGGCTGTATGTGTTGCGCAATGCCGCCGCGCGGGTCACCCGCGGGCAGTGGCTGCGGCAGGGCGATGAGGTCTCCGCGGTCAGCGCCATCGCCGATCGATGCATGCAGGCGCTGGTGGTGGTCGCGGCCGCCGCGGCGCTGATCGGGATCTGGCAGATCGATATGGCCTCGGTCGCGACCAGCGAGACTGCGATGACCCGGCTCGGGCGGGGAACGTTCGAGGCACTGGTGATCCTGCTCGGCGCCGATCTCCTGTGGCTGGTGATGCGTGCGCTGATCGATGTGCGGCTGACCGGCACGGTGGTGCCGATCGATGATCTGGACGGTGACGCACTGCGAAGGCGCGCGCGCATTCGCACGCTGCTGCCGGTGCTGCGCAACTTCCTGTTCATTTTTGTGCTGATCATCGCCTCGTTGAGTGCGCTGGCGGCGATGGGGCTGCAGATCGGTCCGCTGCTGGCCGGCGCCGGCGTGGTCGGGATCGCGGTCGGCTTCGGCGCCCAGACGCTGGTGCGCGATGTGCTGTCCGGGGTGTTTTTTCTCCTCGACGACGCGTTCCGCGTGGGCGAGCTGATCGAGAGCGGCGGGATCAGCGGCACGGTCGAAACGTTCTCGCTGCGCTCGGTCAAGCTGCGGCATTACAAGGGGCCACTGCACACCGTGCCGTTCGGCGACCTGAAGGCGATCACCAATTACTCGCGCGACTTCGTCAATGAACTGATGGAAGTGACCGTCGTCTACGAGGCCGATCTGGAGCGGGTGGAGCGGGCGATCGAACGGGTCAGCAACGAGGTGATGCAGGACCCGTCGCTCGCCAGCGGGATCATTACTGCGCCGGTATCGATCGGTGTGACCGCGTTGGGGGCTGATGGCATCCATGTCGGGATCATCGTCCGCACCCGCCCGGGGCTGCAGTTCAAAGTGCGCGCGGTGGTGTTCAGCCGGCTCAAATCCGCGTTCGACGCGGACGGGATACGGTTTTTTGCCCAGACCGGCATGCGGCCCGCCGATCTGCCGCAATGATCCGGCGCGGACGCGAACCGGCCAGGCGGGTTGCGATGGCATAGGCGCCGGTTTCAGCGACTAGGAACGCGTGCATCCTGTGCCGCATGCAGCCAATGTAGCGCCAGCGGCGGCGTTCGCTCTGGGTCGCGCGCCCGGATCCGAACGCGAATTGCGGATGAGGTGATGGTGGTGCGATGCGGGCCCGTGCGGTAGATCTAATAACTTTTGACAGATACCATGTATAACATTACCATATGCCCATGGAACCCCATACCAGTCCCGAAGCGTTCGATTTCACCTGTCCGCTGCGCAGGGACCTGCAGCACCAACGGTTGCAGACGCGCCGCACCGCGCTGGCTCCGCCGGTCATCGGCACACCGGACGACCTTGCCCGTCGCGACAACGCTGGGATCGCCCAGGTTGGCTGCCTGCTGCCGGCAAATCCCGGTACGGCCGAACTTGCCATCCAACTCGTCGGTACCGGTCCCCAGGACGGCCTACCCGCGCGGGCACCCGCGATCCCGCGATGACCCCTGAGTTCGCCCGATATGCCACTCCAGGGGGTCAGCGTGATGCGCCAGTCCACCGCCGCGGATCGGCTATTGCCGCGTGTCCGGGCGGCGCGCCAGAAGGTCGAGGCGGACGCCAATGCCGCCGAGCGCGCGGCGTGGACGCAACACAGGGCGGCGGGGGTGACGTAGGCGGTCCCCCCGCACCCCGGGAGTGGCCGCGGTGACCCAGCCACCGCCGCCGCCCCGCAACGAAGCCGGCGCGCGAAGCGGAACCGGAGTTCGACCCGATCGCGGAAGCCGGCGAACATGCGAAGTGTCCCCACCCGGTCAGTGCAGGTTTGCACCTTATCGTCGCAAATCGAGTCAACAAGCTAAATACGCCAGCACCCATGCATACTCGCGAGTCTGGGGTTTGCGAGGAATTTGGGTATCAGGCGGCGAGGCGGAAGGCCTGCATTTTGTTGGTGTCCTGTCGTTCGGTGACGAATTTCGCGAAGATGGAGCTTTTGGGGGTATTCAAGAGAAATTCGGGGAG